>JAITDE010000079.1 GCA_031282735.1 Oscillospiraceae bacterium | reverse complement strand
TGGGCAAGGACCGTGGACGCCTTGGCAGATGTTTGCGTTCGGAATCATTGGCTTTTTGGCGGGCTTGCTGTTTAAAAAAGGATTTTTACGGCGAGGTCGCGCGGCGTTGTGCGTATTCGGCGGGATCGCAACGTTTGTGATTTACGGCGGTTTGCTCGATGGACAATCGGCTTTGACGTTTTTGGCGGAACCGACCCGCGCGGGCGTGCTTGCCGTCTATCTGCAAGGGATTCCGTTCAATCTTGTTCACGCCCTATCAACCGTCTTCTTTTTGGCGGTTGCCGCGCAGCCCATGCTGGAAAAACTGGACAGGATCAAAGTGAAATACGGGTTGCTGGAAAGCGAATAGCCCGTATCGCGTAATCCTGTTTTTTGCAAAATCCGAAACAAACGCACAACAAATTGAAGAAATCATAGCAAAACCAAGTAATCCGAGAGGGATTCACTTGGTTTTTTTGCGATTCGCGTGTTTTACCGCAAAAATTCTGTACTATACTTGACAGGTGGCGAGAATTATAGTATAATCATATAAAAATTCATTTGTGCAAATTGGAATTTCGTGTTGAATGGAGTCTTTTTTTTGATCACAGAGCAAGTCATTCACATTGAGCGCATGGAGCATGCCTTGCATTTGTTCGGCAGCTTCGACGAAAACATCAAAGAAATTGAAAAGGCGTTCACCGTGCGCGTCATTTGCCGCGGTGCGGAAGTGAAAATTTCGGGCGACGCGGAGCAAGTGGCGTTGGCGGTTCGCGCCGTCAACGGACTGTTGACACTCGTGAACAAAGGAGATGAACTGAGCGAGCAATCCGTGCGTTATGTGATTGCCATGGTGCGCGAGGACAACGGCGATACCGACGAAAAATTGGCGGAAATGACAGGCGACAGCGTTTGCGTGACCGCTCGCGGGAAGCCGATTAAACCAAAAACGATCGGGCAAAAAAAGTATATCGAATCCATTCGAGGCAATACGATTACCATTGGGATTGGTCCGGCGGGTACGGGCAAAAGTTATTTGGCGGTGGCGATGGCGGTTGCGGCGTTCCGCGCGAAAGAGGTCAACCGCATTATCCTCACGCGCCCGGCGGTGGAGGCCGGCGAGAAACTGGGGTTTTTGCCGGGCGATCTGCAACAAAAAGTCGACCCGTATCTGCGTCCGCTGTATGATGCCCTGTTTGAAATGCTGGGCGCGGAGGGATTTCAAAAGCAACAGGAGCGCGGCGCGATTGAGGTTGCTCCATTGGCGTACATGCGCGGGCGGACGCTGGACGACAGTTTTATTATTTTGGACGAAGCGCAGAACACAACCTCGGAACAAATGAAAATGTTCCTCACGCGGCTTGGCGCGAACGCGAAAATGGTGGTCAACGGCGATGCCACGCAGGTGGATCTGCCTGAAGGCAGAAGATCGGGGCTTATACACGCGGCGAGGGTGCTCAGGCATGTGGACGACGTTGCGATCGTCCGTTTCAGCGAAAAAGATGTGGTGCGCCATCGGTTGGTGCAATCAATTATTCAAGCATATGAGAAAGAGGAGGCTACAAAGAGTGGCAAGCATAATCAAAGTCAGTATAACCGATAGCCAGCAGACCGTTAAAATCCCGACAGGCATTCGTATGCTGGTGCGGCGGGCGTGCACTGCCGTTTTGATCCAGGAAGGATTTGTCGGCACCGCGGAAGTTGATGTTACATTTGTGGAAAACGAAGCGATTCGGGCGCTCAATGCGGAGCATCGTCAAGTGGATGCCGTGACGGATGTGTTGAGTTTTCCGCTTGGCGACAAGGGTATCTATGATATAAATCCCGCAACGGGCGCAAAAATGCTTGGCGATATCGTCATCGCCATGCCCCGCGCGTTGGAGCAGTCGTTGCTTTATGGTCACAGTTTAAAGCGCGAGGTTGCGTTTTTGACGGTGCACTCCATGTTGCATTTGCTGGGGCACGATCATGTTGCGAGCGGGCTTGAAAGTGTACGCATGCGCGAGCGTGAAGAACAAGTGTTGTTGCAATTGGGGTTGCCGCGCGGCGGCAATTACGTTTTGGAAGACGAATAACGCCTTGCCGCGCGAACCGCGACTGATCAAGTTGTCGGTTGATAAAACGTCACTTAATGAAATAATAAGTTGGATGGCTGATGATGAACAAACTTCTTAACAATGTGGACGGCGGACAAGCTCGCCGATAATAAACAAACGCTTATGCACGGTCTGATTGGGCGGTTTCTGGAACAAACGTTGTATCTTCGCGCATGGCTGAAAGAACTTGAACCGTATGGCGTGGTAAATGAGGCTGTGTGGGGTACTCTCGACACTTTTGAAGACACGCTCACAGGAAAAGTGAGTGAATATTTTAATGATCCATCGCGCAAAAGTCCGGATACACAAGGAGTTGGAGCGCGATTAAAAGTTCTTTTTGTGCTTTTTTTTCAAAAAAAAGTATTAGTCGTCGCCCATCAAATATTTTTCACGCGTCGCAAGCCCGCCGCGAATGTGCCGCTGTGATTTGTTGATATCCAAAACCTTGCGCACTTGGGTGTATAACTGCGGATTCAGGCGGGCCAATCTGGAACTGACGTCCATGTGTACAGTTGATTTGCTTATGTTAAACCGTTTTGCGGCTGCGCGCACGGTCGCTTGGTTTTCAACAATATACGCGCCGAGTTCCACGGCACGTTCTTCCACATTACCTTTCACTGCAACCCCTCCGTTGATGAATTGATCTGACCAATCCATTCCTATGCGTCATTCATGCAAAAAAGACTTGCATTGTGCGGGATTGTCTGTTAAAATAGTATTATTGCGTATGCCGTCTTGTGATTGCGTGCATCTTTGGGTGCAATCAGTAAAGGGTGGGCGTATTGCTGAACCATTGATTGTGATTGTAGGGGTGAGCCATTGAAAGATCAATTGAACGCGTTGCTCGGCGACGCGCAAGCGACTATCGCGCAGGCGCAAAGCACAGCGGCATTGGAGCAAACACGGATTGCCTTTTTGGGCAAAAAAGGAAAACTGACAGCCATACTCAAGCGGATGGGCAGTCTGTCGCCCGAAGAGCGTCCCATAATGGGCGCGTTGGCGAACGAAACGCGCAGTCAACTCGACGCGTTGCTTGAAGCGCGCGGGCGGACGCTCAAAGCCGAAGAGACCGCGCGCCGCCTTGCGGACGAAACCATTGATGTGACGATGCCCGGCAGAACAAAATCCTTGGGGCATAAGCATCCGTTTTCGATTGTGCTGGAAGAGTTGGAGGAAATCTTCCTCGGGATGGGCTTTTCGGTTGCGACAGGTCCTGAGGTCGAGTGGGATTACTACAACTTTGAAGCGCTCAATCTGCCGCAGGGGCATCCCGCACGCGATACGCAGGATACGTTTTATATCACGGAACGCATGCTTCTTCGCACGCAAACTTCCCCCGTGCAAATGCGCGTGATGGAACGGCAGCAGCCGCCCATCCGCATCATTGCGCCGGGCCGCGTTTATCGCAGTGATGCCGTGGACGCGACACACTCCCCGCTTTTTCATCAAATTGAAGGGCTTGTTGTGGATCAGGGCATCACCATGGGCGATTTGAAAGGAACACTGGAACACTTCGCCAAACGGCTTTATGGTGAAGAGACCCGCACAAGACTGCGTCCGCATCATTTTCCATTCACCGAACCCTCTTGCGAGGTGGATTTGTCCTGCTTCCGTTGCGGCGGAAAGGGTTGCCCCATGTGCAAGGGCGAGGGTTGGATTGAAGTGCTCGGCGCAGGGATGGTGCACCCGAAAGTGCTGCGCACGGGTGGCATCGATCCCGAAAAATACAGCGGTTTCGCCTTTGGTGTCGGACTGGAACGTTTGACGATGTTCCGATTCCAAGTGGACGACATGCGGCTGTTTTATGTGAACGATATGCGCTTTTTGCGCCAATTTTAAGGGAGGGGATACAAGATGAAATTATCGCGCAAATGGTTGCTGGATTACCTCCCGTTGGATGTTTCATCCAAGGAATTCGCCGACAAAATGACACTGAGCGGCTCAAAGGCGGAAAGCGTTGAACAAGAGGGCTCCATACTCGAGAACATTGTGGTAGGACTTGTGACACAGATTGAACGTCATCCCGATTCCGATCATCTTTGGGTGGCGCAAACGGATATCGGCGGCGAGTGTGCGCAGATTGTCACAGGCGCGCAGAACGTGCGGCAAGGCGATTATGTTCCCGTGGCGAAGGATAAATCCGTCGTCTTCGGCGGCAAAAAAATCAAAGGAGGCAAACTGCGCGGCGTGATGAGCAACGGCATGATGTGCTCGCTGGAAGAACTGGGCTTGACACAGCACGATTTTCCCTATGCTATCACGGATGGGATTTTTATTTTGGGCGACGATTGCACACGTGTGCCGGGGCTTGATATCCATGAAGCCATCGGTCTGAACGACGTGATTACGGAATTTGAAATCACATCCAACCGTCCCGATTGTTTAAGTGTCCTGGGTTTGGCGCGCGAAGCCGCCGCGACGTTCGGCTTGCCGTTCGCACCGCCGATTCCAAAAACATCAATTGCCGAAGATGCCGCGGCTCCGCTTTTGTCGGTGCAAATCGACGCGCCCGCGCTCTGCTATCGTTACGCGGGGGCGGTGGTGGAAAACGTTCGGATCGCGCCGTCTCCTCGCTGGATGCGTGAACGTCTGCGTGCAAGCGGCGTGCGCCCCATCAATAATATTGTCGATATCACCAACTATGTCATGCTTGAATACGGTCAGCCCATGCACGCTTTCGACTTGCGTTACTTGGACGGCAATCAAGTGATTGTCCGCACGGCGCGCGACGGCGAAAGAATCACCACGCTCGACGGCACGGAACACGACCTCGACAGCGACGTGCTTGTGATTGCCGACGCCAACAAGCCCGTCGCCGTCGCGGGCGTGATGGGCGGCGAATTCAGCGGGATTATGGAAGACACGACGACGATTGTGTTTGAATCCGCGTGTTTCAGCGGCATACGCGTCCGCAACGGCGCAAAAAAATTGGGATTGCGCACGGAGGCATCCTCCCGTTACGAAAAAGAACTGGATGCAAACGCTTGTTTGATCTGCCTGCACCGCGCATTGGAACTGGTTGAATTGCTTGAAGCGGGCGAAATTGCGCACGGCATTGTGGATGTCTATCCAACGCCGCCGCAAGCGAACACAATTCCGTTCGATCCCGATTATGTCAACCGATTCATCGGTATTTCATGCGATTCCGAACGGCAGATTGCGATTTTGCAATCCATCGGCTGCAAAATGAAGGACGGAACGATCCTCGTGCCGACCAATCGCAAGGATTTGGAACAAAAAGCGGATATCGCGGAGGAAATCGCGCGCTTCTTCGGCTATGATAACATTCCATCGACACCCCTGCGCGGTTTGGCGGACGGACGTGTCACGCCAGTTCAGCGCCTTCAGCGTAAAATCAGCACGGTTCTGCTCGCGGCAGGGTGCAGTGAAATCAATACCTATTCGTTCATCAGTCCAAAAGCGTATAACATGATTGGTCTGCCCGACGACAGCCCCCTGCGCGAAAGCGTGACCATCATAAATCCGCTCGGCGAGGAAACCGGCGTGATGCGTACCACAGCGCTGCCCTCCATTTTGGAGACACTGGCGCACAATTATAAAAATCACAACGCGGATGCCGCGCTGTTTGAGCTTGCGACGGTTTACATTCCGCGCGGCACGGAGGAATTGCCGATCGAAAAACAGCAAGTCGCAATCGGCTTGTATGGCGCGGATGCAGACTACTTCACAATCAAAGGCATTGCGGACGAACTGCTTGCCCAACTTGGGATTACGGGATACGACGTGCGGCGCGGCAGTGACCCGAGTTATCACCCGGGGCGTTGCGCGGAACTGCTGATCGACGGTGCGCCGTTTGCCGTTTTGGGTGAGATTGCTTCGCAAATCGCCGAAAATTACGATCTCTCCGCGCGCCTTTACGCCGCGCAGATTGATTTTGACACCCTTTTCGCACAACAAAACACCGCGCGGATTTATAGACAACTGCCGCGCTATCCCGCCATCACGCGCGATCTCGCCTTGGTGTGCGATGCGGCGCAGCCCGTGCTTGCGCTTCAAAAAATCATTGAGAAGGCGGCGGGCAGTTTGCTGGAGGAAATCCAATTGTTCGACGTTTACACGGGCGATCAAATTGCAAAAGGCAGCAAGAGCGTTGCGTTCACACTGCGCTTGCGATCCAAAGACGGTACGCTCACCGACGAGGAAGCCGACAAAATCGTTGCGCGATGCCTTAAAAACCTCACTGCGGCAGGGGCAAATTTGCGATCTTAGCAAAAGAATTATAAATATCCGCAAATTTGCATTGAATTCTTTGCGGATATCGTTTATAATAGTGGTGGATATCTATTGACACGGAGGGCGAGACTATGGACAACACGACGATTCAATTCACAATCAAAAACGAACCCGAAGACGAAATGAGACAGATCCTGCGTTTGGTTTACGATGCTCTGGTGCAAAAGGGCTACAACCCCATCAGCCAGATTGTCGGCTATATTTTGTCGGAAGATCCGACGTACATCACAACCCACAACAATGCCCGCAGTTTGGTGCGCCGCCTCGATCGCGACGAACTGCTGCAGGCGTTGGTCAAGAATTATTTGAACGCGAACGACGCGCTGAAAGAAGGTTAACCGATGCAAAACACCGAAACCGTTCAAACCGAAACGCCTTTTATGACCTACAAAGGGCATCCGTTGGTGCGATGCGGCGATACGATCTACTATGGTTCGCTTGCGGATCCCTATGTGATTATGATTAAGATCAGCACAACGCGCGATTTGGGCGGCTTGAAAGTCGCCGAAAAAGTCAACGTATGGCTCATGGACACAGATCCCGATGTCAGCCCGCTGGAGCGCATTGTGCAACGTTGCGAACGCCATGGCTTGTTCAACGCGATCGACATTGCGGCCATTTGGTTGGAACGCGCACTAAAAAAAGCACAGTAATGATGCCGAACGCCAGAGGGTAGAGATCGGGTTTCGGAATTTTTCGGCAACGTGGGGACGGGCGGTTTGCCCGTCCCATTTTTTTTGATTCAAGCGTATTTGCCATCACGACGCCGAATGCCTGCTTTCAGCATTGACAAGATCTTCTTTATGTCGTATAATCAAATGTGCAAATAATTAAAGCAATGAAATGACTGGAGTTCGCTATGCGCGTTTTTGACGATATGCCGCGGTCGGAACACCCAAATCCGCAATGGAAACGTGAAACCTACAGGATACTCAACGGCGTTTGGGAGTTTGCCTTTGATTTTTCAAACAGCGGCGCGGCACAGGATTGGCAACACAAGCCGTTTTTCGATCAGCAAATCATTGTCCCCTTCTGCCCCGAAAGCAAGCTTTCCGGCATTCGATTCACCGATTTTATGCCCGCCGTATGGTATCGCCGCACGATTGATTGCACGGAGACGGAACTCCAAAACCGCGTGATCCTCCATGTGGGCGCGGCGGATTATCTGACGACTGTTTATGTCAACGGCGAAGAGGTCGGCAAGCATGAGGGCGGCTATACATCGTTCGCGTTCGATATCACGCAATATTTGAACGCGGGCGAAAACGCGGTTACGATCCGGTGCCAGGACGACACGCGCGATCCGTTGATTTGCTCGGGTAAACAGAGCGATCAATTTGCCTCCTACGCTTGCATGTACACCCGCACGACGGGGATTTGGCAAAGCGTCTGGCTTGAATATCTGCCGCAAAACCATATTGTCTCCGCCAAAATTGACACAGACCCCGAAAACGCCCGCGTGCACATTCGCGCACAGATCGCAGGCGCAGGAACGCTGACCGCGGCGGCTTTTTGGGAGGGCGCGTGCGTGCAATCGGGTGTAGCTTCGCCTTGCGGCGACATCGTAACCCTCACTTTGGACTTGCCTGAGCTGCATCTTTGGGAGGTCGGCAAAGGCGGTTTGTATGACCTCAAACTGACGTTCGGCGAGGATACAGTGCAAAGCTACTTTGGCATGCGCAGCCTGAAACTGGATGGTTACAAATTTTTGATCAACGGACGCAGCGTCTTCCAGCGGTTGGTGCTCGACCAAGGATTTTATCCGGACGGCATCTACACCGCGCCGAGCGACAAAGCGCTTGAATTGGATATTTTGCTTTCGATGCAAGCGGGATTCAATGGGGCGCGTCTGCACGAAAAAGTCTTTGAACCTCGCTTTTTATACCATGCCGACCGTTTGGGCTATCTTTGTTGGGGCGAGTTCCCCAACTGGGGCGGTGAAACAAGCCGTCCCGAACTCTTGGCAAAGTTTTTGCCGCAGTGGTGCGAGGCACTCGAACGCGACTATAATCACCCGAGTATCATCGGTTGGTGTCCGTTCAACGAGACGAATGATCGTCAAGTCCGTTCCACCCTGCAAATCGTTTATGAAACCACAAAATTGCTTGATCCCGCCCGCCCTTGCATTGACGCAAGCGGCTATGTGCATGTGAAAACCGATATCTTCTGCACACATGAATATTGCCAAAATCCCGAACAATTCGCGGCGTATTATGCGGATTTTGCGGACGGCGGCAGCTTTTTTGATTGCAGCGCACGGCAGCAGACCTATGGGGGGCAACCCATGTTCGTCAGCGAATACGGCGGCATCGGTTGGGATGTTTCGGACGGTTGGGGTTACGGCGACGCGCCGAAAACGGAAGAGGCATACAAAGCCCGCTACAAAGGCTTGACCGACGTTTTGCTTGATCATCCCAAAATGTTCGCTTTTTGCTACACCCAGTTGACCGACGTGGAGCAAGAGCGCAACGGCGTTTATACCTACGACCGCAAGCCGAAATTCGACCCCGCGTTTTTCCGCGCGGTCAACACGCGCAAGGCAAAAATGGAGGAGGATTGAAGATGCAATCTATTGATTTGAACTGCGATCTCGGCGAAAGCTTCGGCGCGTACACCATGGGGCGCGACGGCGAAGTGATTCCGTTCATCAGTTCCGCGAACGTCGCCTGCGGTTTCCACGCGGGCGATCCGTTGGTGATGGCGCAAACGGTGCAAAGTTGCAAAAGGAGCGGTGTCGCCGTCGGCGCACACCCCGGATTTCCCGATTTGATGGGTTTCGGCAGACGCAATATTGCGGTGTCGCCCACCGAAGCGAAAGCTTATATACAATACCAAATTGGCGCTTTACAGGCGTTTTGCACGGTCCAAGGCGTCAAACTTGCCCACGTGAAACCCCATGGCGCACTGTATAACATGGCGGGAAAAGACATCGCGCTGGCTCGCGCCATTTGCGAGGGGATTGCCGAAATTGATAAATCGCTCATCCTGCTCGCGCTATCCGGAAGCAAAATGATCGATGCCGCCGCCGAAATCGGCTTGCCGTACGCGAGAGAGATTTTTGCCGATCGCGCCTACGAAGACGATGGTTCGCTTGTCATGCGCGGCAAGCCGGGCGCGATGATCCATGATGAAGACACTGCCATCGCGCGCGTTGTGCGCATGGCGACGCAGGGGACTGTGGAAAGTGTTACGGGCAAAACGATCCCCATTGCGGCGGATTCCGTTTGCGTACACGGCGACGGCGAAAAAGCGCTGCTCTTTGTGCAACGTATCCGCAGTGCGCTTGAAAAAAACGGCGTCGCCGTTCAACCGCTCGCGCAATTGAGCAAGATTGGAGAAAAACAATGAATCCTTACGCCAACCTATCCCCCGCTGATGTGCGCGCAAAAATCCGCGCGGGCGAAATCACGGGCCAAACCAGCGGCATGTGCAACGGTTTTGCGCAGGCCAATTTGATTATCCTCCCCAAAGCATATGCCTATGATTTTTTGCTGTTCGCGCAACGCAATCCCAAGCCGTGCCCTGTTCTGGAAGTCAGCGAGGCGGGCGATCGCATGCTCCATCGAATTGCCGATGCCGACATTGCGACGGATATTCCAAAATACCGCATCTATGAAAATGGTGTGATGACGGGCGAATACACTGACGTATCGGCGTTTTGGCGCGATGATTTGGTCAGTTTTTTGATTGGATGCAGTTTTTCATTTGAATCCGAACTTTTGGAAGCGGGTGTGCGTGTGCGGCATATTGAGGAAAACCGCAACGTACCCATGTATTTGACAAATATTGCCTGCGATCCCGCCGGAGCGTTGCATGGAAACATGGTTGTGAGCATGCGCCCTCTGCCGCCCGAGCAAATTGTACGCGCCGTGACGGCTACCGCCGCAATGCCCCGTGTGCATGGAACGCCCGTTCACATCGGCGATCCCGCGCAAATCGGCATTCGGGATATCAACAAACCCGATTTTGGCGAATCCGTTACGATCCATGACGGCGAAACGCCTGTGTTTTGGGCGTGCGGTGTCACGCCGCAATCGGTCGTCATGGCATCCAAGCCAACGCTTGCCATCACCCACGCGCCCGGACACATGCTGATTACGGACATCAAAAACACCTTGCTGAAGAATGGATAATTGGGCGCAATCCACAAAAAAGAGCGAATGCTTTGCATGGTCGCTTTCTGCCTGAGATCTGTGCTATCTTTACATATATTGGAAGATTATGGAACAATTTACCCTTCTGTTCGATCCTCTGGCGACGCACCACATCAGCCAACCGCTGGTTGGCTTTTGCTTGCTCGCACAAGCCAAACAACTGCGCTTCACCTGCAAATATATGAACACAAGCTCGTTGTTCGGGCATAATCAGCTTGTGATCGCAAAGCGCCACGACGGCGCGTCAATCGTGTTCGATACGCACGATTTCGGCAAACTCCACATCCAAAATGAGGCGTTCGATGCCGCCATGCGCGAAAACACGGTGATCGCGTATTTTCGCCGCAGTCATAAGCCGCGGTATTATGATTGCCTTAGGACAAGCGCTTTGCAGCATCCGCTGGGTCTCAACTATCATGTGAGTTGCCCACAAAATCCCTATCACCGACTTGCGGCGGTATCGCCGGAGATGCTGAAAAATGCGGAGCGGCGGCATATCTTTTTGCGCAAATGCTTGGCGCGGTTGCCGTTCGGCGCACTCTCGGATCGGCAATTTTATCCCGCACAATTTGAACAGCCGGCGGAGCATCCGCAGGACGCGTCTGTATTGTTCCAAACCCGCACGTGGTTTCCGCTCGAAGAGCATGATCCTGACTGCGATCCGCGCCGCGTCGACACCATACTCCAAAAGCATCCGCATTTGACGCCCATCCTCGCAATGGACGAAACGCGCGCCGCGCTTATCCGATTGTTGCGTAAAGAATACGGCGCGGCGGCAATCGCGGGATTTTCGCGCAATCGTTTTGCGTTGGCGATGTATCCGGATTTGGTTTTTCCGCAAAATCAAACCAAGAGACGAACCTATTTGCAGAGCATGAAACGCGCCCGCGTCTGCCTCACGACCGTTGGGCTTGCGCAATCCACAGGCTGGAAGTGCGGGGAGTACGTCGCCGCCGCGAAGGCGATTGTCAGCGAACGCGTGCTCGACGTTCTGCCGGGCGATTTTGCGGCGGAGCGGCATTATCTGCCGTTCGCGAATCCCGAGGAGGCAATGCGGCAAACCGCCTTGCTTTGGGATGATCCCGCCAAACGCGCCGAGATGCAGGCATGCAACGCGGCGTATTATCAGGCGTATTTGCATCCCGCAAAAATGATCGCGAGGGCGTTGCTGGAGGCTGAAGACTAGAGACAAGACGTTAAATTTTGGAAATTGCGCGTCCTCCGGCGGTTACCGTGCCCTACCAATGCATGCAAATGAACGCAAACAAGAAAAATGAAAAAAAACACGTGACAAACGCGCTTGAGTGTGTTATACTAAGTATACCGTTTTATAATGTGTATCTGTGGACTTTCAAAAACAACAGACCGCCGTGCATCAGTTGCAAATTTTTTTGGGCGGGGGAGGAAATCATTCATGATGGAAACCAAACAGGCGCTGGAACAATTGTCGAAAGGAATGGAGCCAACGCTGACGGAAGCGGGTTTTGCTCCTGTTGCGAGGGATGAAGACGACGCCCTCACGTTTGTGGGTGAAGCGGGCGTTTTGCGCATTTGGCTTCGCGACGACAAAGCGGCGTTGGGGTTGAGTCGTCAGCCAGTCGATATTGCGCAGGACGGCGATTTTGACCAGCTTTCGCTTTCGCTGTTGGAACTCGCGGCCGCCGATGAGCGTGATATCAAATATGTTATTGATGATTTTTGCGATGTGTTGCGCGAGAAGTTCGTGAGGCGCAAAGGTGCGGCGGCGGGCAAAAAGCTCCCGAAGAGCATCTCGAAAACAGCCATCAAAAACGGCGACGCTTATTACGACGCGATCACGTTCGGCAACAGCTTTACAGGAATTTTTTCGGAACTCCGGCAGGCGTATAAGGACAATTATGAGTTATACGGCGAATTTTTGTGCGAGGAATTTTTCCGCCAACACGGCAACGCCGTTGTGCTGGAAACCATCCGCCGCAACGATAAAACCGAAATGCAGCGTATGTTCAGGCTGTTCAACGATGTTTATGAAAATGGGCTGAACGACGTGCAGAGCCTTTTGGTTGTGACCATCCTCGGCGGCATGGAAAATGACCAGCGCTTGCTTGCCAATTGCGTGGATTACATGAGCGAAGAGCTTGCGCCCGTCGTCATCCGCGTGAACGCCTATCTTGCGTCCAAAGCGGGCCAAACGGCGCGTCAGCGGTTGGAGCATCCGCCCATTTATAAGCCGAAGAAGAAAAAGAAGCAGGGTGTTTTTTCGCAAATGTTCTCAGGCGGCGGCGCGGCCTTGCCGTCCATGTGACGCAATGGGATAGATAAAACGATTTGTCTGAGGAGTAAATTGATTTGAGCGATCAGCAAGATTTGGAACAGCTACCAGAAGTCCGGTTTGACGACGTTGAGAAGTTGGACACGGCAGTAACGGAAAAGTACGATGAAAGTCAAATTCAGGTGCTTGACGGGTTGGAAGCCGTGCGCAAGCGTCCTGGCATGTATATCGGTTCGACGGGACCGCGCGGTTTGCACCATTTGGTCTACGAAATTGTCGATAACTCCATCGACGAAGCCTTGGCGGGCATTTGCACCGAAATCACCGTTGAAATATTGCCGGGCGATATCATCACCGTGCGTGACAACGGGCGCGGCATCCCCGTGGGAATCAACGAAAAATTGGGTATCTCCACTGTGACGGTCGTGCTCACGGTGTTGCACGCGGGCGGCAAGTTCGGCGGAAGCGGCTACAAAGTTTCGGGCGGCTTGCACGGAGTCGGTTCGTCCGTGGTCAACGCCCTTTCGTTGTGGCTGGAGGTCGAAGTTTCGCAGGGCGGCAAGGTCTACCGCCAGCGTTTTGAGCGCGGCGATCCCGTGACGCCCCTTGAGGAAATCGGCGAGACAGAATCGACGGGCACATTTATTCGTTTTCAGGCCGATCCGATGATTTTCACAGAATCGGTCGTCTACGATTTTGAAATACTCGAACGCCATCTGCGTGAATCGGCGTTTTTGAATGCGGGTTTGCGGATTTTGCTCAACGATTTGCGCGAGCCTGAGGATGTGACGCGCCGTTCCTATTGCTATGAGGGCGGCATCGCGAGCTTTGCGCAGTTTTTGAACTCCAACAGGGGACTGACCGCGCTCCACGACGAACCTATCCATCTTTCCGCCGTTAGCGGGGATCGTTACGCCGAAGTCGCGTTGCAATACAACGACAGCTACAACGAACTGTTGCTCTCGTTCGCGAACAACGTACATACGGGCGACGGCGGCACGCACGAAACGGGCTTCAAGAGTGCGCTCACCCGCGTGTTCAACGATTACGGACGGCGTTACAAAATATTGAAAGACACCGACAAAAACCTATCGGGAGAGGATGTGCGCGAGGGTTTGACGGCGGTTGTCAGTGTCAAGCTCACCAACGCGCAGTTTGAGGGTCAAACCAAAGCGAAGTTGGGCAACACCGAAATGACGCAGATTGTTTCCTCTTTGGTCTACGAGAAATTGACGACCTATTTTGAAGAGAATCCCAGCGTCGCGCGCGCGATTTTCGCAAAAGCGCTTGATGCCTCCCGCGCCCGTGAGGCGGCACGCAAGGCGCGCGATTTGGTCCGAAAAAAAACGGGTGTCGACGGCACGTCGCTCCCGGGCAAGCTTGCCGATTGCACCGAACGCGATCCCGCGCGCACCGAGCTTTATATCGTGGAGGGCGATTCGGCAGGCGGCAGCGCGAAAGCGGGACGCGACAGACGCTATCAAGCCATTTTGTCGCTTTGGGGCAAGATGCTCAACGTCGAAAAGGCGCGGCTTGATAAAGTCATCGGCAACGAAAAGCTTGTGCCCGTTGTGATGGCACTCGGCACAGGGATCGACGAAGATTTTGATATCACCCGTCTTCGCTATCACAAGGTGGTTATCATGGCCGATGCCGATGTGGACGGCGCGCATATCCGCACACTGATGCTTACATTTTTCTTCCGCTACATGCGCCCGCTGATCGATGGTGGTTACATTTACATCGCCCAGCCGCCGCTGTTCAAGGTGAGCAAGGGCAAACGTTCCCGCTATGCGTTTTCGGACGAAGAGCGCGATGCCTGCATTGCCGAACTTGGCGGGGATTGCGACATCCAGCGTTACAAAGGTCTTGGCGAAATGGATGCCGAACAGCTTTGGGAAACAACGATGGATCCCACGTTCCGCACGATGTTGCGCGTGACGATGGAAGACGCCATTGCGGCTGACGAAACCTGTTCCATCCTCATGGGCGACAAAGTCGAACCGCGCCGCGAGTTCATTGAACAGAACGCCCGCAAGGTGCAAAATCTGGATGTGTGAACAGCTGTTACGCTGCGGCGGATATCATTTTTGATTCGTTTTCATATATTATAGAATATCATTGGACTGGCTATATTTAGAGTTAAGGGGTAAATGAACCTTGGGATTTGACGAAGAGGCGCTTGCCGCGCAAAAGATTGTTGAGGTTGAAATTGCGCGCGAAATGCGAAAATCGTTTTTGGATTATTCCATGTCAGTGATCACAGCTCGCGCTTTGCCGGATGTGCGTGACGGCTTGAAACCCGTGCATCGGCGTATTTTGTTCACGATGCACCGCAACGGATTGGATCCGCAAAAGCCATACCGCAAGTGCGCCGACACCGTGGGCGCGGTGCTTGGCAGTTATCACCCGCACGGCGACGCTTCGGTCTATGACGCGATGGTGCGCTTGGCGCAGGATTTTTCGATGCGCTATATGCTGGTGGATGGGCACGGCAACTTTGGATCGGTGGACGGCGACCCACCTGCGGCATATCGTTATACGGAATCCCGCATGAGCCGCCTTTCGGTGGAAATGCTGACGAATATCGAAAAAGATACCGTCGATTTTGTGCCGAACTACGACGACCGCCTCAAGGAACCGACGGTTTTGCCGTCGCGGTTTCCGAATTTGCTGGTCAATGGCTCAACGGGCATTGCCGTGGGCATGGCGACCAATATTCCGCCTCACAATATGACGGAGGTCATCAACGCTGTTTGTTGCGTGATTGACAATCCGGACGCGATGCTGGAAGATTTGATGGAACATATACATGGCCCTGATTTTCCGACTGCCGGCATCATTATGGGACGTTCGGGTATCCGCGCGGCATACGGCACGGGGCGCGGCAAGATGACTGTGCGCGCGCGGGCTGAAATCCGCGAGCAAAAAGACGGGCGTTACGCCATCCATGTGTCGGAGTTGCCCTACACCGTCAACAAGGCGCGTTTGCAGGAAGCCATCGATCAGCTGGTGAAAGACAAACGTATTGAGGGCGTTTCGGCTGTGAACGATTATTCATCCCGCGAGGGCATGGATCTGGTTGTTGATTTAAAGCGCGACGCCAATCCGCAGGTCGTGCTGAATCAGCTTTACAGCTACACGCAAATGCAAACGACGTTTGGCGTTATCATGATCGCCCTGGTGAAAGGCGAGCCGAAACTCCTCACGCTCAAACAAATGATTGAGCACTATATCGCGTTCCAAATTGAGATTATCACGCGGCGCACGCAGTTCGACCTCAAAAAAGCGCGCGAGCGCGCACATATATTGGAAGGTCTGCTTGTCGCGCTGGATCACATCGACGAAGTCCTCAAAATACTCCGCGCGTCGTCAAACGTCCCCGAGGGCAAAGCGAATTTGATGGAACGCTTCGGCTTGGACGATGTGCAGGCGCAAGCGATTGTGCAAATGCGTTTTGGGCAGCTAACGGGTTTGGAACGCTCCAAAATCGAGGAAGAAATGGCGCAGTTGCGTGCGCAAATTGAGGGATTTGAAGACCTGCTGACCGATCCCGCAAAGATGATGGCACAGCTCAAAGAAGAATTGGTTGCCATCCGTGAACGTTTCGGCGACAGCCGCCGCACAGAAATCCTGGATATCAGCGGCGAAGTGGATATTGAAGAGCTAATCCCCGAGGAAAATTGCGTTTTCACCATGACATCCATGGGTTATGTGAAGCGATTGCCCGCCGACACCTACCAGCAGCAGCACCGCGGCGGACGCGGCGTAAAAGGGCTGACACGACGCGAAGAGGATTATGTGAGCACCATGTTCACGTCCTCCACGCATGATTATATTATGATTTTCACCTCCCGCGGTCGTGTGTTCCGCCTGTTGGGCTATCAAATCCCCGAGGGTTCGCGCAACAGCAAGGGGATGAATATCGTCAATTTGTTGCCGATTGAAAGCAACGAAAAAGTAACCGCGCTCATTCAAGTGCCGCGTCAATTGGGCGAAGATCCCGAGGCGCACAGTTATGTGACGATGGTGACGCGGCAAGGGATTATCAAGCGCACATCGTTGCCCGAATACCGCAACGCGCGGAAGAACGGCGTGATCGCCATCCATTTGGACGAAGACGACGATTTGGCTTGGGTGCGCTTGACAAGCGGGCAAGATCAGGTGATTTTGGCGACCCGCGACGGCATGGCGATCCGATTCCGCGAGACTGATTCGCGTCCGTTGGGGCGCACAGCCCGCGGGGTGAAAGCGATTGATCTCCGCGAGGGAGATGAAGTGGTCGGCATGGATGTCGTCGATGCCGCGAAAACAATCCTGACCGTTAGCGAAACGGGTTTTGGACGGCGCAGTTCGCCTGATAACTATCGATTGCAGTCGCGCGCGGGCAAAGGATTGACAAATTATCACACGGAGCGATTTGGTAAAATTGCCGCGCTTGCCGCAATCAGCGAAGAGGACGACGTGATCCTAATTGCTTCCAACGGTGTGATTATTCGTATACCGGCATCGCAGATCCGTTTGGTGAACCGACCATCCAAGGGTGTGCGCGTGATGAAAACAGCCGAGGGCGAACGTGTGGTGACAATTGCCTGCGTGCCGGCGGACGGCGAAGAAACCGATGCCTTGCCAGACGATCCAAATGAACAAGCAGACGCAGGCGACGACCTGCCTGTTGATGATGAATAGGAGTGGACTCAATGAATATTGCGTTGATTGCAAACAACACAAAAAAAGAACTCATGGCTCAATTTTGTATTGCCTATGGTGGCGTTTTCGGCAAACATACGCTGTTTGCAACGGGTTCCACAGGACGCATTGTGAGCGAGGCCACGGGTTTGAACATCCAAATGCTTTACTCCGGGCAAGGCGGCGTGGAGCAGGTGGGTTCGATGGTTTCGTGTGACGAATTGGATTTGGTGATGCTTTTTCGCGACGGCATTGATGCCCGCGAAAAAGCGGAGGAACACAACGTCCTGCGCCTGTGCGATGTCCACAACCTCCCTGTCGCAACCAATATCGCGACTGCGGAAGCTCTGGTGCACGCTCTGGAACGCGGCGACTTGGATTGGCGTGAGGTCTACCACGCCAACCGCCGCAAAATCGAATGGTCGTAGGAGAACTGTATGGCTTTAATTACAAAATCTGTGCGCGGCACGCATGACGTGCTACCCACGGAATCTCATGAGTGGCGTTATTTGGAGCGCACAGCCCTTGAAACGGCGGAATCCTTTGGGTATTATGAAATTCGCACACCCGTTTTTGAGCATACGGAATTGTTTGAACGATCCGTTGGCGATACGACCGATGTCGTCCAAAAAGAGATGTATACGTTTTTCGACAAGGGCGGCAGATCCGTGACACTGCGCCCCGAGGGTACGGCGGGCGCGGCGCGTTCCTGTTTGGAACATGGGCTTTTGGCGGAGGCGCTCCCGCAAAAGGTGAGCTACATCACCAAATGCTATCGCTACGAAAAGCCCCAGGCGGGGCGTATGCGCGAGTTCAGCCAGTTCGGCGTGGAGTGTTTCGGCGCGGCGGGCTTTGCGGCGGATGCCGAATTGGTGTCGCTTGTCGTGCAGTATTTTGCGCAGATCGGTTTGGAGCAATACCACATTGAACTGAACACCATCGGTTGCCCGGAGTGCCGCCAGAACTATTTGACCGCTCTGCGAACCTATTTTGCCGAACAAGCGACGGTCTTGTGCGCCACTTGCCAAGAGCGTCTAAAGCGCAATCCCATGCGCATTCTTGATTGCAAAAGCCATGTTTGCGCCGAGATCGCCGCCAAGTCGCCTGTGGTGATCGATTATCTCTGCGATGCTTGCGCGGCGCACTTCGATGGCGTCAAACAGATGCTGGATGCCGTTGAAGTGCCGTATATCGTCAATCCGCGTGTGGTGCGCGGGCTTGATTATTACACCCGCACCGTGTTTGAGCTTGTGTCCGACGTGCCCGAGCTTCAGGGGCTTGTGTTGGGCGGCGGGGGGCGCTATGACGGATTGATTGAGGAACTTGGCGGTCAGCACGTGCCTTCTTTGGGATTCGGTTTGGGAATTGATCGTATGTTAATGCAGTTGCGCGCACTGCGCACACCGTTGCCGGAGCAAACGAAATGTGAATTGTTTGTGGCGAACATGGGCGATGCCGCACTGTTGCGCGCGGCGCAGATCGCCGCCGAAGTCCGCGCGGACGGTTGGTCGGCGCAATATGACATCGTCGGGCGTTCGCTCAAGGCGCAGATGAAATATGCCGACAAATTGGGTGTGAGATTCTTGGTTGTTTTGGGCGACGAAGAATTGCGCGGCAATCAGGTGAGGCTAAAAAACATGCAAACAGGCGGCGAGGAGCTTTTGCCGCTCGATTGTTTTGCTGAAGAGTTTGAACGGGTGATGCTCCGTTTGGCGCAGGAAGAATTGGAAGCAAGCTTCGGCTTGTGAGTGGGGAGTGGGGTAGTTTGATGGACACGATCGAAAACCGCAAGCGCACGCACGCTTGCGGTGATTTGCGCCTGCAAAACGCGGGGCAATTGGTCACGGTTGCGGGTTGGGTACAGCGTCAGCGCGATTTGGGCGCGTTGATTTTTGTGGATTTGCGCGACCGCACAGGGATTGTTCAGCTTGCGTTCGGGGATGATTCTCCGTGCGCTTTATTTGCCAAAGCGGGCGAATTGCGCAGTGAATATGTTGTGATGGCGATAGGCATTGTCCGCGAACGCAGTGCGAAAAATGCCGAAATACCAACGGGCGACGTCGAAATTGCGGTGAGCGAATTGCTTTTGCTTGCAAAAAGTGAAACGCCGCCGTTCGAGATTGCCGCAAATTCGCAGACAAACGAACTCACACGGCTTAAATACCGCTATTTGGATTTGCGTCGCCCCGATCTGCAACGCAATCTGCTGATGCGGCATAAAATCACAAAAACATGCCGTGATTATTTTGACGCGAACGGCTTTGTGGAAATTGAAACGCCCATGCTTATCCGTTCCACACCCGAGGGGGCGCGGGATTATCTTGTGCCGAGCCGCTTGCATCACGGGCATTTTTATGCCTTGCCGCAATCGCCGCAGTTGTATAAACAGCTTTCGATGGTGGCGGGTTTTGACCGCTATGTGCAGTTTGCCCGCTGTTTTCGCGACGAAGATCTGCGCGCGGATCGCCAGCCTGAATTCACGCAGATCGATTTGGAAATGTCGTTTGTGTCGCTGGAGCAAATTCTTGAAATAGTCGAAGGGCTGATTGCGGCACTTGCAAAATCGCTTGATTTGCCGATTGCGCTGCCGATTGAACGCATACAATACAAGGACGCTTTGCGGCGTTTTGGTTCGGACAAGCCCGACTTGCGTTATGGGATGGAACTTTTTGATGTTTCGGCGCAGACGGAAAACTGTGGTTTTTCAGTGTTTTCATCTGCGGTCAAAGCCGGCGGTTCGGTGGGCGGCATCACCGCGAAGGGTGCTTTTGCGTCGCTCACGCGCAAGGAGATCGACAAGCTGACGGAGTTCGCCAAGGGTGTTGGCGCAAAAGGTTTGGCTTGGGTGCGCATTGCGCCCGACGGCACGCCGACGTCGTCGTTCGGCAAATTTTTCAATGATGAAGAGATGCGGACGCTGATGCAAACCGCGAAAGCAGAGGCGGGCGACGTCGCCTTTTTTGCGGCGGACACCAACAACGCACATGTGCTGTCTGTTTTAGGATTGTTGCGCCAAGAGTTGGCGAAAAAATTGCGGCTCATCCCCAAAGATGTGCTCAAATTTGCTTGGGTGACGGATTTTCCGTTTTTTGATTGGGATGAAGAGACTGAAACGTTTGTTGCCATGCATCATCCGTTCACCGCGCCGACCGACGCGAGCCTTGCAATTCTTGAATCAGACAAAGCGGCAGTGGTTGCGCAGGCGGCCGATTTAACGCTCAACGGCATTGAGTTGTCGTCTGGTTCCGTCCGCATCACCGATCCCGTGCTGCAATCCCGTATTTTTGATTTGCTGGGGTTAAGCAAGGAGGAGGCGCAGACGAAGTTCGGCTATCTGTTGGAGGCGTTCCGCTACGGCGCGCCGCCGCACGGCGGGATGGGACTGGGACTTGACCGTTTGGTGATGCAATTGCTCGGTTGTGAGAGTTTGCGCGATGTTGTGGCATTTCCGAAGGTGCAAAACGCCTCTGAGCCCATGACCGAATGCCCCGCACCCGTCGATCCCGCGCAGTGGGCGGAGCTTGGGTTGTCGCCGCGAGGTGCAATATGACAAAATCCGCAAAAAAATTGCCCGTGGTGATCGAAATTTGCGATTATCACGAATTTGACGGCGAATCAATGTCCTCTGAAATGATGTGCGACGGTATGCTGGAAGAGTTGCCGCAAACGGACGGTGGCGGTTGGCGCATTCACTATGTTGAACAAGCGGAGGGCATCAAGGGGAGCAAATCGGCGTTGCGGGTGCAAAATCGCATGGTTTCGCTCTCGCGTTACGGGGAATTCCCGCTTGAAATCACGCTGGAGCAGGGTGTTCGCCACAATTGCTACTATCATACGCCGGCAGGGATGATGCATCTTGGCGTTTATGCACGCACGGTCGACAGTTCGCTCACGGCGGACGGCGGCAGTGTAAAACTGCACTACACGCTGGATTATTTTTCGGAGATGATGTCGAGCAACCGTATGGAAATTTTTGTCCATCCAATCGCATTGCGCGCTTGACATTGTCGATCTTTCTGTTATAATATTGTAGTAGTTCGATTTTGAGGAGGTAGCATGTCCTATTTGGTGAAGCAGACACGCGGGCAGTTGGCGGATGCCATTCAAGATGCCGCGCAAAAAGCGGCGGCATGCGGCGATTTACCGCATGTTCCAACCGCGCCTTTTCAGGTGGAATCTCCTGCCGACAGCACAAACGGTGATTTTTCCGCCAATGCCGCTATGGTTTGGGCGAAAGAACTGCGTATGTCACCTCGCAAAATCGCCGAGGCAATTTGTGTGCGGATTGCGCTTGACGGCGCGACGATTGATCGTTGCGAAGTGGCGGGCGCGGGATTTTTGAATTTTTATTGTAGCGACGCCTATTTTGCCGCGATACTGTTGGATGTGAACGAAAAAGGCGAATGTTATGGTCGATCCAATTTTGGGCAGGGCAAGCGTGTGAATGTGGAGTACGTTTCGGCAAACCCGACAGGTCCGATGCATCTTGGCAATGCGCGCGGCGGCGCGTTAGGCGACTGTTTGTCGGCGGTATTGCAGGCGGCGGGTTACGATGTGACGCGTGAGTTTTATGTCAATGATGCCGGAAGCCAAATCCGCAAATTGGCAATTTCGCTTGATGTGCGCTACCAGCAAATCTTTTTGGGTGCGCAAGCGCCGGAATTGCCGACGGAGTGCTACCAAGGGGCGGATATCGTCGCGTTGGCGCGGGAGTTTGCAAAAACGCACGGCGAAGGTTTTTTGCAAAAACCGGAGTGGGAACGCCGCGAAGCGTTGATTGCCTACGCCTTGCCGAAGAATATCGCGCAGATGAAAAAGACGCTGGACGGCTACCGCATTCACTATGATGTTTGGTTTTCGGAGAGCACACTGCACGAGAACGGCGAGATTGCGCGCGTGATTGCGTTGCTCAAAGAAAAGGGATTGACATACGAGCGAGATGGTGCGTTGTGGTATAAAGTCGCGGAAGACGGTGCGGATAAAGACGAAGTGCTCATTCGCGAATCAGGTTTTCCAAGCTATTTTGCCGCCGATATTGCCTATCATTGCAACAAATTGGCGACGCGCGGCTTCGACCATGCCATCAATATTTGGGGTGCGGATCATCACGGACATGTCGCCCGCATGCAAGGTGTTCTGGACGCGCTGGGGCTTGACGGATCGCATCGCCTCGAAATTATCCTCATACAGCTGGTGCGGCTTGTTAGCGGCGGCGAGGTGGTGCGCATGAGCAAGCGCAGCGGCAAGGCGATCACGCTTGAGGTTCTGCTGGACGAAATTCCTGTGGATGCCGCGCGGTTTTTCTTCAATATGCGCGATCCGTCCACACAAATGGAGTTTGATTTGGATTTAGCGGTGCAGGAAACCGCGCAGAATCCTGTGTATTATTGTCAATATGCCCATGCGCGTATTTGTAGCATATTCCGCAAATTGCAGGAAGAGGGCGTTGTTTTGCGCGGAGCGTCCGCAGAGGATTTGCGGCTTTTGACCGCACCCGAAGAGCGCACACTGATCCGCTTGCTGGCATCTTTGACCGATGAAATCATCCGCGCCGCCGAATCCAGAGATCCGGCGCGCATCACCCGCTATTGCATGGGGTTGAGTGCGGCTTATCACAAATTTTATGCCGTCTGCCCTGTCAAATCCGTGGACGACAGTCTGATGCAGGCTCGCTTGTGTTTGTGCGCCGCCGTTCGCGGTGTGCTCAAAAACCTGTTGGGCATGTTTAAAATCACCGTTCCCGAGCAAATGTAAAAATGCAAATTAGTAACGGCCCCGTTTTGGGGCAATGAGGTCCGTTAGCTCAGTTGGTTAGAGCCCCCGACTCATAATCGGGTTGTCCTGGGTTCAAGTCCCCGACGGACCACCACAATGCGCCGAATTCGCACGATTCACATGAATTCCCGCGTGATCGTTGTCGGTTTGGTTATGACACAAAAAACTCCGTTGCGGTTGTTGAACGTAACGGAGTTTTTTGTCTTTTCGTCTGCGGGGTTTATGCTATTTTCAATAAAATCTCTTGCTTTTTGACATATGATGTGGTACTATAAAACAGCTAACATATGTAACAAAGGAGAAGCCCTATGATGCGTAAGAAACTTGCAATTGCCATGGTGATCGCCAACAGCTTGGTGGTGGTACTGTTCGCTCTTTACAGCGGCGCGGTGTCTGTTGCAGGCAACGCCGCCATGCTGGTTTGCCTTGCTGTGCTGGCAACCGATCTGCTCTATGCCGTGTTCGCGAAGAACGTCGTCGGCTTTTGGGTGATCCCCGCCGAGGCGGGTCTGTTCCTGTTAAGCTATTTCGCGCGGCAAAACGCCAGCGTCACTCTCGAAAACGTGCGCTCCGTCAGCTGGCTAAATGCCGCCGCGCTCTTCGCCATGCCCTTGCTGGCAACGGCGTTTCTTGTTTTGGATTTAACGGGCGTTGGCCGCGGGGAGATCAAGCTGCCATTCATAGCCCGGTTGCTCAAGCAAGTGCTCTCTCCCGTGCTGCTTGTGGGGTTGTTCGCGTTCGCCCTGCTGGGGTATGACCACGTGTACAATTACGGCAACAGCTACCATGAATACACCACAACGCGTGCCGATTTTCTCTTCATCGCCATGATTTTCGCGATCTCCTGCATCTTCCTGCGTGAGTTCATCAAGAACAGACAGGGCGAGTGGCGGGATTATCTGCGCCAAGGCGTATCTGTCCTAGTCATTTTTGCGCTTCTTTCGGGCTTCGGCACACTCTGCTACGCGCGGGGATATTTCTCTCTAAAAACTGATGTTACCGGAGCTGAAGCCGAATACCAAGCCGTGTTCGGCGAAAGTAGCAAGGCATATGGGAGCGATGCACGCGCCGTACCCCTGAGTCTCCCGAACCTCCTGTTCGGCATCTGTCATGAGGGCGACTACGAAGTGATTCGCGATGTGCCTTACCGCACCATCGGTGAGGGCGAATTCGCGGGTCTGCATTTGGCTTATGATGCCTTCCTGCCCACCGCTCCCGATGCACACCGCAGCGCGGTGATCATGCTCCATGGCTCCGGAGGCGATAAAACTGAGGGCAACAAGATGCACCTTAACAAGTACTTGGCATCCAAAGGCTATGCGGTCTATGATCTCCAAGTGGGCGACTTCAACGAGAAAAATACCGGTTATCCCGAGGATGCACAACGCGATTGGGATCTGATGCTTGCCAGTATCGACGCTTTCTTCGCCTATGCCGCACGGCAGGAAAGCGAAAACGCCAATTTCGATTCCACATTTCTCATCGGCAGTTCCATGGGAGGCTTTTTGGCGACGGATTACATGTACAATTACGAACACAATTACCAGGATAATGGTGTGGACATTCGTGGTATTGTGCCGCTTTATGGTGTCGTCAGCGATGCGGAGATTGACAAGAACAGCGTGCCTGTGCTGATTTATATAGGGGATCACGATGGAACCGTGAGTGTGTGGGACGCATATGAATTGCGGGAAAAATACCGCGAGGCCGCCAACAACAACGCGATTTTGCTGAATGTCAGCTATGCCGGTCACGGTTGCGATAGTCACTTCAGTAGCCGCGGCGCACAATTGGAGTTATATTATTTGGAACGGTTTTTGGGAAAATTGAGATGATTGCCGCACCGGTCGGTGTCCGCGAAGCGTGATTGATGCGAAGCGAATATTTTTTTCGTATGTCTGTGATAAATATTTTTTTCGGTTTTTGCCGTTAAAGGCAAGAAAATGTTGAAAACTGTAAAAATATACCAGTATATGACGTAAAGATTTGTTCGTGTGGTATTGCATTTTGTGATGAAATGCCTCATAATAGGTATTGCCATTATTTGGCATCCTAGTGAAGGAGGTGTTTGATGAAAAGGCAAACCAACGGCGTGCCGCATTACTTTTATGTGGCTCACAAGTCGATAGACGATTACGGACGTGAGCGCAAAACCTATGGCATCTGTGCGGTTCTTGCGCAACGCGGTCAACCAAAACCGATTGCGGTTGTGCGTGACGTGCATGCGTCGAAAGCAATGGCGATGCAATTGGTCGCGTTGCTCAACCAAAACAAGGTTGCTTTGGTTCACTTCAATGAAGTAGTGGAAGAATGGATTGCGGAAAACCCCCACTAACAACCGAAAACAGCAACCTACGGAGAAAATCTGTAGGTTGCTGTTTTGGATTTTTACGGGTTTGTATTGTGTATATTTCCGCGTTTGTGCGCAATAACATTTAAAGAAGAACTTACAAGTTCAACATAATGACTAAAAAAATAGAATATTTTTGTTAGATTTATAGAATTTTGTGAAAATGCTTGACAGGTCGAAAATTATCTGTTATAATCAGTATGGTAAATTCTTCCCTGCTTTACGCAAGTGCACGTGCGGCAAGCAGGTTGTATAGTCCGAACATTCACAAACGACATAAGAAAGTTGAGGTCAGGTTTATGAAAAAGAAAAACAGGTTCGCAAAAATCGCTGTGTTGGTTGCCGTGTTTATGATTGTGTTCGCTCAAATCGCGTTTGCTGCATACAGTAGCAGTGCAACTTTTAGCGTCCCAAGCACAGACACATGGGTCAATACTTCCACTAGCAGCAATCGTTTGTACAAGTTGAAAGAAAACTCGGATTATCACTATTTTCTTGGTTTTACGAATTCCAAAACCATGTGGACAAAACCGTTGCTTCGCCTAGTCAATTCCAACTACGAAGTTCGCAGTGCTCAGGTAAGTATGCCATCGGCAGGAAGTGCCTCATCAAAAGGAGAATTGATCAACGCTTCCGCTGGGTATAACTATTATGCCCAAATCCATTCCAATGCTTTGCAGAGCGGAACAGATACGATCAACTTCAAGTTCAACCCCGACGTTTCCTGACATGAACAAGCTACCAACCATGGGCATTTCGCTCATGGTTGGTAGCGTTAAAAAAGCAAAAACTCAAATGCGAAAGTGCCGGAAAGGAGTTTCCATGGTTCGCAACGAATATATCCGATATTTCAAATCCAAAAGCTCAATCTTTGCGTTTTTGTTGTTGACCGCATTGTCAATTCCAAGCATCCTTTCGTCCCTGAAAACGAAAAGTTCGTTTTTAGAGGTAACTGCAAATCCGGAACCGGGGCTGAGTGCGAGTGGATTTTTACATATGGAGCAACTAATCAAAAATTACACAGGATTTCGGATTTTTTTTGATTTTTCACTCCTCTCTGAATTCTATACTTACGGCTATTTTCTAGTGTTCATGGCATTTATAGGCATTGTTTTAGCACATTTGTTCCAAACACAAAAAGAAAATGGATTCGGCAATCTGATTGTCACAAGAAGTTCTGTAAAAAAACAACTAAAATCCATGCTGACGGCGCAAACATTGTACATCACGACATTGGTTTTTGCTTCAATTGCCGCAATCTTAGCGCTTTGTTTGGCGATTGGCGGTGTTGAATTTGATTATCTGTTCGTGGGAAACGACGAGCGGAAACTGCCTTTTGTTATCCTTTTCATAATCATGCACACAACGCTGGTTTCGCTGTATCTGAGCATGGTCAACGCCATTTCCGCATTGCTGAATGTTTATATTCGTAACCGACTGGTGTTGCAATTGATGCCTTTGTGCGGGTTCACATTATTGCCTTTTGTGTTGTGTTCTACCATCGCTAACTTGTTTCCGCCCATCGGCACTTTTTTGATACCCTTTGTCACCTTTGAGTTTTCCACAAGTATTGAGAACCTGTCGCACAGACCGTTGTCGGCGGGAACGATAGCGCATGTTCTTATGCCCATCGTGATGTATGCTGTGTTTGCCGTAATTCTCTATTGGAAGAGTATCAAAAAGCATACGGAGGACTACTTGTGAGCCGAAAAGTTGGTGTTTTCCTTTCCGCCGTTGCGATATTTTTGTTCGTACTTTACGTTGCACATGATTTTGCGACTACACAACAGTTGAGTTCTCTAAAAGACTTGCTTTCCTCAGCACTGGATGTACCTCAAAAGCATCTTTGGAATGTAACGCTTTGCCACATGCCCATTCTGTTTTTTTTGAAAGCACCATATCTTCAGCCAAACTATCAAGTTCGTTTGCGCCCAAATGTCTTTTCTTACATTTTGAAGCGTAGCGTTCTGATTAGTTTATGCTTGTCTGTATATTTGTTTTTTCTCTATGTGTTTTATGCATTCACTGCAAAAATGGATCTTTCAGATATTTCATTTGCCTTATCGACATTTTTGCGTTTAATAGCTTTTTCGTTCATGTGCAATCTGCTCTATTTCGTTTTCTACTGGCTATCCAAGAAAGAAATCCTCGCCATCATGGGCGTATTGTTGTTGAACATAATCTTTCTGTTTATCATTACCGAAATCACCTTTCAATTTCCAAAAGAAACCATGGGGAAACTAAACACAAACTTCATGGTGGCATATAGTTCGACAGGCAACATTTTGGGCATTTTTGCACTTTGGAGAATGATTCAAAAACGCGAGATTTTAGACTGATTTACGAAAGGACTCTGGAATATCATGATTCAGCTTATCGAAGCCTGCAAAGAACTCAAGGGCAAACCGATTCTTTGCAATATAACACACGATTTTCGCGAGGGAACGGTGACGTTGCTGCGCGGACACAACGGTTGCGGCAAAACGATGCTACTGCGTCTGCTCTGCGGGCTGATTCGACCCACAAGCGGACAAGTGACAGCCGATAAAGAGCACACATTCGGCGTGATGATCGAAAACATTGCGTTTCTCGCATACGAAAACGCGGCATATAATTTGCGCTATTTGGCGAACATTCGCAAGACCATCGGCGAGGAAGAAATTGACGAATGGCTGAAAAAAGTCAATCTCTTTGATGTGCGCAAGAAAAAAGTGCGTACATTTTCCCTCGGCATGAAACAGCGGCTTGGAATTTGCCAAGCGTTTATGGAGTCCCCCGACGTTCTTTTGCTGGACGAACCGTTCAACGCCTTGGACAGCGAAAACGCGCGTATGGTTTGCGGATTGATCCAAGACGCGGTGGACGCGGGAAAAATTGTTGTCGTCGCGGCGCACGGCGAACTGCCGGAGAAATTCAAATTCGACACGGTGATACAAATGGAAAACGGCAAAATGATTTCGTCAACTGACAATAGATAACGGTTTGTTTTTGCGATGAAAACTTTCAAAAAAACTTTGCAAAATCTTGTTTTAATTTTGATATGTCGATCACACAAATTTTGCTTGACATAACAGGACAAAGCTGGTAAAATGAAAGGGTGAAAGAAGGGCAATATTATGGCATAAAAAGGGAAAACCCAATCGCGTTTTATATTTTATGTTTTATATTTTATATTGAAGAAGGTACGTTCGCAATGCAGTATTTTCCGAATATCCCAAAGATTCCATACGAGGGCAAACCTAGCAAAAACCCCTTGGCTTTTCATTTTTACGATGCCGACGCGCTTGTTTGCGGAAAGCCGATGCGGGAACATCTGCGCTTCGCAATGTCGTATTGGCACACCATGTGCGCCGAGGGCACGGATATGTTCGGCGTGGGTACGCTGGATAAAACATACCGTCAGACCGATCCGATGCAATCGGCTTTGGCAAAAGCGGACGCGGCGTTTGAACTGATGCAAAAACTCGGCATTGATTTTTATTGCTTCCATGACCGCGATATCGCCCCCGAAGGCGCAACCCTTGCCGAAACCAACGCGCGGCTCGACATTGTGAGCGACAAACTTTTGGAGCTTCAAAAGGCGACGGGCATCAAAGTGCTTTGGGGCACCGCGAACCTTTTCGGGCATCCGCGATATCAAAACGGCGCGGCGTCGTCCTGTTCGCCTGAAGTGTTTGCGTTTGCCGCCGCGCAGGTCAAAAAGGCGATTGAACTCACGGTCAAATTGGGCGGCGGCGGTTTCGTTTTTTGGGGCGGACGCGAGGGCTACGAAACCTTGCTCAACACAAATTACGCGCTGGAGCAAGCCAACATTGCCCGTTTGTTCACCATGGCGCGCGACTACGCGCGTTCGATCGGTTTCAAAGGATTGTTCTACATTGAACCCAAGCCCAAAGAGCCGATGAAACATCAATATGATTACGATGCCGCGACGGCGATATCCTTTTTGCGCAAACATGGCTTGCAGGACGATTTCCGCATGAACATCGAAGCCAACCACGCAACGTTGGCGGGGCATACCTTCCAGCACGAACTGCGCGTGGCACGGGAAGAGGGCTTTTTCGGCTCAATCGACGCCAACATCGGCGATCCGCTTTTGGGCTGGGACACCGATCAGTTTCCAACGAACGTCTATGACGCGGCGATGGCGATGCTTGAAGTGCTCTCCGCAGGCGGTTTTACAACGGGAGGCTTGAATTTTGACGCGAAAACCCGCCGAGCGTCCAACACGTTCGAGGATCTTTTTCAGGCATACGTCGCGGGGATGGATACCTTTGCTTTGGGATTGCGCATGGCGGCAAAGTTGCTTGCGGACGGGCGTTTGGATGCGTTCGTGACGGAGCGTTATGCCGGCTACCGGACGGGAATCGGCGCGGATATCGTTGCGGGAAAGACCGATTTGGCGAGTCTTGAAGCGTTCGCGTTGCGGATGGGAGATGTTTCCACAACGTCGGGACGACAGGAATATCTGGAGCATCTGATCAATACAATCATGTTTGAGTAGGGGAATTATGATACCGAAGAAAAAAATTTGGCAAAAAATCAGGAGAAAATCATGATTGAATCCATTTTTTTAGGTTTAGATATCGGTACGTCCAGCTGCAAAGCGTTGGCGATTGACACAAACGCGCGGTTGATCGCAAGCGAAACGGAAGAATATCCTTGCGCATCGCCTCACGCGGGTTGGTCGGAGCAAAATCCCGCCGATTGGCGGCAGGGCGCGTTTGCCGCGTTGCGGCGACTGAGCGTCAAACTTGATTGTGTGCGCGTTGCGGGGATCGGACTTTCGGGTCAAATGCATGGCATGGTGGCTTTGGATGACGGCAATCGCGTTGTGCGCCCCGCCATTTTATGGAACGATCAGCGTACGGC
>JAITDE010000044.1 GCA_031282735.1 Oscillospiraceae bacterium | reverse complement strand
CGTTCACCACCCAACCCTTGAAGACCAGCAGTTTACCGTTCGCATCAGTCGCCGTTGGGAATTCGGGATCGTAACCAGGTGTACCTTCCCGATCGTTGGGAAGATCATCTTGGTGAATCGAAGTGCCGAATTGATAATCTTCATCGCTTGGGCAAATCCCTGTAATCTCAAAGTCCTCGCCGTCCGGCAACTTGAAAGTGACGGTATACAAGTTCGGCTCAAACGCCGGTGTTAGCGTGTAATCCTGTTTAATATCGTAGATCACTTCAGCAAAAATAGGAACTGGGTCACCGCTACTGATATCGTCCCAGCCAACGAAGTGGTACCCTTGGAGCGTCGGCGCGTGGGGGTCTTCCGCAGTCGGCAATGTGTACAACTCGCCGTAGTTAACTTTGCAATCACTTAACCCGTTATCTACAACGCCAGAACCGAACTTGAAACGAATGGTATACTGGATGGGACGCCAAACGGCGCACAACGTGATTTCGCCTTCCGGTACAATTGGAACACTCGGCTCGGAAGGATTGGAACCATCGTCAATCGCCCAACCAACGAATTCGACGCCTTCTTTTGTGTTCGTCGTGATGACGGGCATGCCGGGCTTCGAGTCATGACCCGGTCTAGGCAACGACAACCGCAAATCGCCATCCACTTGGTAGGCATACTGACTAGGCTCGACGACAAAACCTTCCTCCGGCTTGAAGTGGACAATCGGCACCCAAACGGCGTAAAGTTTGATTGGGTGAGATTTGTCGTTAAGATGAAGGGCGATCTCCTGACCGCTCAGCGTCTTTTCTGTCATCGGCACACGTGTAACTTTACTGTCGCTCCAACCGGCGAATTCAAATCCCTCACGGGAAAGTGCTGGCTCTTGCGGCCAATCAGTTGCGGAAGTGTGTTGATTCTTGGATTCCGCAAAGAATTGGTCGTCCGGCGCAACACCGCTCCCCCCGTTTGCGTCAAATTGGATATAGTAGCCCGACGTGTGCTTCACGACGATATAAACCAAGATCTTCCCTTTATTGGGACCGTCTTTCACAGGACTACAGTACATCACGGGTAGCTTGTCATCTGGTGTCACAGAGGAATCATTCTCTGGGAGAAAATATTTTTCAAAAACATACTCATTCGGGAGGTCCGATACTTCCCGCACTTCCTCTATCGTCGGCAACGGCAAACTAGCATCCATCCCAACACGACATTTCAGTCCGGACACATCATAAGACAGATATTGCGGGTTCCCGTCGACTGATTCACGTAATTCATACACAACATCGCAACCCTCGCGCTGGATATAACCGACGCACACCTCATGCGTTGCGTTCTCATCAAGCGGCGGAACAACAAGATCGCTTGGATAAATGTGCTCCACCACATAGCCATTATAGCGTTCCTTATCCGCCTGCATGCGCGCAGCCAGAAGGCTCTTCAGTAGTGCAGCGTTCGGGTAACTCGCGCCGAATGCTCCGCCGACTTCTTTTACGATGTTTCCATACGTTGACGGGTCAAGCTCACTCAGGAGGATCTTCTGGGGAGCGCCTTCCTGGGAATAATCAAGCACATAGAGCGAAATATTGACTTTATTCGCCAACCATCGGGGCTTGAGCGTCAAATCCGTCACAAAAGCCGACGGCAGCGGGCCGCTTTCAGTCTTCCACTGGTAAAGTCGATCTTTGAACTGCAGATGATACCCCGCTCTGACCAGATCTGGATACAATTCCACGTCGCTCAATTCTGCTTCAAAAACCGATTGTACATTTGTGCCGTACGGTTTTGTGATGGATTGCCACTGTCGTGTGGTTGCACCATCCATATCAAATGTAAACGTAATCGGCTTGAGAGTGAACACCTGATAGAGAACTTCGGGTTTCATAACGGTATTCACGGACAAACGACTGGCCTCCGCAGAATAGACATAACCGTCAAAAGCCGGTCTGAAGTCGCCGTCCGAAATCTGATACAATTTACCCTCCTGCACCGCAGTCGTGGTTCCGGATTGAATCTCATATTTGCCTGGGGTCAGAGTCTCATAACGGTATTCGATTTTAACGTCGAACATTTTTTCAGAGAATCGCGCGTAATAATAAACGTTATTTGTGGTGAACGGATCCTCGTCCGTGAGCACAGGCACGTCTTTATTGCCGTAATCGCTCTGCGACACCCAACCATCGAACTGCCAGCCCAACGCCGTGTAAACGTCAAACCACTTCTCGGCGGCTTTCAGCGAAGCAATGGTTGAACCACTCTGAACATTACGCAGGATGAGTTCTGTGGCAATGCCATCAAAAGTAGCCCTCGGAGCCTGCAAACCATCCGGATTAAGCTGAAAGCCAAGGCTGATCGGATTGCTCACGGCGGCTTCGACCAAATACTGCAACGGCGCGGTCGTCACCACGTCGACATCTTGATAACTGTCGCTTGCGGGAGAGGCGTTATAATACATACCTGTGTTGCGGATAACAGGAAAATCGCGAATCACTTTCCGCTCAAAGAAAATGTCGGCGGATTGCCCCTCCGCAGTGTCGGGCGCGTCGGCCTTCACGCGCAGATTGAAACTGAACCATGGCGTGTCGCTGTCATTTTGTACGCCATGATTGCCGCTGCGCCCCGAATCGAACGGCACTTGCACGACGATTGCGGCGTATTTTTTGTATTCATCCTTGACAGTATCCGTTCCCGGCACTTTCCATTCGGGCGGATAATACGCGGGATAGAGTTCGTCGCCGATATAGTTCAAATTGCCTGTGATTTCGCCGACGTTCCAAAGTCCGTTCGCCGCGTTGATTGTAATGTAGTCGGTGATTTTGGACGTGCTGGTACCGTTGATTTTGTAGCTGTACGCCGCGCCCGACTCTGTCGCCGGCTCAAAATAGGTGCTGTCGTAATAAATAATCGTGTAATTCGAGTGTACAGTAAAAGTTGAACGTTGGAAAACATCCACTTTCACCGAATCATTCGGCAGCAATTTCGTGCCGTTCGCCTTGTTCGAGGAAGCCATCGTGATCGTGATATTGTCTTCCGACAACGGCGTCCAACGCGCGGTCAGATAAAAATCAAGTTCTTCGCCGTCGGGCATTTTCAAACCGTCGAAGCGGGTTCCGTCCGCAAAATACCAACCGTCAAAGCGATAGCCGTCCGCAGTCGGGGAAGTCACGTCGCCGATCTTCAATTTTGCCCCCGCGGGACGCGTACGATTGGGCGGATCGATCAAACCGGTAACACCCGCCGGCGCGTTGATGTCAAAGTGCAACGTGCGACCTTGACCCACAAAAATCGGATAAAGGTAGAGGTTGTGGCTCGGCATCGCTCTGCCTGTGTTCCCGAACTCAAACTCCACAAACTTGTTGTTCAATTCGTCCCAATATTGCCATCCGCCGAAGACATAGCCCGGTTTCGGCGGCACATAACTTTCGTGCACCCCATAGATTGTATCGCCGGACTTGACAAGTTTACGCATTGGATCTTCGTTTTGATCATAAATCAGGTTTGTGTCAGGCATAAAAATGCCGTTCTGCATGAAGTGGTCGCCGTCGGGGATGTCGTTGTAGAACGCAAGCCAGAATCGACCGTCGTTCTCATAAATGGGGAAGAAATCCTCGACACCATCGCCCATTTTCACGGTATCATTCCACGTCACCCGCGAGGTGTCGGTCTGGTCACTGGACCACCCGACAAAACGGTATCCTTGCAATAGGGGTATGCCCGCAGGTTCGGCGATCACGGAGTTATACGGCTGATTTTTGACCGTGCGCCATACTTTCGCTCCGTTGGTCAAACCATAGAAAATCACATCGTACTCTTTTGGTGCCCAACGGGCATAATACGTGCGTTCCTCCGCAACGGTCGGCGTGACGGGGAATTTGATGGTAATACCCTCTTCATCAACCCAATGGCTGAACGTGTAGCCTGTGCGGGGGATCATGCTGTCAGCAGTCGGCGCGTTGAGGATTTCGCCCTGATGCGTCAAATACGCCATTATGGTGCTTGAGTAGCCCGTGTCTGTGTCGACAAAATGCGCAACCAGCGCGTTCGGACGCCAAATCGGAACATAATTCACCGATCTATAATTGATGATGCTCGTGCCGACTAACATCTTCTCGCTTTCCCAATCCCATTCGTGCATCACGCGGTCGACGTCCTCGTCGTATGTGTGGTTACCGTTGATATCCTCCGCCCAACCTTCAAAGATATGATCTTTGTATGTCGGGTTTTCCTCCGGCGGAACGATCGGCTGTTTGATTTGCACATCTTTCGTCTGTATGCTTGGCACGGTGGAATAACCGTGGAAGTTAACCGGATATGAGCGGTATTTCAAACCGTCGAGCGCGCGTTTGAGGTTAACGCGCATTTCGCCCAGCACTTTGGTGAAGCGGATATCCAACGGTCCGCCCGCCGTTTGACCATCGAACGTCTTCGGCTCTAAGCGATCGAACGCAATATCTTTAACCGCATCGTCAAGTCTTTTGAAATCTTCATCATACCAATAATATTTGTTCAATTGACCCGCCGAATAATATTCATCGGGTACTTTTTCAAGCCACATATCAACGCCGACATAATCCGCAGGCTTATAAAGCAACTGTCCGCGCGTGTTCACTGTTTCGTCGAATTGGTAAAAACCATAATCTTTGCTAGCAATGATATCTTCCGGCACCGCCGCAAGAAGCGAACTCGTCGCTTGGTCAATGATAGCCTGAGAGGCAATTTCGGGATAGTTCAGCACGGTCATCGCGTTCGCGTATGCCGCTTCAAACTCGGAATACGGCGTATAGTTGGCATACCTCGCGTTGGACTGCACGCCGATCGCGCCGTAGCCGTCCACAATCGCGCCGCGTTCCACGTCGAGATACCAATTTTCCTGTATGTTGAGTGCCTGCACGGCCTCCACGGCATCGCGCAAAGCCTCCTTGTTATAAAAGTGAATGGTGAGGTTCAGTTTTTCAACGGGGTTGCGACCACTATCACCGTCAAAATAAACGGTGTAATCTACACACGCTATACCTTGATACTTCACCTTGTGTTTCCTGTTTATTTGAAACGTCACATAGCTGTCGTTTGGCTGTTTTTCGGTTCCGGCAGTCACTTTGAATTTTGTGCTACCTGTTAATCCAATAGTGTCATTCACGCCAATCATATAGTCTGATGCCATATTCGAGGACGCTCCCACGCGCGTTACGACAATCGGCGGATTTCCACCGTCATATTGTGCCGCTTTCGTTCCAATGTCCTCACCGTCGCCGCTTGAGTTCACATTCAACGACAGCGGGATTGTAGAAAACTTCTGCGACTGGTCGTAGTAATAATGCCCCTCTGGCGTATAAGCACCTGTCCAAGTGCGCAATTCAGGAAGATCTTCAAATCCATCATTTCCTGCGACACGCCAGTCATTCGCATCCCAATACTCCACCGCGCGGAGGGTGTAACCATTGTACTCAACCTTGTTGCTACCCTCCACTGTGAAGAGCGGCTGATTGTCGGACGAACCTTCCAGTCTTGTACCGCCCCAAATGTCTGTAAAATCCCTGAAGATTTCTTCCGCTTTCTTCCCGCCGCTGATATTCGGGAAAGCACCGAACGCAAGAGAGCCACGTTTATCGTCCGCTGTTGAACTGGTAAAACTCAGTTGCTTGCCGCCGCCAATATCCATCGTGCCGAACGTGCCGCCAAGCCACATCATGCCGTTGTACCAAAGATACTGCGACGGCGAAATTTTTGCCAACTTATCCAACGCCACAATAACAAACGCCTCGCCGTTGCGGGCTTCGCAACGGGTGTAGACGCTGCTCGACCAGAAATAGCGCGTATAGTTCGGATCGTTCGGAAGCGTCGTCGTGTATGAAATGGTGAACTTGATAATGTCGCCAATGGTCGCAGTGCCGCTGTCCAGCGTCCACACAAAGTGATTCGGGTCGTTATTCGGATGTGATGGAGCAAGCAAGTTCGCGCTGACCATGTGCGACTCGTCCATCGACGCGTAATCGATACTCACACTCGCCGGTATGAGGGTTTGCGTCTCGGTGTTCGCGAGCTTAAAGGACAGAAAATCCTCTTGCCGTTTGATATGAGTTCCCGGGGCATAGCCGCCGATGTCCACCATGTCGATCCACGGCTTGATGGTGATATCCACCTTGGGCGGGTCAGCCACCTTGCGCGACACAACAGGAGTAAAATCCGTGGTGTCAACTGTTTTTTCAGCCGATGCCATTGTGGCAAACCCCGCCGACATAACTGAGAACGCCATGAGAACCGCAAGAGCAAAGCCGAGTCCCCTTCTTGCTTTTTTACGCATGCAATTCAACCTCCATTTTGCTTTCATAAATCAACCCACTGCCATTTGCCTCAAAAAAAACGTTCACGCAAACCCACAGTTACACTAGCCTACATACTAACCATACACCATTTGATCAAAAAAGTCAATGTGCAAAAAATACTTTGTCGTGTTTGTCAAATTGACGGCGTAATATTTGGTTGTTATGACGAAAACAAACAGGAAAAACGACCCGCTTCGACGCAAGCCGTTGTTCTCAATAGATTTTTTTGCTTGGATTGCGCTGACTGCACGAATTGGATCCGAATCAATCAAAGATCATCGTCTGAATATGCGCACCGCGTTGTGTATGTTTTCCACAACTACCGCGTCATGCGTGCCGCCGTACTCACCGTCGAGCGTCCACGGGATCATGTCGGTGAATTGAAACTCCACATGGCGCGTGTGAAGGAGCATCAGTTCCTCGCCGCTGTAACTGCGCAGGAGGATTTCGCCGATGCGAGAACCCCAAGCGCCGGCGTTTTGCGGATAGCGCACCAGCAAAAGCTCGAACAGCCCATCGTTTAGACCCACGTCCTTGCGGTTGAGTTTGACCATGCCCGCCAACGAAGTGCTGTTGCTCACCGCGCCGAACACAAAGTCTCCCTCTGTTTCGTAACCCTCGGCTGTTTGAACACGCGCGTGGATTGGATGGATGTCGCGCGCGGAACGCGCCGCTTGGATCAAATATGCCATATGCCCCAATCGATTTTTGAGCTTTTGCGGCGTGTCGTAGGAACACTCCGTGAACGCGCCAAACGACGCCGTGTAGGCAAAATAAGTGCCGCCGTTGAGCGTACCCAAGTCGTTCCAGAGTGCCTGCCCATTGAGGATGATCTCAATTGCCTCGCGGTTATCCTTCGGGATTCGCAACGTACGCGCCAAATCGTTGGTCGATCCTGCGGGAATATAGCCGATCAGCGGCTTTTTTTGCAAAAACATTGCGCCGTTGATGGTCTCGTTGAACGTGCCGTCGCCGCCGCGGCAGACAACGATGTCAAAATCCTCGCCCCTGCGGCGAACAATTTCGGTCGCGTCGCCGCGTCCGCGCGTGGTAAAAACTGTGGTTTCCAATCCGCTGATATTGAACAGCGTGGTCAGGTTGAACAGATGCGGTTGTGCCGTATGTTTGCCGGCGGTTGGGTTGATAACCACCAGCGCGCGTTTGCCATCAAAAAAACTCGTCATGCGCTCACCTCAATTCATCATCCTCGCATAATCCGGCATAGCTTGTCCAATAATAAGCCCAAACAGGGGGGAAGCAATTTGCAAAAAAAGAAGATATCCAAAGGGAATCCGGAGAAAAAGAAAAAACCAATCTCAATTGAGCGGCGCGATCCCAAAACCAACGCCGCAATCGCCGACAGGAGCAACGTCGTCCGCGCAAAAAAGACTGCGGACGACACGAAGCTGTAACATCCCGCGTCTAATATCTAAGTGTCTAACGTGCGGCAAGTGTTCATCGAAAAAAACCTTCCACCGTCGTGCCGCGTCTGCGCGGTTCGGCGGCATTGTGCGTGTAGTTAACCAAGATGATGTCGTCGCCGATCACTTCGATATCTTCCCAGCGCACAAAATATTCCTCACGCTGAAAAAAGCCCATCACTCTCGGACGTCCGACGACCACCAGCGCCACAAGGCAACCCGTGCAGGTATCCACTTGGCAATCCACGACATTGCCCAAACGCGCTCCGGTGCGCTTGTTGATCACATCTTTGCTGCGCAATTCTGTGATACAGCATTGCATAGGAATCACTCGCTTTCAAATTGATTGTCTTGCACAATCTATGAAAATCGGCGCGTGATTATGCGGTTGGTTTTTGCCGATTGGATTTTTCGATTGCTTTCTTTTTTTTATATTTATACAAGCGCTTGAATGCGGAAAACTTTCACGCCGTGGGGTGATACGGTCGCGGTCAGTTCATCCCCGATTGTCTCACTGTGCTTGCTCCAAAGTTCCGTCGCCTCGTAACGCTCCGCGAACGGCAGCGAGATGAACTCTTTGGCGGCAATGGCGTTCATGCGCAACGAAAAAGCGCGGGATTCCGCCGCCTTGTTGAAGAAACAAACCGCCGCGCTGCCGTTTTCGAGCGGTTTGACCAGGATATCCTGCATGCCCGTTGTGGAAATGCGGCGGCACTGCGCACCCAACGGATCTTGGTCAATGGCAATCAAATCGGCGTTTGTCACAATCTGATAAGCCTCATTCTCTGTGTCGGGTGTGCCGTCCTCACGGATAAAACGGCGCACGTCGTTGCCCAAAATCAAAGGCGCGGCCATCATGCACCACAGCGAAAAATGCGCCTTGTTTTCTTCGTAGCTCAACGCGCCGTTGCCGACTTCCAGCATGTCGGGATCGTTCCAACCGCCCGGACCCGCGTGGCGGTGCAAATGCACGTTGATTTCGTAAATCGCCAAAATCGATGCCCAAAACGGCTTGATATCCAGCGTCGTGCGCCAGAGGTTGCCGACTGCCCTGCCCCACTGCCACGGGCGATGCAGACCCCACTCGCAAACGGAGTATACAATTTTCTTTTCGGGTACGCCCGCGTCTTCCGCGTATTGCTTCGCCGCGTCGCGCAGGGCAAGCCCCATTTTTGTGTATTGATATGCCGCGGAATCAAACAAAGAAGCAATTGGATTGTAAATTTTGATGCTGTTCGCGCCCCTGCGCAAGTTGATCATCACCTGGTGCCGCCCCTCCTTGGTCATGGCAAAGGTTGGCGGAAGGACGGTGTCGGTCGCGAACGCGCCGTTGACCTCGATCACGGCAAATTTATTTGAAAAACTCTTTTTGCGGATGCACAGCGTCAGCACATACATGCCATCCTCGGGCACATCCACGTGTTCAAACGTCACGCTTCCGCCGCCGAACGAAAGCCCCGCAATGTAGCGTCCCGTTTCCAGTTTATCGTCTTCCACAATCACCGCGCCGTCCGCAAGCGTTGCGTCGTCAACGCCGTATACGGCCTCCTCGCCTGTGCCGATGGGGCTGACGGTGATCTGCTCGATGCAAGGGGCGCGCATCGGTATGGTTTTATTGTGGCAAAAATCATATTTGAAATACTCAATACCCCACTCGGCGAACGTCCTCGCGTCGACATCCTCGTTCCCAAGGCTTGCGGGCAAATCCTCGCACGTGAGCGTGCCGTTTGAGGAGTAAATGCCAAGCTTCAGCCCTCGGGCGTTAACCTGCCGCACCAACGCGGGTATGCCGCTCGGGAATGTAACAAAATCACTTTGCAAGCGTCCGTTCGCGTCGCGCTGGGAAGACTGCCAGCAATCGTCAATGTTCAAGTATTGATATCCCGCCGCGCGAAGCCCGGACCGATCCATTGCGTCGGCGACTTCCAAGAGCAACGTCTCGTTGATGCGGTTGCGGAAAGTGTTCCAACTTGACCATCCCATGGGCGGCGTACGTGCCGCGCCGTTGTCATATGGTTCATCCAGCGGCAAATTGCATTTTGCCAGTTGCGTCACCTGTGCCATTGTAACGGGTATTTCTTCGATCCGCCGTTCTTTGGCGGCTTTTCCAATGGAATTTCCAACGGCGTATGCGCCTGCCAGAAGACCCGCGCCTGTGATGAGCTTTTTCAATTTCATAACAATGCCTCCCTCATGAAGCTATACGTATTATACAACAATATCGCGTAAAAAGCAAAGATATCACAGAAAATTTACAATTTGCGTTTTTTTTCACAAAATCCATTGTCAATTATCTCAAATTCCCGTGCCGCCCTCGTGAAGCTCCGACGACACCACGGCAATTTCGCGCTCCATGCGATGGACGCGGCGCTGCAATTGGCAAATTTCGTGCTGAACAGGGTCGGGGATATTCATTTGGTCAAACGGTTCAATGCGCCGCCCATTGCGCCGAACGACACGCGCGGGCACGCCGACGGCAGTGCTGTCGGGAGGAATTGCCCGCAAAACCAACGCGCCCGCGGCAATTTTTGCGCGGTCGCCCACTTTGAACGGACCTAACAGCTTCGCGCCCGCGCCAATCATCACGCCGTTGCCGACGGTCGGGTGACGTTTGCCGGTGTCTTTGCCTGTGCCGCCCAATGTGACGCCTTGATAAATTGTCACATCATCGCCGATTTCGGTCGTTTCGCCGATCACCACGCCCGTGCCGTGATCAATAAAGAGCCTGCGCCCAAGCGTTGCGCCCGGATGAATTTCGATTCCTGTTTTGCGCACGGTGCGCTGGCTGATCCATCGTGCCAAGAAGCGCATATTGTGCATGTAAAACCAATGGGCGCGGCGATGCATCCGCACAGCCCGCAATCCCGGATAAAGCAACATAATTTCGAGAAACGAACGCGCGGCGGGATCGCGCTCACGCACAGCCGCAATGTCTTCTTTAAGTTTGTAAAACACACAGATTCCACCTTTCTGCTCCAGTATACGCGCAAGTTATGCAATTTGCACACGCGCACACGCGCCGCGCGGTTTTGACCGGCATTTTGCGTTCATATTCCGCCGCGCCGCGTCATATCATGTTGCATGCACGTTTGTACGGAAAGGAATGACGCAAAACATGGACTTGTCAGATTTTATTGCCGATTTTTCTTACCCCGAGATCGGTTCACCCAAAAAAAACCAAACATACGCACGGATGATTTTGAACGACTGCGGCGGCATGGTTTCGGAAATGTCGTCCTACGCATTGTATGAATACGACGCCGTGATTACGCGCGGCGACGAACTGCTGTCGCCCGCTTTTCAGCAAATCCGCAACACCGAACGTAAGCATTTGGAGATATTCCTCGAATTGGCGTTCGCGCTGGGCGCGGATCCCCGCCTGTGGGAAGTCTCGCCGCAACCGCAATCAACAAAAATGCGCTACTGGTCGCCGTCCCGCCTGCCCTATGCCGCAAACACCAAAGTGATGCTCCAAAACGCCATCGCGCTGGAACGCGCCTCCATCGCGGTTTATGAAAAGCAACTCAACGAAATCAAGGACGAATCCGTGCAAAACATTCTGCGCCGCATCTTAATTGACGAACAGATGCACATGAGCCTCTTCCGCGCCCTGCTTGAAGAAACAACAGGACGTTAACTCTCTTCAACACGAATCACACCGTCAATTTTGCGCAGTTCGTGCATGATTTTGTTGAGATGTTCCCGCCCGCGCACGGCGACCGCCGCCGAAATGGTGCGGATATTGTGATCCTCGTCCAATTGCGCCATGTTCAGCGACGCCAAATTGACGCGATTCTTTTGAAACCATTGGGTGATGGTCGCCAAAACACTCGCTTTTTTGCCCGTCGTGATGGTCAGCATGCCAACATAGAAATCACGCGCGTTGCCGTCCCACTGGGCGACGACCCAACGATCCGGTTCGGGCGCGGCGGCGATA
>JAITDE010000089.1 GCA_031282735.1 Oscillospiraceae bacterium | reverse complement strand
CCCGTCAAATCCGTGCTGGATTGCGATTGCCGCGCCGGTCAAACCCGCAATCAGCGCGTGGCTCTCACTGGTGGGAATCCCAAAAAACCACGCCGCAACCGCCCAAAGCACAATCGCCGCCATTGCCGCACAGAGTGCGGTCACGGCATCCTGCGTGTTTTCGCCGAAATCAACCATATTGTAGATCGTCTGCGCCACGGTCGCGTTGATGGATGTCATAACCAAAATGCCCAAAAAATTGCACACCGCCGCCATCAGGATTGCGGGACGCGCACCCAGACTGCGCGTGGAAACGCAAGTCGCGATCGCGTTTGGCGCGTCCGTCCATCCGTTGACGAACACAACGCCCAAAGTGAGCAAAACCGTCACAAAAAGCACGGGATTCGTGGCAAGCGACGACAAAAACGCTGCAAAAGTCAAAGCATAAATCCCCCTTTCATTTTTCCTGACGAGCAAACAGATTGCCGCCATAGATATCAATTGCAAGTATCACGGGAAATTGGCGCACTACCAGCCGTTTGACGCTTTCGCAACCCAAATCTGCAAAAGCAATTTCCTCGCAGGATTCCACGCACCGCGCCGCAAGCGCACCCGCGCCGCCGACGGCGCAAAAATAGGGCGCGGCATGTTCGACAATCGATGCGCAAACCGCCGCGCTGCGTTCGCCCTTGCCAACCATTGCGGCAAGCCCTCGCGCCAAAAGCGCGGGTGTGTAGGAGTCCATGCGCCCCGATGTCGTCGGGCCGCAACTGCCGATCACATGCCCCGGTTTGGTCGGTGTCGGCCCCGCGTAATACACAACCGCGCCGCCGAGCGCAAACGGCAAAGGCTCGCCCGCCGCAAGCAAGGCGCACACGCGTTTGTGCGCCGCGTCACGGGCGGTGTGGAGTATCCCCGTGAGTGTCACGCGGTCGCCCGCGCGCAGCGTCTTCGCTTCGTTCCTGATATTCCCCAAATCAATCTCGCGCACAGCACACCTCGCTTATGTATGGGGATTTGACTCCAGCAACGGCGTCAAATCCAACGGATCTTCATCCAGATCGTCCAAAAAAAGCTTGAACGTCAGTTGTTCCAACGGCATGCCCTCCTGTTCGGGCGGGAGCGGCTCTTCCAGCAGGCGGATGCGCTTGCGCAGATGGACGTTTTCGCGTTCGATTTCGTCCGTCAGCGCCTGTGCCGCCAGCAATTGCTGTTGGAACTCCTGCAGCTGCTGGCGAAACTCCCGTTGCTGAGACACGCGCCTGCGGAGCACACGCACTTCGCGCAACGCCCGTAACCATTGCGCGCGCATGTCGTGCGCCGTGTCGCCCAACACCTGCGTCTGTTGCTGTTGGGCATGCAGACGCGTTTCGAGGGTTTCGATATACTGCATCACATCCGTTTTGTGGAAACCGCCAAAACGAACCGTGCGAAAATAGTCGCCATTCTTGCGTTGCAAAATATCCCCCCTGTTTTGTTTTATTCATCTATCTATTTTTCACTCACTTCAGCGCATACAAACTCGTCACCTGCTCGTCAAGCAATTTGGCGTTTTTGCCCTCTTCGATGATATACAGCGATCCACTGCCGTTTTTCCAATCCCCCAAAAAAGCGACCGCTTCACCATTGCTGCGAATGCTGTCGATTTTTGCCGATTCACTTGCCATCCAGCTTGCGCCGCCTTGGGAAACATACACGCCGCCGTGCTGATCTTTGACAGCGTTGATCGCAACGATCTGCCCACCGTCCCCCGCAAAAAAGAACGCGTGGACATCATGCGCGATTTTTTGCGATTGACTGCCGTCGAAAAAATACAAACTGCCGACCGTACCGCCCGCCTCCACCTTGCGGTAATACGCGCCCTGCTTGGCTTGCGAGAGTTGCGTCACGCCGCTGTCGATCATCTTGCGTTCCGAAACGCCGTATTCGAGCAGATCATAAGCATAGAGCGTATGCTTGCCGTCCGCAACGTCAGGTTCAAGATAGAGCAATTGATTCGGCGATTGCGCGAACACAACCGTCCAATCCTCGCCTCGACCCTCTTGGGCGAACTGGATTTCCTGCACACCCGATGGCGTATCCTGCGCGATAAAGTACCCTGCCGCAATGATGCTTTCGCTTGCCAACTCGCTCAGATGTTTTGCCACGCCTTCCGCGCCGCCGCTGTGGTAAAGGAGCATTAGCGTGTCGAGCGTGATGGTTTTTGTATTACCGCTTGCCGCAACGCGCTGTTTTTGATAAAGGACACTCGCCGCACCCTCCGCACGCAGCGCGATGATGCTGTCTTTTGTTACGCCGACGGCAATGCGCTTGGCAGTTGTGCCGTCGAACGCGTAAAGATCTTTTTGCGAAACGTTGTTGGGCAATTCCTGCAACACCCGTTTGACCTCGGCGCGTAGCGTGTCGCGCTCCAGTTTTTCTTTGTAGGCCTCCACATCACGCTCATATGAACGGTCTCCGAGGATCGAACCCAGCCAATTGTTCAAATAGTTGCTTCGTTTCGGCTCTTTCAGCAGTGCGTCGGCGGTTTCTTGGGGATCTTCCACCAAAACCTGCACGCCTGTGATTTCCTGCCCGTTCTGCAAAAAATAGAGGTTGCCGCCCACTTTGTAATCGTCGTAAAAAACATCGCCGATCTCGTTTGTGATGGTCGTCACGCCACCAACGGATGGCAGCGCGCAGAGCGTCGTCTGTCCGCCGTCCGTCGTTTTGCTCAGGAACAACAACACAGATTCGTCTGTATCCGCATAAAAATGAGGATTTTCAACACCTGTCGCAAGCCTTTGAGGCGTCGCGCCGTGCTGTGCGCGGAAGAGCATACGATTTTCGCCCTCGCGCTTTGTGAAAAAGAACACCTCGTGCATCGGCGCGGCAAAGAGCGTTTCGATGCCATCGCTGATTGCGGTCGATTTTTTGTTTTTTGGATGATACGACATTAGTTTGTTGCCTTTCGGCGCAACATAAACCGCCATGCCGTCCTTTGCGGCGGTCCAATTTTCCAGCACATCGGCGGCGATTTGTTCCCCGCCTTTCGCGCGGCTTTTGGAATTGCTTAAATCGCACACGAACAACGCCAGGCCGTCCTCCAAAACGGCATCATAGAACAACAGACTGCTTTCGGGCAAAAAGATTTGGTTTTTGGATTCTTTCGCCTTGAGCGGCACGGTATCGTACTGACTTTGCAGTAGCAGCTGCCCGCCTTTGGAGTAGACAACGGCAAAATCGTCCGTCACTTTCGGCGCGGCCAGATTGACGATCAGGAGAATGATTGTTACGGCAAGCACCAGCATCGCCGCCAAAATCACCAGCAATTTTTTGAACTGCATTTTCACACAACCACTCCCCTTTTGTCTTATGATTGCTCAATTGACATAGCTGTAATGAACTATCGCAACGCAATGGCTTGCCGGGCTTTTGCGGCGATGTGCGCCGCATCCAAACCATATACGCGTAACATCTCGGCGGCAGGTCCCGACGCGCCGAAAACGTCTTCCACGCCCACGCGCAAAACAGGAACAGGCATCGTTTCACTCAAATATTCCGCAACCGCCGCGCCGAATCCACCGATGACGCTATGCTCCTCCGCCGTCACGATCGCGCCCGTTTGCGCGGCAGCCAGCGAAAGCGACGCGCCGTCAAGCGGTTTGATTGTGTGGAAATTCAGCACACGGGCATGAATGCCCTCGTCCGCCAAAAGTTCGGCGGCAATCAACGCTTCGTTGACCATTAATCCCGTTGCGGCGATCGTCACATCTCCGCCCTCGCGCAGTTGCACGGCTCTGCCCAACTCGAACTTATAGCTGTCGCCGAAAATGTGCGGCACCGCCAATCGTCCAAAACGCAGATAAACGGGTCCGTCCAGCTTCGCCGCCGCCATCACTGCTTGGTATGCTTCAGGACCGTCGGCGGGATTGATGATCGTCATGCCCGGGATTGTGCGCATGAGAGCGATATCCTCGCAGCATTGGTGGCTCGCGCCGTCCTCGCCCACAGAAATACCCGCGTGGGTCGCGCCGATCTTAACGGGAAGATGCGGATAACCGATGGAGTTGCGCACCTGTTCAAACGCCCGCCCCGCGGCGAACATGGCAAAACTGCTGGCAAACACCGTGAATCCCATGGTTGCAAGCCCCGCCGCAACGCCCATGAGGTTGCATTCCGCAATGCCGACATCAAAAAAGCGTTCGGGGCATGCTTTTTTGAACATCCCCGTTTTGGTCGCCGCCGCCAAGTCGGCATCAAGCACAATCAATTTCGGGTCTTGCGCACCCATATCCACCAATGCCTGCCCATAGGCATCACGGGTCGCCGTTTTTTTTATTTCACTCATGCCGCGCCCTCCTCAATTGCCGCAAGCCGCTCTTGCAATTCCCGCACCGCCTCAGCGTATTGTTCCGTGTTCGGCGCGGTGCCGTGCCATGCGGCTTTGTTTTCCATGAACGAAACGCCCTTGCCCTTCACGCTTTTGGCGACAATCACCGTAGGTTTCCCCATGCCGCCCGTCGCTTGCGTGAACGCTTCCGCGATTTGGTCAAAGTCGTGCGCGTCAATTTCGATCAAACGCCAACCGAACGCCGCAAATTTTTCGCCGATCGGATAGGGCGAATTGACTTCCTCAACCGTGCCGTCGATTTGCAGGTTGTTGTTGTCCACAACGGCAATCAGATGGTCAAGTCCCTTGGCGGCGGCAAACATGGCGGCCTCCCAAACCTGACCTTCCTGCAATTCGCCGTCGCCCAACAGCGCGTAGGTATAGTTGCTCTTGCCCGCAATTTTCGCGCCCAACGCCATGCCGACGGCGACCGAAATCCCCTGCCCGAGCGATCCCGTGCTCATGTCGACACCGGGCGTGAGCTTCATGCTGGGATGCCCTTGCAGCATCGAACCGTTTTTGCGCAGGGTTTGCAATTGATCAACGCCAAAAAAGCCGCGGTGCGCCAATACGGCGTAAAGCGCGGGGGCGACATGCCCTTTGGACAGCACGAATCTGTCGCGATCCTCCATCTTTGGATTTTGCGGATCGACGTTCATCTGCACAAAATAAAGGTATGTCAGGATATCGGCCGCTGAAAGCGATCCGCCCGGATGCCCCGATTTTGCGTGATAGACGCCCTCGATTACGCCAAGGCGCACATTGCACGCGATTTTTTGCAGTTCTTGTTTCGTAAGACTCATCATGTTCCCCTTTCGTCATATTTTGGAATATGTTTTGCGCAAAACGCGCTGAAATAGCTTGGAAGTTCCGCCTCGACCACGAAAAACGCGCCCGAACGCGGATGCTCGAAGCCGATTTTGCCTGCGTGGAGACATTGCCCGCGCAAAGATTTGATCGGCGGATACGCGCTATAGAGCGGATCGCCGACCACAGGATGCCCCAAACTCGCCATATGCACACGGATTTGGTGTGTGCGTCCCGTTTCAAGCCGCAAACGCACGTGGGCAAAATGCTCCCCCTGCGCAATCAGCTCATAGTGTGTGCGGGCGGGTTTGCCGTTGTGTTGCGTGACGCACATGCGCTTGCGGTCATTTGCGCAACGCCCGATTGGGGCGTCCACCGTGCCCCGCGCCTCTTTCAGCGTTCCGTGCACAACCGCCTCATATTCCCGCAAAAACGTGTGCGCCTGTATTTGCGCCGACAAACGCTGATGCGCCAAATCGTTCTTCGCCACCGCAAGCAATCCGCTCGTGTCTTTGTCAATGCGGTGCAGAATTCCGGGGCGCGACACACCGTTGATGCCTGACAGCTGCCCATCGCAATGCCAAAGCAGAGCGTTCACCAGCGTATGCTCCCAATTGCCCGGCGCCGGATGCGCCACCATGCCCTGCGGCTTGTTGACAATCAGCATGTCGCCGTCTTCGTAGCGCACGTCCAGCGGGATGTTTTCTGGCTTCGCGATGATTTCGGACGGCGGCGCGCATGTGCAAATGATTTGATCGTTCGCTTTCAGAACTGCGGATTTTTGCGCAAGCCTGCCGTTGAGCAACACCGCGCCGCTTTTGACCGCGCCCTGCGCAAAACTGCGCGATTGCCCCATGAGCAACCCCAGCGCCTTATCCAAACGCATGCCATCGTATTCCTCCGGAACAGCAAAAAATGGTTCAGGCATTGGGTTCCCTCTTTTGCGTGCGCATACCCGCCAGCATCCAAATCAACAAACCGAACGCGCCCAAACTGATCAAGCAATCGGCAAAATTGAAAATCGCGAAGTTGACGAACAAAAACTCAAAATAATCCACAACATAATGTTCGGCGAACCGTTCGGCAAAAATACCAATACCGCCCGCCATGATCAGCGTGATAAATAGCGTCGGCAACCCCCTGCGGACGCGCCCTAAACACATCGCGACCAGCAAAAACAACAATATCAATCCCGTAAAGCCCGTCACCGCCCACATGAACGCCGGATTTTCACCGAAACGACCGAAAGCGACACCCGTGTTTTCGACATAGTGGAACCGCAAAACGCCACGCAGAACCGGAACCGTTTGCGCCGGCATCAAATACGTTTGCGCAAGTGTTCTGAAAACAAACTGCGCCGCAAGCAAAACCGCCGCCGCCGCAAGCGAAACAATCCGCTGAAAAACAGGCGCGCGCCGTTTTGTTCCGCAAATAAAAAGATCATCCATCAGTTTAAATGAAACCCGCTTTCATCTTCCAATTCGCGCGATACCGCTTCCAGCTCGTCCAACTCATACTGCGAATCACGGAATCTCGCGCCGTTTGGCGGCATCACGACGGTCAGCGGCGCGATGGGCGGCAAGGGCTCGTCCACTGGCGGAACAACGGGCGGTGTCTCGGGCACCGCCGGCGGGATCGGCTTCGGCCGGACTGGGACTGGCTGAGGTTCCTCCTTGGGCAAATCCGCTTTCGGCAAACTCTCAATCACGCCGATTTGCTGGGCATAAAGCCCCAACAGCATCGTGCGAAATTTGTCGGTTTCGCGTTGCATGCGCAACAGCTCGCCCTGTTCCTGCTCTATCAAAACGGCAAGGCGCACACGCTCTTTTTCGGCTTTGCCGCCGGCTTCTTCCAATAGGGCATCCGCCTTGGCACGAGCCCGGCTGAGCGCAAGTTCCGCTTGCCCCTGCGCTTCACGCAAGATTTTTTCGGCTTCGGAGGTCGCGTTGGCAACCAGCGCAGACGCTTCCTCCCGCGAAGTCCTGCCGAGATGTTCAGCCTGTGTTTGCGCTTCGCGGCGCAGACGGTCGCTTTCTTCCTGCGCTTGCAGTGAAAGCTCCTCCGCCGTCTTTTGCGCCAAAATCATGGTTTTGGGGATCAATTCCCGCTCCGAACGCAACTGATTCAACGCGCCGGCCAATGCCTCCACGCGTTGGTATAGTTCGGCGTTGCTTTGCTGAAGCTCTGCGTTGCTCGCCTGCTGGGATTCAAGCGCGGCGGCGGCTTCTTCTAAAAACGCATCCACATCCTCGCTTTTGAGCAAGCCTTTTCCGGCGCTTTTGAAAGTGTGGTTACGGATTTGTTCAGATGTTAACATGGGCAAAAATCCCTTCTGTTTGAGCTTCGGACACAACTAGCATGCCCAAAAAAATCTTCGGCGCGGCCGAATATCAATAACGGATACCGCTCGGATCGGGCGAAATGGCGGTGTCGTCAAAATATTCGCCGTCCGTTTTGCAGCCATGGGGAGCAAGCACAAACACACGCCCCGCCGCGCGGGTGATGTTGGCATCGCAGGCAAAGGCGACACCGCCGATAAAATCCAGCACGCGCCCCGAAATATCTTTCGCGCACTCCTCCAAATTGAGCAACACAACTTTGCCGCCGATGAGTTGCGACGCAACGTCGCGGCTCATCTCAAATTCAGTTACGGAAGCGACGACGATGTGGGAATCGCCCGCTTGATTTTTGATTTGATCCATAGTTGCTCCTCCTGTGCGGCTAAAAAATGCGGTGCTTGCTGTCGAAACGCTCGCGCTCGGCGCGGGGGCGGCCGGGGGCGCGGGGATAACCGGCACTTTGAACTCCGCGGTATGCCCCGCCGGTTCGCGCGGCAAGGTTGCTGAAAACGGCAACACTTTTTCGGCCGCCGCAACCGACGCAAGCGTCGGGCGCGTCAACGGTGTCGTGATCGGCGAAACATCCTCTTTTTTCTCTTCCTCGTCTTCTTCGGGAAGATCGTAAATATCGTGCGGTGTCCCGCCGCCTGTGAATATCTTTTTCAAAATCCCACTACCCATGATAACCCTCCACATCGCTAAACTCTGCTTCCGAAAATTGCCGTTCCAACACGCACGATTGTCGCGCCCTCGGCGACCGCCGCTTCGTAATCTCCAGACATTCCCATAGATAGGATATCCCACGGCAAAGTACCCATGCATCTATTATCCATTTTTTTGGTGCTGTTGTCAAGGAAGAGATGGTACATATTCAAAAAAAACTTTGCGGTTTGTGAAGAATTAACACAAAACGGCGGCACACACATCAACCCGCGTGTCACAATTCCCTCTAACTGGGAAATCTCCGCTGCCGCTTCGGGCAGTTCCTCGGGCATGAAACCGAATTTTGCGGCGTCGCGCCCGATGTTGACCTCTAAAAGCACGTCGATCGCGCAATGCTTTATCGCACAAACGCGCGAAAGCTCCTTTGCAAGCTTCAGTGAGTCGACGGATTGAATCAAATCGGCTGTCTCGACCGCTTTTGTGGCTTTGTTGGATTGCAAATGCCCGATCAGGTGGATCTCGCAGGTTTCGGCGGGAAATTGCGGGCGTTTGCGCACCAGCTCCTGCACTTTGTTTTCGCCGAAAAGCGTTGCGCCCGCCTCCATTGCCGCAAGCATCAGCGGCTCGTCCACGGTTTTGCTCACCGCCATCAGACGCACGTCGTCCTCATGCCGCCCCGCGCGAATTGCCGCGGTTTGCACTTGCTCCAGCACACGCGCGTATTGCGCGCGCACTTGTGCGCAACGTTCCGAAAAAGCCTCATTGCACGGCATTGATCGGTATCCTCCCTTCGTATATGACCGGATCATACATTTTTAAGATTGTGCCAAGCACTTCGCGATATGCGAAGCCAGCACCTGTGATTACAAGATTGCCGTCCTCTTCGCGCCATTGCATATCGTCGCCGCTGATGTTGATTTCGTCGCACACGTTTGCGCGGGCGGTCGTAACGGTCACAAACGCGGGAGCATCTTCTTCATCTTCTTCACGCGCCTTGACGGCGGGTTTGTATTTGGTGTTTTCGGCAAGGATCGACAAATTCTTGCCGACGACGGTAAGCGTGCCGGGCTTTTTGTCCACTACGGACGCGATCTGACCGCTCACCGTCACCCGATCGCCCGGCAAACTCTGCACTTCGGGTGTCTGTTCGTGGGCGACAATGGTTTTTTCGCCCGTTTGATACAGCACACGCACTTCCTTGGGGATCACTTTTGAACCGGAAAGCACATAAACACCCCGATAACTCCGACGCTGCAAACCATCTGTTTTTTCCAGCGTCCGCAGTGCGCTCGACGGTATCTCCAAACCCTCGAAGACGCCCGTTACAATTGATATTTTCGCGGTGCGCAATTGGTAGATTGCGTCGTTCTGCTCGGTGCAAACAAACACGACAGCCGCCTGATCATCTTTTCCCCCCTGGACGCTCAGCACTTTCATTTGGAACTCCGACGCGGTTTCGAGCGGAAAACGCACTTTATAGACCGTGCCCGCCAGCAATTGTTGCGCCTCATCCCGCGGCAGGACGACGACGGCATACCATGTGAATCCGCGCACGATTTTTGATTTTGCGTCGCCGGCGGCAGGCGTTTGGATGAGCGCGTTCCATTTTTCGGGTGTCAGCGCACCGTTTTTTGATTGCGGCAATATTGCCTCGGGTGTCAGGACACTTTCAAGACCGTCCGCGCTGTTGAAATAGTTGCCGGCTTCCGGCGCGGTGAGACGGTCGGTTGCGGACGCGCCCGCATTGCGCAACTCGCGCAATTCCCGTTCCGCCGCCGCAATTTCCTCCGACAAATCCATTTTGCCGTTGAGCGCGACCTCCAGCGTGGTTGCGTAGTTCAAAAATGTATCGCGGGCATCGATGGTGCTCTCAAAATTGGTTTCATCCAACTGCCCCAAGAACGCCGAAAAGGTTTCGGCAACCTGCCCGTGCAATTGTGCCACATCCACAACGTGGTAGTTCACATTGTCGTTGCTCTCGCGCAGCCAATCCAAACGGTGTTCCAAGCGTTGCAATTTCAGCAGATTCTGCGCGTCCGCTTCGTTCGCGAAAACAAAAGCGTATTCTTCGTTCTTTGAAACGCGCGCGCCGTTTTCCAGCAACGGCACGATAGATTGACCGTTTTTGATATGGAACGTCGACTCGTCGCGCACAAAATAGCTCTGTGCCTCCAGCGTAACTTCCTGTGCCGCCCGCACCGCCGCTTTGGTTTTAACGCCGCTGATGTGCTCCATGCTGTAGTCATACGCCAACGCGCACGCCCACGCCGCCAGCACCAAAATGAAGACGATCGCAAACTTCCAGATGTGTTTGTAAGCAAACTGCAAAATGGTCGTTTCAACGTTTTCCAACACTTCGTCGTCTGTGATTGTTTCGATCACGTCTTTGATTTTTTGATTCTTAGCTTTCATCCGCCGTCGCCTCCCCTGCCGTTGCAATCGCCTCGTCTTCGCGCAGATTTTCCATTGCGTATGTGATACAGCTGTTCGCCGCGTGTTCGTTCCACTCGCGCGCCATGCGCGAAAACCAACTGATTTGCCGTTTGGCGTAGCGCCTTGTCTCCCGCTGAATTCGTTCAATCGCTTCATCCAAAGACACTTCGCCCGCAAAATAGGCGTTGAGTTCTTTATGCCCGATCGCTTGCGCCGCCGTTTGCGATACGCCGCGTTCGCGCAACGTCCGCGCCTCTTCCAGCAATCCGTTTTGGAGCATCCGTTCCGTGCGCCGATTGATGCGGTCATATAAAATCTGCCGATCGCGCGGTAAAATCAACAGCATTTTTGCCCTGTAAGGCAAAATTGGCGGGTGCGAAAACGCGTTTTGCTCCGTGATCGTCATACCCTGGCCCGCCAATTCCAACGCGCGTGTAAGCCGTTTGCCATCGTGCGGATGAATGCGTTTTGCCGCCTGCGGATCAATCGCCTGTAATTCGCGCCAAAGTGTTTCTCCGCCCTCTTGCGCGATGCGTTTTTGGATTGCTTCACGCGCCGCTTCGTCTGTTTCGGATTTTGCCCACCGCCGTCCGCACGCGACGGATTCAATATACAGCCCCGTTCCGCCGACCATAATGGGCAAATTGCCGCGTTTGTGGATATCTTGGATCGCGTTGTGCGCCATGGCGCAATACCGCGCGGCAGAACAGCGTTGGGACGGATCCAATACGCCGATCAAATGATGCGGCACACCCCGCGTTTCTTCCAAACTCGGCTGTGCCGTGGCGATCGGCATACCGCGATAGATCTGCATGGAATCCGCCGACACAACCTCGCCGCGCAACGCCTTTGCAATCTGTATGCCGAGCGCGGTTTTGCCGCAGGCGGTCGGTCCCGCAATCACAAGCAATGGAATTTTCTCACTGCCTCCCAAAACGTTTCTCCAATTCTTTTTGATGGATTTCAATCATCACGGGGCGTCCGTGGGGACAGTGGCGGATGTTCGGGGCGGCAAGCAATTGACGCACAAAATGTTCGCGCTCCCGCGACGTGTTCGGGTCGCCCGCTTTCACCGCCGCGCGGCATGCCGCCGAATGAAAAATCCAATCCAGCGCTTTTGTTACGGTCGATTGACGGGATTCCAAAAAGTAGCCCGCAATTTCGCTCAACAGCGCGTCGATATCCTCCCCCGCCAAAACCAATGGGCAACCGCGCGCAATCAGCGCGTCTTCGCCGAACGATTCCAGCAAAAAGCCCGCCTGTTCCAGCCAATCCAAATGCTCCAGCAAAGCCGCGGCTTCCGCGCGTGAGCACGCAACCGGCACGGGAGAAAGGAACATCTGCACGCTTGCGCTGTCTTGATGCTCGCGCTTGAGGCGTTCATAAATGACGCGCTCATGCGCGGCATGTTTGTCGATTAAAAGCAAGCGGTCGCCGCACTGCGCCAAATAATACGTTTGAAAAACCTCGCCCAGCACCCGCAAATCGTCCTGCGCCGCCGCGTAGCGCGTCTCTCGCAACTGCTCCGGTTCGATGACCGGCACGGTTTGCGGCGCGGCGCGTTTGATCAGCGGCACGACGTCGCGCACAGGCGGGAGGACATCGGCAAAAAGCGCGGCGGGGTCGTTGAGGGTGTCGGCGGCTTCCATTGCAACGGTTCTGCTTTGCGCGGGTAATTCGCCCGAAAAGCCGTGTATATTTTGCGCGATCGCTTCGTTTGAAATGCCGGATATACTTTGCGTCGGTCTTGCGGATGTTGCTTGCGGCAACCCCATCAGCGCGGCTTTTGCCGCATGGAATACCGCGCGGAAAACAGGGCGTTCGTCCGCGAAACGCACCTCCGTTTTGGCGGGATGCACGTTGACGTCCGCAAGACGCGGTTCAAGGTTGATATACAGCAAACAAGCGGGGAATTTGCCCGCGGGAATGCTGTGCTTATACGCCTCGCCCAACGCCGCCGAAGCGCATTGGCATTTGATGTAACGCCCGTTGAGAAAAAAATACTGCGTGTTGCGGTTGGATTTGACATAGGACGGCAAGCAGACAAAACCGTTGACAATCACACCGTCGTGCGCGCTCTGGCAGGCGATCATTTGCTCGTATATTTCTTTGCCCAGCGCCGCCCGCAGCGCCGCGCCGTGCGATCCGTTGCCCGGCGTTTGAAAAACCTGCTTGCCGTCGCGCACAAAACTGAATGCGACATCGGGGCGCGACAAGGCAAGACGCTCCATCTGCACGGCGACGGCATTGCCCTCGCTCACATCTTTTTTGAGGAATTTCAGTCTCGCGGGGGTGTTGTAGAACAAATCGCGCACCGTGATTTGCGTGCCTCGCGGCGCACCGATTTCGCCGAAACCCACATCCTGTCCACCATGGATATCATAAAACACGCCGCTTTCGCCGCCCTCTTCGCAGCTGACCATGCGCACACGCGCAACCGCCGCAATCGACGGCAATGCCTCGCCGCGAAAACCCAGCGTCTGGATGGACTCTAAATCCTCCGCCGTGCGGATTTTGCTGGTGGCATGCGGCAAAAAAGCGGTTTTGATATCCTCCCGCGCAAGGCCGCAACCATCGTCGCTCACTTGGAGCATTTGAATGCCGCCGCCACGGATACTCACGGTGATTTTTGACGCGCCCGCATCCAGTGCGTTTTCGCACAGCTCTTTAACGACCGAAGCGGGACGTTCGACCACCTCGCCCGCCGCAATACAGCTTGCGACATGTTCCGGCAACTGCACAATACGCGGCATGCTATCCCTCCCACTCTTTGGCGCGTTGGATCAATCCGTGCAATACCGTCAGCGCCTCAAGGGGCGTGATGGTGTTCGGATTCATCCGCGCAAGATCGCGCAATAATTCTTCTTTTCCCTGCGAAAATGGGTCGTCCTTTGCCGTTTCCTCCGGCACGGTTCCGCCTGCCGCGCGGTGTTCACGCGTGTCGGCGAGCTGGAGCGACTGCAAAACGACTTTTGCGCGGCGCAGCACCTCGTTCGGCACACCCGCGAGCTTTGCGACTTCGATGCCGAAACTGCCGTCGGCGCACCCGCGCACAACGCGGCGCAAAAAGGTGATGTCGTCGCCGCGCTTTTTGATGGAAATGGAAAAATTCTGCACGCCGGGCAGCATGTCTTCCATTTCCGTCAACTCATGATAGTGGGTTGCGAACAGCGTCTTCGCGCCAAGCGTTTTGGGGTTCACGGCGTATTCCAGCACGGCGCGGGCAATGCTCATGCCGTCGAAAGTCGACGTGCCGCGCCCGATTTCATCAAAGATAATCAAACTGTTTTGGGTTGCGTTTTGCAGGATATGCGCCACTTCCGCCATTTCGACCATGAACGTGCTCTGCCCCGTCGTGATGTCGTCCGACGCGCCGACGCGGGTAAAAATCGCGTCGACCATGCCAATCGTCGCCGTTTTTGCCGGCACAAACGAGCCAATCTGCGCCATGAGCGTGATGAGCGCGACTTGACGCATATAGGTGGATTTCCCCGCCATATTCGGCCCTGTGATAACGGCGCAAAGCGCGTCTTTGCCCCCCAAATAGGTGTTGTTAGGCACAAATTGCTGCTCCGCGATTTTTTCGAGCACGGGATGCCTGCCGTCGGTTATGTCGACGCAACCGTCGATTGTCACCTCGGGGCGGCAATAATCGTTCGCGCCCGCAACGTGCGCAAGGCAACAAAGCACGTCGAGCGACGCCAGCGCGGCGGCGGTTCGCTGAACACGATTGTAAGCGTCAGATAACGCGCCTCGCAACTGCGTGAAGATTTCATACTCCAGCTTGACCGCCCGTTCCGCCGCGCCCAATACTTTTGATTCCAGCGTTTTCAATTCATCGGTAATGTATCTCTCGCAGTTTGAAAGCGTTTGCTTGCGGACATAATGCGCGGGAACGACTTCCTTGAACGCGTTGGGAACCTCCAAAAAATAGCCGAACACGCGGTTGAAACCGATTTTAAGCTTCTTGATGCCCGTGGCTTCCTGCTCTTTTGCCTGCACATCCGCCAAATATCCCTTGCCGTCGCGCTCCATGCGGCGCAGCTCGTCCAATTCCAAACAATAGCCGTCGAGGATCATGCCGCCATCGCGCGTGGAAAACGGCGGTGCCGGGTCGAGCGCGTCCGTGAGCATTGCGCAAAGATCTTCGCATGTGTCGATTTCGGTGTAGATTTGACGGAGCATATCGGATTGCGCGGGCAGAAGCGCCGATTTGATTTGCGGAAAAACCGCCATTGATTGCGCGATCGCAACCAATTCCCGCGCGTTCGCCGTTTGGTAGACCACGCGAGCCATCATGCGTTCCACGTCGTGCAGCGTGCGCAGGGCATCACGCAGCAAAAAACGCATGTCGCTTTGTTCCAGCAGTTCCGCAACGGCGCATTGCCGTTTGGTAATGCGCGGCAGATGATACAGCGGGCGTTCGAGCCAATTGCGCAAACAGCGTTTGCCCATGGCGCTGCTGGTTTTGTCGAGCACCCAAAGGAGCGTACCTTTTGTTTCGCGCGTGCGCATGGTTTCGCAGAGTTCCAAATTGCGGCGCGACGAAGCGTCGAGCTGCAAATATTGCTTTTCGCCATAAAACTCAAAGTAACGCACGCTGGAACGCGGCGATTTTTGCATCTGCGCCAAATACCGCAACGCCGCGCCGAACGAACACACTGCGGACGTGTCGTCCAAAATACCCTGCGATTGCAGGCTTTCGGCGGAAAAATGCGCAAGGCAAACCTGTTTGCAATCCAAAAACGCAAACTGATCGTCCGATAGCATTTCGATCGACGCGCGCAGGCGTTTTTCAAAAAAATCCCGCAGTTGTTTGTGTTCCGACGCGCTTTGGTTGAGCAAAAGCTCCGACGGATAATACTTTGCCAGCTCGTTATTGATTTTCGGCAGCAAATGCGGCTGTTTGACGACCGTCGTCTCCGCCGTGCCTGTCGAACCATCCAAAAAGCAAAGCCCCGCTTCATCGCCGCTCAAAAAAACACAAGCCAGATAATTGTTGCGTGATTCATCGAGCATGCCGTTTTCAATCACCGTTCCGGGTGTCATCACACGAATGACCTCACGCCTGACCAAGCCTTTGGCCAAAGCGGGATCTTCCGTTTGTTCGCAAATCGCGACTTTGTGACCTTTCGCAACCAAACGGGCGATATAACCGTCGGCGCTATGGAAAGGCACGCCGCACATCGGCGCGCGTTCCTCCTGCCCGCAGTCGCGCCCGGTGAGCGCAAGCTCCAGTTCTTTGGATGCCAAACAGGCGTCGTCAAAGAACATTTCATAAAAGTCGCCAAGGCGATACATGAGGATAGCGTCCTGGTATTGCTCTTTGATCTCCCAATATTGCCGCATCATTGGTGTGAGCGTTTCGTGTGATTGCATGAACTCCTCCGCGTGATTGCCTCGCAAATTGATTTTAATATGATTTCGCTTACTTCATCGCGCATGACCGCATCCGCCGCCGCATCCGCCGCAATCGCCGCCGCAATCATGATCCTTTGGTTCAAACGTCGCGGGATCTTCACCCATGGCGCAGCCCGACAAAATGCCCGTGACTCGCTTCATGAGCGCGTCCATGTCGTCCATCGCCGCTTGATACTCGCGCATGCGCGGGTTTTGCATGATGGTTTGATATAACTGCTGAAACGCTTCGTCGTAGGCGTCCATTTTGCCCTCATCCGCGCTTGCGCCCTTGGCGGCTTCGTGTTGGTATTGCATGCGAAGCAGTTCAATTTCGCGCATCTGGCGGCTGAGAACCTCGTCGGCATCGTTTGCCTCCTTTGCCGCGACAAAGCGGACATATGCGGGCGCAAGCTGGATTTCAGCCCCAAGGGCACGGGTGGTTTCTTCGATACTCATTTTGGCGCTCCATTCTAAAAATCTATATTTATCTAATCTTTATATCATTTCGCCGTAAAAGCGTGATTTGATCACATTTGTAATCTTGACCACGCAAAAATGCCCGATTTGTGCGGCACCGTCGAATTCCACAATTTGATTGCCCTGTGTGCGCCCGCTCCAACGCATTTTTTTGCCGTCGTCCTCACAGAGAACACGCAGTGTGCGATTTCGCATGGCATCGCATTGCTCCGCCGAAACACGCTCTTGCAACGCCGTCAACTCTTGCAGCCATTTGACCTTTTCGGCATGCGGCACAGGGTCGGGCAACGCCGCCGCTCGCGTACCCTCTCGGGGAGAATAAATGAACGTGAACAGCGACGTATACCGCACTTGTTCCGCAAGGCGCAGTGTGTTTTTGAAATTATCGTAGCTTTCCCCCGGAAAACCGACAATAATATCGCTTGTGACCGAAAGCGCCGGCATCAGTTCTTTGGCGCGGTTCGCCACGCGGAGATACTCACCCGATGTGTAAACACGGTTCATCCGTTTGAGTATCCCGTCGTCGCCGCTTTGCGCGGGCAAGTGCAGATGCATGGCAATATGTTTGCCCCTCGCCATCACTTGCAACAAATCCTCGGAACAATCCTTGGGATGAGATGTCATAAAACGCAACCAAAAATCGCCTTCGATATCGTCGATTGCCCGCAAAAGTTTTGGAAAATCAACCGTTTCGCCCGCCGCGTCCGCCGCGCGGTAGGAATTGACGTTCTGCCCCAACAATGTGATTTCTTTGTAGCCCGCGGCGACAAGCTCTTTTGCCTCCGCCAAAACGCGCGCGGGGCTGCGGCTTCGCTCAGAACCGCGCACCAACGGAACGACGCAGTAACTGCAAAAATTATTGCATCCATACATGATGGGCAACCACGCGCGGAAATCGCTGCTGCGCCGCAAGGGGATATCCTCCGCGATCGCCGCCGTTTCGTCGAGCGCAAAAACGCGCTTTTGCGCCGTGTAAAGCTGATAAAGCAACTCGGGCAGCCGATGCAACGCGTGCGTGCCGAAGACCAAATCAACAAAAGGATAGTTTTGACGGAACTTTTCGGCGACATGTTTTTGCTGTGCCATGCAACCGCAAACACCGATGTGGATTTTGCGGTTGCGCTCTTTGAGCGACTTAACCGCGCCCACGTTGCCGAAAACGCGATCCTGCGCGTGTTCGCGCACGGCACACGTATTGAACAAAATCAAGTCGGCGGTTTCCATGGTTTCGGCGCGCGCAAAGCCGCACAGTTCCAGCATGCCGCGCAAACGCTCCGAATCCGCTTCGTTGCCCTGGCAGCCGAACGTTTGCACAAAGGCGGACGCGCCCTGTGTGCGCACGGCAAGTAATTCGCGCACCATCGCGGCAAATTCGCGCTGGCGCAGGATCTCTTCCTTTGGTAATTCTGCAATCATATCGTTCTTTTCACAATTTTCTATTCGCAATTATCAAATTATCAATTATTCAAAATCCGCATCGCAAACGCGAACGTCATCGGCCGGGTTAAATCAAGCTTGAATTCCGGCAATGGATCAGGTCCGCAACTGTCTGTTCCGGATCCGCGCACAAAACCGTCGAGCGACAAAAACGTGACGCCTTCACGCTCCAATTCCTCCTGATGCCGCGCCTTTTCGAGCGCGGTCTGCGTGTAATCATGAATACTGAAACTCAAGGGCTTGGGCATGTTTGTAAAGTGAAGCCCCGCTCCCGTTTCGTCGGCGACAGTCAGCCAACGCAACGCACCGTGGTTACCGTTGTCCTGCGGAAAAATATACGGCTCGTGCATGTTTGCGACCGTGTCCTCAAAAATGCCAATCTCGGATTGCTCGTGGTAGTCGGGCAGATTCTCTTTCGCGCCCATACCAAAATAGCGCACGCGGTTCAATTCGGGCCCAAGGGGGAGCGTCACACCGAAACGGGCGATTTGCGCGTTTTCGGGCAAATCCTCGGTTGGCGTGAGCGTCGCCTCGGCTTCCAGCGTGCCGTCGCCGTGAATCATACAGCGAACCTGCGCCGTGAACATCACCGTTTCGTTGACAATCACTTCGTGGAACGCATTCACCGTAGCAATGCCGTTGCGCGATTCCGCGCGCAGCTCGCGCAGACGCAGGGTGTAATCGATCAATCCCGTCGCCTCGAGCGACCGATGCAAAAACACGTCGTTGTCAATTTTCGCCCGCCATAAATTCGGTAACAGCGCGGCGTTTTGGAGCAGTCTTCGCGTGCCGTTCGTGATTTGAATTAACGCGCCTGTCTCTTTGCGAAAACTGTATTCCACTTCGCCCGCAACGACCACCACGCGGTGCGCAAGACGTTTGATTTTAACCGTGCCTTCCTTGGAAATTTGCTCGTGCTGATAAATCTCCTGCAAAACGACTTGTTCAAAGGCAATTTCCTGATTCGCTTTTTTGTAAGAAAAACGCAGGTGATAGGTTTTATCCTCCGCAAGCTCGGGCAAATGGAGTTTTGCGGATTGCGCGTTTTGGGGCTTGGCATGGAGCTTCAACTCGCCCGACTTCACCGCCTTGCCCTCCTCCATGAGCGTCCAATACGCCGTGATGCCGTCAAGTGAGGTGAAATAGTTGGTGTTGCGGAACAAAAAGCTGTTCCCCTCCTTGCGGCTCGCGCGCACGGGGCGATAAACATTGCGCATGGCATACGCGCCCGTGTGCGGGCGGCGATCGGGATACACCAAACCGTCGACGCAAAAATGACCGTCGTGCTTCTCTTCGCCGTGATCACCGCCGTATGTGTAACGCAAAGGCGCACCCTCGCCGTGGTCAACCGCATGATCCGCCCACTCCCAAATGCATCCGCCGCAGAGCTTGTCGTGGGCATAGATGATCTCCCAGTATTGCTCCAACGCGCCGGGACCCTCGCCCATCGCGTGGGAATACTCGCAAAGGAAAAAGGGCTTCCCGATAAACTGCTCCCCTTGCGTCCCCTCGCCGATCCCGCGCAGTTTGGCATGGTCGGTGTACATTTCGGAATAAACGTCATACGCCCAAACACCCTTGATCACCGACACACCCTCGTAGTGCACGGGGATTTCGGCGTGCACCGCGTGCAAAAAGGCATAACAGGCGTCTTGGCAGTAGTGCCCGCCCGCCTCGTTGCCCAGCGACCACATGGTGATGCAGGCGTGATTCCGATCGCGGAACAACATGCGTTTGACGCGATCCAAAAAGCGCGGAATCCATTTTTTATCGTGGCTGATCAAGTCGTGGTTGAAGTGCGGCGCGACGGCGCATCCATGGCATTCGATGTCTGCTTCGTCCACAACATAAAAGCCCATTTCATCGGCCAATTGCAGCAGGTAAGGGTCGGGCGGATAATGCGACGTGCGGATGGCGTTGACGTTGAACGATTTCATGATCCGCATGTCGCGCAGGTAGTCTTCGCAGCCCATGGCGTAACCCTTGATCGGGTGGGTATCGTGGTGATTGACGCCCTTGAACTTGATCGCCTGCCCGTTGAACAAAAACTTCTCGTCTTTGATATGGATATTCTTAAAACCAATGGGTTGCGTGACGCACTGCGAAACCTCGCCGTCTTTCTTCAGGCGCAGCACGGCGGTGTAGAGCGTAGGTTCTTCCGGATTCCATTCCTTCACTTGCAGATCGTCAAAATGGAACATCATGCGCTCGCGGACTTGACTCGTGAAAGTCAAATTCAAGCCCTCCAACGCAAAATCCAGCGTCCAGCCGTTGAACGGCTCGCCGTGGACTTCGGTCGTCACGCCCAAACGATATGTGCCGTTCGCGTTGCGCTGCGGACGGATGAAAAAGTCATTCAAAAACACTTTGGGCAAATCGTAAAGCAATACGTCACGGAAAATGCCGTTTTCGCGGAACATGTCCTGGCATTCCAAAAACGTCGCGGTGCTCCACTTGTGCACAATCGCCACAAGTTCGTTTTCGCCGTGCTTCACCGCGTTATTCAAGTCGAACTCCGCCGTGTTGTGCGCACCCTCGCTGTAACCGATGTAGTAACCGTTCAAATAAACGTCCACGCATGGGATCACGCCCAAAAACGACAGGATAAATTGCCTGTCCTTGACTTGATTCAGCACAAATTTTTTGCGGTAGACACCGCACGACACAACCTCCGGCAGTTCCGGCGGCACTTCGTCGAACGGAAAGGGGCAGTTGAGATAGACGGGCGGCTCATAGCCCAAATGCTGCCATGTGGATGGCACTTGGATACGATCGAACGCCTGTTCGTCGGTATCTAAATCGCGCGGCAGTTCGGCGGCGTCCGCATAATAAGCAAACTCCCATTCGCCCGAAAGCACTTGCACCAAATCGGATTGATAGCGCGCGGTCTCAATGGTTTGGGCGCGGAGAAGTTCCTCGCCGCCGTATGGGATAAAGTAGGTTCGCGGTGCGCGTTTGTTCATCTCGTAGGTGTCGAATGTGCGGTAATTGTTGCGTTGAATACGATACTTCATTCGGATACTCCCTTGCTAGATTTTTGGATTTGAACACGTGACCTCAGATTTTTTCGAGCCTTGCAAAATTTGCCATTACTTTTTTTGAGCCATGGAGATCGAATACAATTTCCAGCATAACATCGTTGCCCATTTGCGTCGCCTTGCGGATTGTGCCATCGCCAAAGGCTTTGTGACGGATGCGTTCTCCCTCGCTGTAACTTGCGCCCGTTTTGGGCGGCGCGATGGATTGGGGAAAATCAATTTGCGGGCTTTCCCGCGCGGAGCCGAAGTGCGCGGGTGAAAACGGATGTCCCGCGGAAAAACCGGTGTTGTGCTTTGATTTGGATTCTTCCGCCGCCACGCCCGCTTCCAGCAAAAAACGCGATGGTCTGTTGTGCATCATGTTGCCGTAAAGCAAACGGATTTGCGCCGCCGAAAAATAGATTTGCTCACGAGCGCGCGTGATGGCGACATAGGCGATGCGGCGTTCCTCTTCCAAGTCGCTCATCGCGCCGCTTTGCAGAGCCATATAACTTGGGAAAACCTGCTCCTCCCAACCCGGCAAAAACACATAGGGGAACTCAAGCCCCTTTGCGGCGTGCATGGTCATGAGGACGACGGCATCCGCTTCCTGATTGTATTGATCGATGTCGGTCATCAGCGAGACTTCTTCCAAAAAGCCCGTCAGTGTCGGATCGGGCGCGTCCTCTTGGTAGCGCATGAGGTTCGACACCAATTCGCGCAAGTTTTCTTTGCGGTCGTCGGCGGTGACGGGGTCGGCATCAAGGGACGACAGATAGCCGCTTTTTTCGAGCG
>JAITDE010000032.1 GCA_031282735.1 Oscillospiraceae bacterium | reverse complement strand
CGCCGGAGATTTTCCGCAAGTTGGAGCGTGAACATTTTCGCCGCTCCAACGAACAATCCGACGAAACGGAACAGGCACTGTTGGATTGTGATTTGCTCATTTTGGACGATTTAGGTACAGAATTTTTCACCAGTTTTATCGCGTCCACCCTGTATCATATCCTTAACGCGCGGCTCAACGCGCAAAAACCGATTATCGTTAACACCAATCTAGGCATAAAGGAACTCGAAGGACGCTACGACCATCGTGTCACATCCCGTATCATCGGTTCGTTTGAACCCAAACGGTTTGTGGGCGGCGACGTGCGGCAAATCAAAAAATTCGGGTTGACTGGAGATGCAAACGCGTGAAAATCAATCAAATTCTAGAACGCCAAAATTGCAGCGTCTCGTTTGAAGTCTTTCCGCCAAAAAAGCGGGAAAATTTTGAAGCCGTTTTGCGGACCGCGCTTGCGATCGCCAATATGCACCCGAGTTTTATGAGTGTTACATACGGCGCGGGCGGCGCGACCGATCGGTATACAGTCGCCATCGCAAGGCAAATTCAGGAAAAATGCGCCGTGCCGGCGCTCGCGCATTTGACCTGCGTCGGTCAAACCAAGCAAGGGCTTGCGGCGTGTTTGGCTGATTTCCGCGCGAACGGCATCGAAAACATCCTTGCTCTGCGCGGCGATCTTCCCGATGGCGGCGTTACGCGGAGCGATTACACCTACGCGGCGCAAATGATTGCGGATATCCGCGCGTCGGGCGATTTTTGCGTGGGCGCGGCGTGTTATCCGGAAGGTCATGTCGAATGCCCCAGCCCTGCGCTCGACCGTTTGCGTCTTAAGCAAAAAACAGACGTTGGTGTGGATTTTTTGACCGCGCAGATGTTTTTTGACAACGATTTGTTTTATAAGTTCCTTTATCAAATCCGCGACATCGGCATACAAACGCCTGTGATTGCGGGGATTATGCCCGTGACAAACGGCAAGCAAATTGAACGTATTTGCAAGCTTTCTGGCACGTATCTGCCCGCGCGTTTCCGTGCGATTGTGGATAAATTCGGCAGTGCGCCGTCCGCCATGCAACAGGCGGGAATCATCTATGCTTGTGAGCAGATTGTGGATCTATTCGCTTCCGGGCACAAGGCGATCCATGTGTACTCCATGAACAAACCCGCTGTCGCGCAAGCAATTATGGATAATCTTAAAGAACTTTTGGGGGAAAACCAGAGCAATGTTAACGACTGATTTGTTCGTGCGCGGCGTCGCTTTTTTTGACGGTGGCATGGGAACTTTGCTGCAAGCCATGGGATTGCCCGCAGGGGGACGCCCTGAACTTTGGAATGTGCAGTATCCCGAACGCATCATCCGTTTACACCGCGATTATCTCCGCGCGGGTGCGCAAATTCTCAAAACAAACACGTTCGGCGCGAACGTCTTAAAATACCCGGATGGCGGTGATATGCCGCTTCGCGATGTCGTCCTCGCCGGCATTGCCAACGCGAAACAGGCGATCGCGCAGGAGAATCTCGCGGAACGCGCGTATGTCGCGCTCGACATGGGGCCCACGGGCAAGCTGCTTGAACCCTACGGCGATTTGGCGTTTGAGGATGCCGCCGCGCTGTATACGCAAGTCGCCGCGCTCGGCGCACAAAACGGCGCGGATCTGATTTTAATCGAAACCATGACGGATCTGTTGGAGGCAAAAGCCGCCGTTCTTGGCGCAAAATCGGGTGCGCCGCATCTGCCGATCTTTGTGACGCTCACATTTGAGGACACAGGGCATCTGCTCACGGGCACACCGCCCGGCGCGGCGGTCGTCACGCTGGAGGGTTTGGGCGTTTCCGCAATCGGCGTCAATTGCGGCGCGGGACCGCAGCGCGCACGCGAAGTGCTGCCTGAACTCGTGCGTTACGCACATGTGCCTGTGATTGTCAATCCGAACGCGGGATTGCCTCACACGGAGAACGGTGTGACGGTGTTCGACCTATCGCCGCAGGATTTTGCCGCGCAATGCGAAACGCTTTATACGCTGGGCGCATCGGTGCTTGGCGGTTGTTGCGGCACGACACCCGCGCACATTGCGGCTTTGCGTGATCTTTTGCAAGGCAGAGCGTCGCGCGCACCCATTAATCCGCATATACCGATTGTTTCGAGCGCACGGCGCGTGATCGAAATCAACGGCAAACCGATCCTCATTGGGGAACGCATCAATCCAACAGGAAAACCCAAATTGCAGCAGGCATTGCGCGGCGGGAACTATGACTATATACAGGACGAAGCGATGGAGCAAGCGGATGCGGGTGCGCATGTGCTGGATGTGAACGTCGGTTTGCCGGATATCGACGAAGCGGCTTGCATGGCGGAGGCGATTGCCGCCGTTTCGCAGGCGACTGTGCTTCCATTGCAGATCGACAGCGCAAATCCGCGCGTGCTCGCCGCTGCCCTCAGGCAATACAACGGCAAGCCTCTGGTCAACTCAGTCAACGGTAAAAAATCAAACATGGCGGCGGTTTTTCCGCTGGTCAAACAATACGGCGGTGTCGTCGTCGCGTTGTTGCTGGATGAAAACGGTATCCCTGCGACTGTGGAGGGGCGTATCGCAATCGCCGAAAAAATATACGCGACTGCCGCGCAATACGGTTTGGGTGTGCACGATATTCTAATCGACGCGCTGACGCTGACCATCAGCGCCGAACCGGACAGTGCGCACGTGACGCTGGAAACCGTGCGGCAAATCAAAGAACGTTTTGGCGGCTGGACAATTTTAGGCGTGTCGAATATCTCATTTGGGTTGCCGAAACGCGAACTCATCAATGCGTCGTTCTTCACATTGGCGCTGGAAAGCGGACTTTCCGCCGCCATCGTCAATCCAAAATCAGAACCGATGATGAGCGCCTATCACGCGCATTTGCTCTTGCACAAACAAGATGAAAACGCGAAGCAATACATTGCATATACATCCAATTTGCCCGATCAGAATGTGTCTGCCGCGCAAACGCAAAAAAAAAAGCTGAATAACGACGATAGCACCACCCTTATCGGCGCGATTTTGCTCGGGCGATCGGGCGAAGCCGAGCATTTGGCGCGTGTCATGCTGGCGGACACGCCCCCTTTGGGGATCATTCAGCGTCAAGTCGTCCCCGCGTTGGATGAAGTCGGCGTGCGGTATGCCGACGGACGGATGTTTTTGCCGCAGTTATTGCAAAGCGCAAACGCGGCGAAGGCGGCATTGGCGGTTTTGCAGGCGTCCATTCGGGCGACCGGAGAAACGACCGAATCCCCGGGCAAAATTGTGCTCGCGACGGTGGAGGGCGATATCCACGACATTGGCAAAAACATCGTGAAAACGCTCTTTGAAACCTATCGTTTTGATGTGATTGATTTGGGCAAAGATGTGAAAGTGCAAGCGATTGTGGATGCCGTTGCGGCGGACGACGCCGTTTTATGCGGTCTTTCGGCACTGATGACCACCACTGTGCCCAGCATGGAGGCAACCATTCAGGCACTGCGCACACGTGCGCCTGACTGCAAAATTTTGGTTGGCGGCGCGGTGCTCACGCAGTCCTCCGCCGATGCCATCGGTGCGGATGCCTATTGCCCCGACGCCATGAGCGGCATTCGCGCGGCGTTGCGATTTTTGGGCAAATAGGATGCCTTACTTTTTCCGCCTTACTTTTTCTGAAGAAAAAGTAAGCAAAAAGACTTTAGCCGCTTCGCGCGAACGAACCAGCCCGTGAAAAATCTCACGGGCTGGTGTGTTATTTAAAGCACGGCGTTTGCTTAAGCAAAAATGTCTGCGCTTACCCAGAGGGCGGGGCGGACGCTATATGAACGGTTGACAGCCTCCTCGCTAACTCGACCACCACTTAAAAAGGACGCGAAGTTAACCGTAAGAGACGGCGAACGAAGCCACGAAGAAGGATATCCATCTGCCAAAGCTACCAAGTTTGTATACGCTGTCAACGCGACTCCATTTGTCCATGCATTACTTGTGTTGTATTTGTCAAGTAGATTTTCATATTTGTACACGAGTTCGTTGTTGTTCCAAACAGTGCTCATATATTCAGCCGCTTCATCCACGCTCAGAGGGAAGGCACCTTTGAACCCGCTACCTGTGTCTGGCGCACTGAATCCAGCAAAAGGTTCAACATGTTTCCAGTTTGTCCCAAGCCTTTCAAGCGCGTTGTGGGCTACTGCGTAGTCGTCTTTTAAAGGACCGCTAAAGCCTTCCCACCAGTCATCCATTGCTGTTTTGAGGTCGCTGTCGGTGTAGTTATTCGAGTCATCATCGAATTTACTTGTTCCCACCACCCCACGGCGAACAATCAGGTAATACTCCGCTCCAGTTACGGTAGTGTGTCTTGCAATGGCCATCCACTCCGCTGAATCGCCTGTCTTCTCCGTGGGCAGGATGTAATTCTGGGCGTTGACAACTTCGGCGTTGATTCCGTCGTTGTTTTGCTCCATAAGCCAACCGTCAACAACATGAATGGTGATTGTTATCGTTTTGCTGGGGTCATCTTTCGCTTGGGCTTTTACTACAATGGAACCCAAGTCGTTGCTTGGAATAACGACGCGAACAGTCGGTGAATTACCAGCTGTTTGCAGCCAGTTGTTGCGTCCAGCGGCTCTGCTCCACGTGGTCAGACCTACTTTTGTTGGCAGATTCGTGCCGGTAACAATGCCGGTAAGTGTAATGACCTGCTTCGCGGCGGATTGCGGGAGTGTCACTTCAAAGTCGAAGCTTTCCGCCGAGCGAGTTAACGCGCCTGAAAGCGACACCTCGAAGGTCTCAACAACAGGCTTTGGTGTCGCCGCGTCCACCGCATCTTTGATGATCTTTTCGCCATTCGCCGTGGCATCTTTGCCCTCGGAATACAGCAAATAACTTTCGGTCAAATTGCTTGCTTCCAAGCGGACGTCAATCGCGTAGTAGTAGTTATCGTCGGGCGCGACGTTTTCATCCAAAACGACGTTGTCAAGCAACAAGTTTGTCGCTTCGCCCGGCTGAAGCGCACGTGTCCAATAGGCGTAGCCATCGGTATCCAATGCCCACAAGCCCTCGGGGTACCATCCGTCGAGTTGGGCTTTGTGGTCAAGATAATATTGCACCAAAACGACGGGAGATTCCTCCAAGGTTTTTTTGGCTTTTGAGCCATCTGCGAAATCTTGCCCATCGGTGTATTCATAACTGCCCATTTCGCCTGTGCCGGGTTTGAAGATTTTTTGTGCGCCCGTCATGTACCAAATATGGCGGTTTTCGGTTGGGAGTGCGCCATTGTTGTTTGCGCCGTCAGAATAATCGCCGTTATCTGCTGGCGCGGTATTGAAGAAACGCACAGGCCACGTGGATTTTTTGTTGGCTTCCCCGCCGACAATCGGTGTGTTGCCGATTTGTAAATATTCGGCAAATTGTATGCGGACGATCATTGGTGTTTCGCCTGTGTTTTCGACGTAGACATCTTTGTTGACGCCCGCTTCAAAGTCGTCATGGAGCAGGATATCGGGGTTTGCGCTGCCTCTGAATCGGTTGATAAAGCTTTGCCCGAAATCGGTGAAAGCAAGTGCGCCGCCAAGACCAATTGCCAGGGTTAGAACGATTGCAATGATAGCCGCGATTTTCTTTTTGCCATTATTTACCGTGGGGGGGGGGTTCGTTTTGACATTGTTCAGACTTCCTTCTTTGTTAAAATTATGTTTGACGCTACTGCGTTAACGTGGAACATTGTATCACACTTTTTCGTGATAATGAAGCACTTTTTGAACAATTTTAAGTGTTAACGCGCAAAAAAATTGCGGAATGGTGTTTTTTGGATATGTTTGCTTGATTGATTGACAAAAATAGTGATGGGCATGAA
>JAITDE010000041.1 GCA_031282735.1 Oscillospiraceae bacterium | reverse complement strand
CACCGGCGTTTTTGCACAATTCAACCGTACGTTTCGCACAGCCGTTTGGCACATTCAAGCTGATAAAATACCCGCCTTTCGGATTTGTCCATTGGGCAAAATTGCCGTCCGACAAATCCTGTTCAAATCGTTTGAGTACCGTTCGGAACTTTGGGCGCAGAATTGCCGCGTGTTTTTGCATGTGCGCGCGGATCGCATCCGAGGACGCAAAATAACGCGCGTGGCGCAAATGGTTGAGTTTATCCGCACTGATGGTCTGCGCGTTCATGCGCGCGGAAATGGCGGCGATGTTCGCGGGCGACGCGCCGATTCCGGCAATTCCCGCGCCCGGAAATGTGATTTTTGAAAACGACGTCACTTCAACAAAGTGGTCTTCCGTCCCGTGTTCGCTTGCCGCTTCAAAAATGTTGAGCAGCGGCACGGTTTCGCTTTCCAAATCGTGTACGCAGTAGGCGTTGTCCCAAATCACGCGGAAATCCTTCGCGGCGGGTTTAAGGGCGGCAATTTGCCGCACAACCGCCTCCGAAAATGTCTTGCCCTCCGGATTGGAATATTTCGGCACACAGATCATACCTTTGACCGTTTCGTCGCGGACATACTGCGTGATCAGCGCCATGTCGGGACCTTCCTCGCGCATGGGGATCGGGATCATTGGAATGCCGAAATGCTGTAAAATCGTGAAGTGCCTGTCGTAGCCGGGGACGGGACACAAAAAGCTGATTTTTTCCTGTTTCGCCCACGGAATGCCGCCCGCGCCGAAGAGCACGCACTGCGCAATGTAGTCAAACATCAGCGTCAGGCTCGAATTGCCCGAGGCGATCACCTGTTCGGGCGGCAAATCCATCAGCCGGCCAAGCAGGGCGCGTGTTTCGGGAACACCCTCCATCAAGCCGTAGTTGCGGCAATCAAAACCGTTTTCCGCTTTTGGGTTTTCCAACAGTGCGCTATCGAGCATTGCGGACGATAACGCCAATTGATCCGCCCCCGGTTTGCCGCGCGACATGTCAAGTTTGAGATTGTTTGCGGCGATTGCGTCGTATTGCGCTTGCAGATCTCTGCGCAGCGCCTCGCGTTCCGTTTGCGAAAGTGAGTGATAATCCTGCATAATAACCTCTCAATATGAAATTTTCACATGCTCAAAACAACCGCGCAGAGCGGTCGAAGTTCTTTTGATCCTTTTCTTTCAGAAAAAGAAGACGTTACGCTTCACTGTCCGCGTCTGAGTCGTCACCCAAAATCCAAAGTCCGACCGCGTCGCTCACGGGCAACGAAAACACAATCGAACGCGCTTTGCTGGCAGGACCCGCGTCGTCCAAAATTGCTTGCATAATCCGCTTGCGGCAACGCGCGCGGCAGGCGATAAAAACCATCTCTTTTTCGTCCGACAGACTGATGCCGAAGAACTTTTGCGCCTTTTCCAACCCAATTCCCCGTGCATGCGCAACAGTCCCTCCGGTCGCGCCCCCCTTGACTCGCGCGGCCTCAATCACAAGATTACTGTAGCCCTCGTTGGCGACGACAATAATCAATTCAAATGGTTCTTCACTTTGCATGGGGGATTCCGTCCTTTCGATTGCCTCATTTTCGATCCAATATTTGACGGCGGCTCCGCCTCCAATGGTTTGCAACGGAACAGTGAGCACAATGCTCGTGCCAGGGCATTGAATGCCCAGCGTTTGTTTGATTTCGCGCAAAACCGCGCGGGTTTTGTCGTTGCTTGCCAAACTGAAAAGAATTTCGCGTTCGCTCTCTTCCACACCCAACGCTTCCAGCAATTCCTGATCCGCCGTGCCTCTGCCAAGCATCGCAAGCGTCAAATGCAACCCGAGGTTTTGAAATAGACGCGAAAAATATTTGGTTTTGTTCCGTTCGGTGATCACAATTACGAGCTTGAGGTTGAGCATATCTCAACAACCTTCCTGCGTTTATTCAATAATACCCATATCCTGCGTATCGTCGCCTTTCGGCATGCGTTTCAAACGGATTTTGTATATCATTCCCATAATTTGAATGGTGATCAGCGGTGTCATCGCCACCATGGCGACCACGCCGAAAGCATCGGTTGCAACACTGCCGTCCAGCGCGTTGCACACGCCGATGGCAAAGGGAAGCAAGAAGGTCGCTGTCATCGGACCGGACGCAACGCCGCCCGAGTCGAACGCGATTGCCGTGAAGATTTTCGGCACAAAAAAGGACAACACCAACGCCAACACATATCCCGGCAACAAAAACCAAAGGATCGGTATGTGCAAAAGAAGACGCAACATCGAAAGTCCCAGCGAAACGCTCATGCCGATCGCTAGCCCCGCACGCATGACCTGAGTTGGAATCGCGCCCGCGGATATTTCTTCCACTTGCCTGTTGAGGACCGCGACGGCGGGTTCGGCCGAAATCAAAAAGTATCCGATCAGCATGGCGACCGGCACAAGAACCCAACGGTAGGGCAGTTGCGCCAACACCGCGCCGAGATCGCGTCCGGCAGGCATAAATCCAACATTTACGCCGGTCAAAAACAGTACCAATCCCACAAACGTATACAGCAATCCAATGAGGATTTTTGCCAGCGGACGGCGTTTTATGCGGAAAGCGACAATCTGGAAAACCAAAAAGAACAGAATAATCGGAAAGAGAGCCTCGGCGACCTCCTTTGCCTGATGGAGGAATCCGCTCTCCGGCGCAAAAAAATACATCCACAATTCGCGCGAATTGTCGGCTTCGGGCGAGAGGAGTTCCGTGGCGTGACTGCCGTTCGACGGATAAATCAAGCCAAGGATCATCACGGTCAAAATTGGTCCGATGCTCGAAAGCCCCACCAGACCGAAGCTATCGTTGGCGGCGTGTTTGTCGGAACGGATGGACGCCACGCCCAATCCCAGCGAAAGGATAAACGGAACTGTCATTGGACCTGTCGTCACGCCGCCCGCGTCGAAAGCAATCGCAAGGTATTCATGCGGAACAAAAAAGGCAAGCGCAAAAACAAGCGCATAACAGACGATCAAAATTTGGTTGATCGGCACATAGAGCAACATACGCAACAACGCGACAACCAAAAACAACCCCACGCCCACCGCGATCGAAATCACAAGCACGGTGTTGGGCACTGACGGTATTTGCTGCGCCAGCACTTGCAAATCCGGCTCGGAAACCGTGATGGAAATCCCGATGAGCAGCGCCACCAAAATCAGCAGCCACAGTTTGCGCGATTTTGTGATGTATGCGCCGATACGTTCGCCAATGGGGATCATGGCCTGTTGAACGCCTAAATTGAATAAACTCATGCCCAAAAGCAACAACGCCGCGCCCACCAAAAAGCCCAAAAACGTGCTGTTGGGCAACGGGGCAATGGAAAAACACAACGCGACGATAATCAGCACCACAGGCAACACTGCCCGCAAGGATTCCGAAAGGTGCTCATGCACAGCTCTTTTGAAGCGGGACATAAACCCCTCCTTTCCGACTAAGGATGGCCGCACTTTGAAACGCGCCAAAACAAACTACCCAATGGTTGTTTGCGTGAATGGTTCATCCCAAACGGCAAGCCATTTGCCCGATGATTTTGAGATAATGATAAAAAACTTCCACTGTTGATCTTCGCCCGGTTGTGGTTCGTTCACCGGTGTAATCTCCACAAGATAGGCATCCCGCGCTTTGTCGATATACGTTTCGGGAAATCCGCGCTGAATGCCGCTGGATTTGCTCCGATCGCCTTGATAAAAGTTTGCGGCGACGCTCATAACCTGCAGAGCGACCATATCGTTGCGCGTCTGCTCCCCCAAAGGATTCAGCCTGACTTCGCTCGGGAATTTGCCCAGTTTGTCATGATAATCCATCACATTGAACGGCAACAATTCCCTGTCGGGGAACGACGGCGCGGTCGTCGTCGTTTTCACCGTGGTGTCGTCTTCGCTGCCGGGTTCCGGCAGGCACGCGCTGAACAGCGCCGCCGCCAACAGCAACAAAACAATCAAAAAAAATACGGAACGCGTCTTTTGCATGATGACCAAACCCTTCTATTTACGTGCGTAGCGAGCCGTTTTATCGTCTTTTGATGTCAAATCGACTGCGGCCGCATTTTTGGCATAGAGCACATTCGGATTGTTCGCGCCGCGATGATTGTATGGATAAATCCCCAAAAACACCGCGAACAAAGCCGTGCCGATTGCGTTGAGCACAATGTCGGACATTGTGTCCATCAGCGCGAAACGGCGTTCCCAATCCAGCGAAGCGGGATCTTTGGCGGGTTGAAAGAACGGATGCACCTGTCCCGCCTCCCGCGCGAGTTGGAGCGACCAGTGCTGCGTGTCGCCGCCGAATCCTTGATCGAACGTGAACTCGAAGAGTTCCCACACCACGCCGACCGCCACGCCCACGCCGATGGATGTGAGCATAATCACCGAAAACGGGATCGTCACTTTGTCGCGCCGCTGGATGGCGGAACAGATTTCATACCCCAGCATCACCGAAAGCGCGCCGCCAACGGCATGGACGATGTCGTCCCACCATGGGACGGTGTAATAAAAATTGACAAACGCGCCGAAAAATCCCGTTGAAAGCGCAAACACAACGCTGATGTTTTGAAAATACGGCGCAACGTTGCGAAAAATACTTTTTGCGGGAAAAAACTGAAAAATCTCCCATAAAAAACAAACAGGCAAATAAACGACCATCATCAGCAAGAGTTTTGTCGCATCCACCTGATCGGGTTTGCCGATCAACATCGACCATGCGGGGGGATTGGGCAGATGCCAAAAAATTGTGCAAAGCAGTCCATAAATAAAGCACGCGCGAAACGCCCACCAATACGCCAATTGCCATTTTTTTGGCTGTGTTTTAATGCGATCCCATGCCGTTCGATCATTCGTCGCCGCTTCGATTGGTTTTCTCATCAGTCGTCTCCTCCTCTGGATTTGTCTCCGCCCGCTCGGGAGGCGGTTCATATGCAAATGGATTTTTGAACATTTTTCGTTCTGCTATCGCCTCAGGTTCGGTTTCCTCGACCGGCGGTGTTTTTTCTTCCTGCGCTGTTTCACCCCTTTCCTCTCGCGTGTTTTTGGTGCGCGTCATCAAAATCACCAGTGCCAGTGCCGCCGCAAAAACAACCGCCGCAACCGCCGCGATGATCCAACGCGCCATGCCCGATTGATTTTCTTTGGCATAATAAGGGTCAGTTGTTTCTTCCTGCGTGAAGTAGGCGGATTCGTCGATCGCCTCGCCCGCTTCGTTGGTCAGCGTGTAATAAAACGTCGGCATGTCGCCCTTGGGGATATAACCGCCGTCAACGTCGTCGGGGTGTGCGGGATTATACTCAAACGAAGCAGGATGACGCGTCACCGTTTTTTTTGTTGTCGTGGTTGGCTTCGTCTTCGTTGTTGTAGTCGCCGATTTTGTTGTGGTCGTCGTTGTTGTCGTCGTCGCGGACGGCGGGGGGGGATAGACCGTTTCGCCGAATATGTCGGTTTCGGTCGCCCAATCGGGCATTGTCGGGAGCGTCGTTTCCGCGGTGGTTTCCGTCGTTTGCGTTGCTTCCGCCGATTCTGCCGCGATTGTCGTGCCGTCCGCGGGCGCGGGAACGTTCTGGTTTGAAACGGATGGCACCGTCGTGGTTTCGGTTGCCGCGTCCGGAACGGCATACGCCGCATAGGTCGCCGCAAAAACCAGCAAAACAACGCATATTCCGGCAAAACAACGCCCAAACCGTTGCATAGAAACTCTCCCCATTGATCTCAATATATTTGCAAAAATACACATTGCAAAAATGGCATTCACACGCACATCACGGAGCTATTATAACAGATTCATGGGAGCATTGCAATAGCAAATTTGCGGTGGGCGCAAAAAACCCACATGGTGTTCGCCAAAACAAAAACAGCAAAACAAACAAACCCCACGGCTTTTTAGACCATGAGGTTCTTTCGGTAAAATACACTCTACGCCGAAGTTTGATAGTCCGCGTCCGCAAAACACCCGATCAACTCAGCCATCAATTCTTTTGAAGGCGCTTTCATGTCGCTGTGCTTGTAGGTCAACCCCAAATTTTCGTATTTGCTCGCGCCCAGATTGTGGTACGGCAGGAGTTCCAGCTTTTTGATTGCGGGCAAATCGGCAAGCAATCGGTGCACGGCCCGCATGTTTTCGGTCGTCGCGTTCACACCGAGTATGACGGGAACGCGCACCCAAACGGGAACGCTCCCCCGACCCATGCGCCTGATGTTCTCTAAAATCCGCGATAACCCAACGCCCGTCGCCGCTTTGTGCACCGTTTCGTCCATGCATTTGAGGTCAAACAAAATCAAAGATGTGTGCGGCAAAACGGCATCGTATTCACGCGGATCAATGTTTCCCGCGGTGTCGAGCGCGGTATGGATACCCTCGGTGCGCGCGGCTTGAAAGAGTTCGGTCACAAACGCGCTTTGGAGCATCGGTTCACCGCCCGAAACGGTCAATCCGCCGCCTGAATTGCGGTAAAAAACGGCGTCGGCGCGAACGGTTTTCATCACATCCGCCGTTGTGCGCATTCTGCCGCTCATGGTGAGTGCGCCCGCAAAACACCGTTTGGCGCACGCGGCGCACAGTGTGCATTTGCTGCGGTCGATCAAATGCGCGCCATCATCCGCGATCGTGTGGCAACTGTGGGGACACAGCTCAAAGCACTTGCCGCAGGCAATGCATTTGTTTGAATAGAACATCAAATCCTGCGTTTGGCTGTAGGATTCAGGGTTATGACACCAAAAGCAACGCAGATTGCAGCCTTTCAAAAACACCGTCGTGCGGATGCCCGGACCGTCGTGCACACAATAACGCTGGACATCGAAAACAAGCCCGGTTTGCTCCGTTCGCAAAAAAAACACCTCTTCAAGTCCTCGTAGTGACTTTATATTGCGCCGTTTATTGTACAATGTTACACTATGTTTGTCAAGCAAAATTGTGCCGACGAGCATTGGGGAAAGCAAAAAGCTCAATCGGCTAAAAGGCGCACACGCAACGGCAAACCGAGATCGTCCGCAATCACGCGGCATTCTTCGGTTTCGGCGGGGCTAAGTACGTCGACAATACTCAAAATGACCCGCGGATAGATTTTTTTGCAATCCGCGGCAAATTGCAGAACGGCGGGAAAAGCATCCAAGGCGTAGACGGAGCGGCACAGAGCGTCGTAGCGCACGGCGTTGGGCGCGTTGAGGCTAATGGACACGGTGTGAATCAAACCCCGTAACTCCGCCGCAACGGCGCGTCCATGGATCAGATCGCCCAAACCGTTGGTGTTCACGCGCAGTTCCAAACGCGGCGCGTGTTCCTTGAGCCAAACGGCGGCTTTTTTGAGGTTTTCGAGTTGACAGAACGGTTCGCCGTAACCACAAAAAGCAAGCTCGCGATACCGTGAAAAATCACAGCTTTCCAGTGTTTTTTTGATTGCGTCCCAAGTTGGATCGCTGTCGTGCCACAAATTTTTTGCAGTGCCAACGCCCTCGCCGCCGTTGCGGATGCAAAACGCGCACGCGCAGGGGCATTGGTTGGTGATGTTCAAATAGGGCGATCCACCGAAAAAATAGAGAATATCGCTCATCAAGTCCCTTTCAGAATCAGACCATCAATTTGCAAATCGCGTTTGAAAACGCGACGGGATCTTCAATCGCCAAGCCCTCCATGAGCACGGCCTGGTTATAAAGCAAATTGGCGTAATCGGCAACTTGTTCGGGCGCGTGTTCCTGAAGCGAGATGAGTTTTTCATAAATCGGGTGCGAAATATTCAGTTCCAGCACGCGCTGTGCTTTCATGGGAGACCCGCCGGCGGCAGCGGGTTGCTGTGCCAGAACGCGTTCCATTTCCAGCGTGATGCCGCCCGTCGTGCTCAAGCAAACAGGGTGCGATTTGAGGCGAGAGGTCAAAATCACCTGCTCCACTTGACCGTTCAGCGCGGTTTTGATGCTGTTGAGCAAGCTTTCGCGCGCTTTCGTTTCCTGTTCCAGCGATTGCTTTTCGCTGGCATCTTCCAATTCAGAAGCCTCGGTGATGCTGTGGATTTCTTTCTCTTCGACCATAAAGAGCATTTTAAAGAGGAATTCATCCACATCCTCCGTGGCGCAAAGGACTTCAATTCCTTTGTCGGTGAGGCGTTCGCACTGCGGCAGGCGTTTGATTTGCTCGACCGACGCGCCTGCGGCATAATAGATCGCGGTTTGCCCCTCCGGCATACGCGCGACGTACTCCGCGAATGTCTGCGGCGTGTCTTGCGTCGTCGTTTTGAATTGGAGTAAATCCAACAGCAGTTCGCGCAGCATGCCGTAGCTGGAATAGAGGGCGTACTTCAAATGAATCCCAAAGGCATCATAAAATGTCCGGTACGTTTCGCGGTCGTTTTCGAGCATATCCTTGAGTTCGTTTTTGATTTTTTTCTCGATATGCTTCGCGATGACTTTCAGTTGTTTGTCTTGTTGGAGCATTTCGCGCGAAATGTTCAGCGACAAATCCTGCGAATCCACAACGCCGCGCACAAATCCAAAACAATCGGGCAAAAGATCCTTGCAGTGTTCCATGATCATCACGCCGCTGGCGTAAAGGCGCAGACCTTTTTCAAAATCCTTGCTGTAAAATTGATAGGGCGCACTGCTGGGGATGAACAGCAGGGACTGGTAGGTGATCGCGCCTTCCGCGCTTGCGTGGAGCGTGCGCAGCGGCGCTTGCCCGTCGTGGAAAGTGTTTTGATAAAAGCTGTCGTATTCCTCTTTTTGCACCTCGCTTTTCGCCTTTCGCCAAAGAGGGGACATGCTGTTGACGGTTTTGCGTTCGGATATCGTTTCCCATTCGGGCGGCGCGTCTTCGGGAGCGTCGGCGGGGCGGGGCTTTTCGACGCTGGATTCAATGTCCATGCGGATGGGGTAACGGATATAATCGGAATACCGTTTGACCAGCGACTGGATATGATGGCTTTCCAAAAACGGATTGAAATCGTCGGCTTCGGTGCTTTCTTTGATGCGCAATGTGACAACCGTGCCGATTTCCGTTTTATCGCACGGGTCGACCGTGAAGCCGTCCACGCCATTGGAATGCCAGCGGTAGCCCTGTGTCTCGCCGACCTTCAGGCTTTCGACCGTGATTTCGTCGGCGACCATGAACGCGGAATAAAATCCCACGCCGAATTGACCGATCACGTCAATTTCGTCGGGTTGTTCTTGCTCACTCTTGAATTGCAACGATCCGCTGCGGGCGATTGTGCCGAGATTGTTTTCGAGTTCCTCATCCGTCATGCCGCAACCGTTGTCGGCGATGGTCAGCGTACGCGCGTTTTTGTCGATATCAATATCGATTGCAAAGCTGTCGCGTCCCAAACCGCCCGCTTCGTTTTTGAGCGCGTGATAATAGCGCTTGTCGATGGCGTCGCTGGCGTTAGAAATCAACTCACGCAAAAAGATCTCCTTATGCGTATAAATTGAATGGATCATCAGTTCCAGCATACGTTTGGATTCCGCCTTAAAATTCTTCTTCTTACTCATAGTTTCTAGTTTCCTCCCCAATGATTTTTTTATGACGCTTAAGTAAGTGCAAATGATTTTTTCAGGATTTTTCGGGATCTATTATCCATTCCATATGGGCAGGCAAAGCCGCGCGGAATTCCATTGGATCCCCCGTTACGGGATGCAAAAAAGACATCACGCCGCAGTGCAGATGATGGCAACCCTCCGCGCGCGGCGGTGCGCCATAGTAGTCGTCGCCCAGCAACGGATGCCCATGCGCGGCAAAATGCACACGTATTTGATGCGTGCGTCCCGTTTCGAGCCAAACACGGAGAAACGACCAGCCATCGCCCCGCGCGATTGTATCCCAGTGCGTTACGGCGGATTCGTCGCCCTGTTGTCCAGGCTCGTCCTCAAGGCGGCAGGCGCGGAGCGTCCTGTTTGCAAACGGACGATAGATTGCGTTGGTGTATGTGCCGCAATCGGGACAATCGCCGTGTGCCAGCGCGAAATAAATTTTTTGCACCTGGTTGGGCTTGCTGAGCTTTGCCGCCGCAAAAGCATGCTTTGCGCAAAGCACAAGCCCCGACGTGCCTTTGTCCAACCGCCCGACGGCACGGAACGCCGCCTGCTTCCCCGCTTGCGCGAAGTATGCGCTCACGGCGTTGGCGAGGGTATCGCCCTGATGGTTGTGCGTGGGATGCATCGCCAAACCGGCGGGCTTGTTGATGAGCAGTAAGTCGGCGTCCTCAAAAACAATGTCAAGCTCCAAGGGCGTCGCTTCAATCGCCGTGCAGTCCTCAGGCAGCGAAACACAGAGCAAATCGCCTGTTTGCACACGATCAATCGTGCGCGCGTGTGCGCCGTTGCGCGTAATGCCGCCGTCCGTGCGCTTCAATTTGCCCAACAGCCGCGCCGAAACGCCGTTGCCGCGCAGAACCGAAAAAACTTTTTTGCCGTCGTCCGGCGGAGCAATCAAAAACTCCAGTTTGCGGGCGATAGGCAACCCTCCATTGCCGCGCGGAGCAAACAAAAACTACCCCTTCTCCAATTCATCAAAGAAAGAGCAGCTTGTCGTTTCGCGCTGCTTATTTGTTCCAAAACAAGAACAGTACCGTTGCGCCGAGGGTAATCGCAAAAAAGAAGATGCAGAGGTACTTTGTGTACTTTACCAACTTATCTTCAAACGAACGACCCTTTGTTTTGCCCAAAAGATTGTCAGCACCGCCAGCGATCGCGCCGGAAAGCCCCTGCGCTTTGCTTTCCTGCAACATGATCAGCCCGATAATCGCGAGGGACGCGAGAATCGTAACGGCTGCCAACGAAATTTGATACCATGCCATACGGTCATGCCTCCAAAACATAAATTGAATGGTATCATTATAACATGCTTTTTTGCAAATAGCAATAGCTTGAACAAAAAAACTTTTTTTCGCGCGAAGCGGCAAAAGAACCTTTCCCGCTTCGCGCCGCCTTGACATCAAAATACCACATGTGTTATAATAAAGATGATCGAAAAAAATCGACGACAAAATACTTGGAGGTCATACTTTGACGACGCGCACAAATCTACGCAATATCGCGATTATTGCCCACGTTGACCACGGCAAAACGACGCTTGTGGACGAAATGCTCAAACAGAGCGGTATTTACCGCAGCAACGAAACAGTCACCGAACGCGTTATGGATTCCAACGACTTGGAACGCGAACGCGGTATTACGATTCTATCCAAAAACACGGCAATCCATTATCAGGATACAAAAATCAACATCGTCGACACTCCTGGCCACGCCGATTTCGGCGGTGAGGTGGAACGCATCATGATGATGGTCGACGGTGTGCTTTTGCTTGTGGACGCTTTTGAGGGGTGCATGCCGCAGACGCGCTTTGTGCTCAAAAAGGCATTGGGTCTGGGCAAAAAAGCGTTGGTCGTCGTCAACAAAGTTGACCGCTCCGGCGCGCGCCCCGCCGAGGTTGTGGATGAAGTGCTTGATTTATTTATCGAACTTGGCGCGGACGACGCGCAGTTGGAGTTCCCGGTGGTCTATGCCTCCGCCCGCGACGGTTACGCGTCGCTCGACCCGCATGTGCAGTCGGGCGATATGCGTCCCTTGCTCGACGCAATCCTGCGCGAAATCGCGCCGCCGCAGGGTGAAGCGGACGCGCCGCTGCAATTGCTGATTTCATCGCTTGAATACGACGAATATGTGGGGCGCATTGCCATTGGGCGCGTGGAGCGCGGACGTGTGCGCCGCAACCAAACGGTCGCGCTGTGCAAACGCGACGGCACGGTGCAAAATGTGCGCGTGTCGCGGCTTTATCAATTTGAGGGTCTAAAACGTGAGGAAGTCGAAGACGCCGGGTTGGGCGACATCGTTTGTGTGTCGGGGATTGAAGGCATCAATATCGGTGAAACGGCGTGCGATCCCGATTATCCGGACCCCCTGCCGTTCATTGAGATTGACGAGCCGACCATCGCCATGTATTTTATTGTGAACGACAGCCCGTTCGCGGGGCGTGAGGGCAAATTTGTCACATCCCGCAACATACGCGACCGCTTGATGAAAGAAGTTGAAACCAACGTCAGCATGCGCGTGGAGGAAACCGATTCCACCGACACTTTCAAAGTGTCGGGGCGCGGCGAATTGCACCTTTCCATTTTGATTGAAACCATGCGGCGCGAGGGCTACGAGTTGCAGGTGAGCCGCCCGAAAGTCATTTTTAAGGAAATCGACGGTCGTCGCCATGAGCCGATGGAACTGTTAATCATCGAAGTGCCCGAAAACTACGTTGGCGTGGTGATCGAAAAACTTGGCAACCGCAAGGGCGAACTTGAAAACATGGGCACACGCGACGGCGGATCGACGCATTTGGAATTCCGCATCCCCTCGCGCGGTTTGATCGGCTACCGCACGGAGTTTTTGACCGACACAAACGGCAACGGCATCATGAACCAACTGTTTGCGGGTTATGAGCTATACAAGGGCGAAATCGCGGGGCGCGAGCGCGGGTCAATCGTCGCGCACGAAGCCGGCGACAGCACGGCATACGGTCTGTTCAACGCGCAGGAGCGCGGCAGACTGTTCATCCCCGCGGGCGTACCCGTCTATGAGGGCATGGTTGTGGGCGAAAGCAGCCGCAACGAAGACATGGTGATCAACGTTTGCAAGCGCAAGCAGCTCACCAACACGCGCGCCTCGGGGTCAGACGATGCCCTGCGCCTTGTGCCCGCAACCATTTTGAGTTTGGAACAGTGCATGGAGTTCATCAAAGAGGACGAACTGCTTGAAGTCACGCCCGCTTCGCTGCGTTTGCGCAAGCGGACGCTATCAAAAGAATTGCGCATGAAAGCCGCAAGCAAGC
>JAITDE010000014.1 GCA_031282735.1 Oscillospiraceae bacterium | reverse complement strand
AAGCAAGCGCGGCTGAGCGTTCCCCTAAAAATCGTAGACATCAATTGGGATATCCCCCGCCCGTTCCAACCGCGCAACAGGATATCCCGCCGCGCGGAGTTCCTGCGATAATGCCCCTGTTTCTTCCAGCGAGAACCACGGCAATTCGTTTTCTTCCAGCAATGGCAGCGCTGCCGCAAAGTTGGGAGATTTATTGTCGAACACAAGCAAAACGGGCTTTTCGGGCAAAGGAGATTGGCGGCGCAACGCGGCCAGGAGTTCACGCTCCGACACGGGCGAATACCCTTTCGCCGCAAAATAATCAATATCGCTTTGCAATACATCTTGCCGCATTGCCGTCGGCGCGTCCTCCGTTGCGCCGCGATACACCACGATGGGCAGGGGCGGTTGTACGGCGGCATACGGGGTGCTCACCGTGATGCTCCGTGTGCTCACGCTGATGATGAACGCAATCAGCGCAATTGCGCAAAGCGCAAAAAACCGTGTTGCTTTTGTTATCCGAATCACCATTGTTCCGTCACGCTCCCACAAATTGCAATACATTGCATATTTATGCATAATATCCGACCAAACATGACTGAGCGAGACGGTGAAAGTCATGTTTGATCTTTTTGTTGATTTTCATGATTAAAACATATTTTTCATGTGCATATTGCTGTGTATTGAATAAAATCCACGATCAGACCGCATATTTTTCCAATCACCGGGGAAAGCTCCAAACAGGCATGAATGAAAGGACTGTTTGGATGAGAGCTGTGATTATGGCCGGCGGCGCGGGCAGCCGCTTGCGCCCGCTCACCTGCAATTTGCCCAAACCCCTCGCGCGTCTTTGCGGAAAACCTGTGTTGGAGTATATTTTTGATCTCTTGATTCGCCATGGCATGTTTGAAGCGACGCTCACACTGGGTTATCTTGGGCAAATGGTGGAGGAGCAATATCCAAAGCAGTCCTATCGCCAGCTGGAGATTTCGTTTGTGACGGAAAACACGCCCCTTGGCACGGCGGGCGGCGTCGCGCTTGCCGCGCGGGGATGGGACGAACCATTCCTTGTAATCAGCGGCGACGCGATGTGCGATTTGGATTTAACATCCGCAAGGCAAGCGCATTTAGACGGCGGCGCGGCGGTGACAATCGTTGGTGTGCGCGTGGAAGATCCGCGCGAATACGGCTTGATGGAAGTGGACGGCGGCGGATATGTGCGCGGGTTTGTCGAAAAGCCCGCGTGGGGGCAGGCGACGGGTAATCTTGCAAACACGGGGATCTATATCATCCGCCCCGATTGCATGGATCTTGTGCCTGAGGATCGGTCGTTCGATTTCGCAAAGGATCTTTTTCCGATGTTGATGGAGCGCGGCGAGAGCATCTACTGCTGTGAGTTGGATGGTTATTGGTGTGATATCGGTGATTTGGATGCTTACAGGCAATGCCAAAATGACATGCTGGAGCGCAAGGTGCAGTGCGCGATCCCCGCGAGCGCGCGGCAACCGGGCGTTTTCACACGCGGCGGATTGCCGCAGGGGAGTTACCAAATCATTACGCCGGTTTATATCGGCGACGAAGTGGAAATCGCAAACGGCGCGGTGATCGGACCTCACGCGGTTTTGGACGACGGCGTGTCGGTGGGCGAACGCGCGAAAGTGCGTGAGAGCATCCTCCTGCAAAACGCCGGCGTTTCGCCGCAAGCGTCTTTGACGGGCGCGATCGTTTGCGCGGGCGCGGCAATTCGGCGAGGCGCGTCGCTGTTCGAGGGCAGCGCCGTGGGTGCGGGCGCGATCATCGGCGCAAATGCCGCAGTGCGTCCGTCCGTATCAATTTGGCCCGAAAAGCAGGTGCAAAGCAACGCCGTTGTGCGGGATCATCTCAAATACGGCGGTGCGCCGATGCCGCTTTTTGAAGACGACGGCGTTGGCGGCGCGGATGGTCTATTGCTCACCGCCGAAACCTGCGCGGCACTCGGCGCGGCGATCGGGAGCATCAAAAGCTGCAAAAAAGCGGGGATTGCGTGTGATGGCACGGGGAACGGCAAAGCGCTGATGTATGCCTTGCTCGGCGGATTGATGACGGCGGGCAGTCATGTTTGGAGTTTTGGCGAATGCTTTGAGGCGGAACTTTTCTTTTTCACCGCGTTTTGCGGATTGGGTATCGGCATTTTTGTGCAGGGAGGCGCACAACCGTGTGTGCGCGTGTGCGGCGAGGGCGGTTTGAGTGCGCCGCGATATTTGGAGCGCGAAATCGAAAGCAAACTGCGGCGAGGCGATTTGCATCGGTGCGGCGAAAGCGTGTGCAAAGATATTGCGGACATGAGCAGTATTCGCATGATGTATACCCGCGAGATGATGAAGCTTGCCCCGAACGAATTGCACGGATGTTATGCCACGGTGCGTTCCGAGTCGCCCAATTTGCAGGCGGTGCTGGAAAACACGCTCGAACGCCTCGGTTGTGTGATCGACGGTGATCCGGTTTTTACCGTCGACGAAACAGGGGCGCAGCTGCAAGCGCACGAAAACGGAACGACCTATCACGACGAACAGCTTTTGGCGATTTGCTGCCAATATGTTCTTGAGCAGGGGAGTGACTTGGCGTTGCCGTATGATGCGCCCGAAATGCTGGACGCATTGGCGGCACACGCCCGCCAAAGTGTGCATCGCTATTTGAACAACCCCGCCGATCAGTCCGACGGCGCGGCGCGGAAGCTTGCTGTCAAGCAGCTTTGGGTGCGCGACGCGTTGTTCCGCACCGTGCAATTGCTTGCGATCATGAAAGAAAAAGAAAAAAATCTTGCGGAACTCTTTGCCGCGCTGCCGCCGTTTTATGTGGAAAAAAAGAGTTTTTCGCTCCCTTGCTCGCCCGCGATGCTCGGCAGTTTGTTTGACGATGTTTCGTTGGAGTCGGCAAAAGAGGGGATTGTGCTCCGCAAAGACAACGGGCGCATTTTAATCACCCCGAGCAAAAGCGGCAGGCGAGTGCGCGTTTTTGTTGAGGCGGCGAATCATGAAATTGCGCGGGAACTTTGCGCGGACGTGGAAAAAGCGCTGGACGCAAGACGTTAGACTGGTATAAAATAAACAAGCCCGCAAAAAAATTGCGGGCTTGCTGTTTGAAAATCTTTGCGCTCCGCGCAGTGGGCGGAGAGATCACGATTCCGCGCCGCGTTCTTGCCACTCCTGTATCATACAGCAAAAGACATCCAAAAATTTTTTTTCGCCGAGCGTGTTTATCTTCAAAAACACCGCTTGGCTGCCGCCTGAAGTAATCGCCGACACGCGGATTACGCCTTGGAATTCCGTTAAAGTGACGTTCAAACTCACGCGGTTTTGCCCCGCGTAACTGTAGCGCTCAAAAATCAGAACCATGCAAGCGACACCGTTCATAATCCAGTCGCTCTCGTCTTCCAATGTTGCGGAAGAACTCAACTCTTCAATGCGCTCCGCAAGATAATTCGCGAGATCCGCAATTTTGCCTCGGAGGGTATATTCGGCTTTTGCCATTGAAAACCCGCTTTCTTTTCAAGAAATCATCAGGCAAGCTTCGCCCGCAGGGCATCAAGAGCCGCTTGCATTTCGCCTGGAACTTTGCCGTCGAATTTTGCATAAAATGCCGCGATTCCGTCGGCTTCGCTGAGCCACAGCGCGGGATCGACATCGAGCATTGCGCGCAAATCATCAAGCGAGACTTCGTCTTCGATGCCCTCAAGATCAATATCTTCGGCATGTGGGAGAAAACCGATCGGCGTTTCAACAGCATCCGCTTTGCCATCGCAGCGGTCAAGAATCCACTGCAAAACGCGGAGGTTGTCGCCGAACCCGGGCCACATGAACGCGTCGTCGTCGTTTTTGCGAAACCAGTTGACATTGAAAATCTTGGGCGCTTTGCCGTCGTTGAGCGTTGCGCCGATGTCGATCCAATGCTGCCAATAATCCGCCATGTTGTAGCCGCAGAAGGGGAGCATTGCCATTGGATCGCGACGCACGACACCAACCGCACCGGAGGCCGCCGCAGTGGTTTCGCTTGCCATGATTGAACCGACAAACACGCCGTGATTCCAATCGAACGCCTGATAGACCAGGGGCGCGAGTTTTGCGCGGCGTCCGCCGAACACAAAAGCGGAAATCGGCACACCCGCAGGATTTTCAAATTCACTGCTGATGCACGGGCAGTTGACTGCGGGCGCGGTGAAGCGACTGTTGGGATGCGCGCCTTTTTCGGCGCTTTCCATGCCGTTCCATGGGCGTCCTTTCCAGTCGACGGCATCCGTCGGCGGATTTTTGTCGAGACCTTCCCACCAAACGGTATTGTTTTGGTTGTTGAGCACAACGTTTGTGAAGATCGTTCCTTTTTTGGTGGAGGCAAGCGCGTTGGGGTTGGATTTTTCGTTTGTGCCGGGCGCGACACCGAAAAAGCCGTTTTCGGGGTTGATGGCATAAAGGCGTCCGTCAGGACCTTTGCGAATCCAAGAGATGTCGTCGCCCACACACCAGACCTTGTAACCCTTTTTGAGGTAGCTTTCAGGCGGGATGAGCATGGCGAGATTGGTTTTGCCGCACGCGGAGGGGAACGCGGCACAGATGTATTTCACTTCGCCCCGCGGGTTTTCGACACCCAAGATGAGCATATGTTCCGCGAGCCATGATTCTTTCCAGCCTTGATAGGAAGCAATACGCAGGGCGAAGCACTTTTTGCCCAGCAAAACGTTGCCGCCGTAGCCGGAATTGACCGAAATAATCGTGTTATCCTGCGGGAATTGGCAAATGTAGCGTTTTTTCTCATCAATATCGCAACGGCAATGCAGGCCGCGCACCCAGTCGTCGCTGTCGCCGAGGGCATCGAAGACCGCCTTGCCCACGCGGGTCATAATCGCCATGTTGAGCACGACATAGATGGAGTCCGTCAGTTCAACACCCGCTTTGGAGAACGGTGATCCGACAGGACCCATGGAGTAGGGGATTACGTAGGCTGTGCGTCCTTTATAGGCGTTTTTCGCGATTCCATATAAGAGTTCATAGGCTTCGGCGGGATCCATCCAGTTGTTGGTGGGACCCGCGAGTTCCGCGTTTTCGGCGCAGATAAAGGTGCGGTGTTCAACGCGCGCAACATCGTTTTCCGCAGTGCGGTGCAAATAGCAGTCGGGCAGCAGTTCTTCGTTGAGCTTCAGCAGTTCGCCGGACGCGCAGGCCTCTTGGCGCAGGGCTTTGAGCTGTTCGGTCGTTCCGTCAATCCAAACAACCTTGTCGGGCTTTACCAAATCTAATTTTTCGTCAATCCATTGCAAAACGGTTGGGTTTGTTGTGAGTTTGCTCATTATGAATCATCCTTTCCAAAAACGAAACTAGAATGAGTATAACATATTTAAAAATTTTTTGCAAGTCCAAACGCGCAAAAAATGCATTTTATTAAATTTTGAATGAAATATTGCAAAAAGATGTCGCGATTTTGCAAGTTGCAGGATTTATGTTGCAAATTTAGTCGATATGCATTGTTTTGCTTGCATTTTGCCGCGCAATCTGTTATACTTTCCTTAGTATGGGAGGGGATTTGATGAAGATGAAGACACGCGCGCTTGCCGTTTTGCTGGCTGTTATGCTCATGACGGGGTTTTTGGTTTCCTGCGGCGAAAAAGAGGACGATTGGATCAAAGTGGATTATGTGGTGCATTACGCGCCGAAGGTGAGCAACGCGAAGAATCCGCTTTCCGCCATGAGCGACGGCGACCCGAAGACATATTATGAAGGCAAAATCGCGACAGCGGACGAAGCGGCAAAAGCCAGGGGCAACGCGATTGTGTTCGATTTGGGGCAAAAATTGAACTCCGTCGCCCAAATTCGCTATACGCCGCGCCAAGACGGCTCTTTGGACGGGCGCATCACGTATTACGAAATTTATGCCTCCAATCCTGAGTTCACGTATGCCGGCAGGCAATACACAGGCAATCAAAAAGATTTGGAGACGATGTTCACGCTTGTGGGTTCAGGTCGGTTCGACCCCGCGAGCGACGAGACCCAGACGGCGACTTTTACGCCGACATCCGCGCGGTATTTTGTTCTTCTCAGCCTTTTCGGCGCGGCGGGTGACGGTGTCAGCGCGGCGGAAATTGGGATATACGAAGGCTTTGCGGTTTCGACGAATGTGTGGGATCACTTTGCCGAAATTGACGCGATTGCGGCGATTGGCACGGAAAATCAACTGACCGCGGCGCATCAAACGGCGGATGAACTGCGGAATGTGTACGGTAATAACACGGTTGATTACGAAAGACTGAGCATCGAAGAGCAAACGCGCCGACTGGATGAGCTGAAGCAATTGCACAAACAATTTAAAAACCTCGGCAAGGCCAAAACGCTGCCGAACGGCGAACGCTGGGTCGACACGAGCGGCGCGCTGATGGAATCGCTCGGCGGCAACATATTCTATGATGAGACGGCGAAGCTCTATTATTGGTACGGCGCGGATGTTTCGCAGGAAAATTTGGACGGCACGAAGCGAACGCCCGCATCCGGCATACTTTGCTATTCTTCCTCCGATTTTGTCAACTGGAAGCGTGAGGGGTTGGCGTTGCCCGTGTTCAATAATCCGCAATTCGCCGACGGCACAAAAGCGAACGCCGCTTTGCCGCTCTATGTTTCCGAAACGAGCGATGTCTATCGATACAGCGGATTGCCGCAATTTTCATACAAATTCGGCGAACGCATCCCGCTCAACGGCACAATGAAAGCGCCCGCCGCAACGCTGAACACCTATTTCGCGACGGTGCAGAGTTTGGGGCAGCTCAATGCGCCCTATCAAAACTACAGCTTTGAACAAAAACGGTCGCTCTATATGGCATTCAACTGGGACAAACTGATCACACGCCCGCAGGTGCTTTATAACGAAAGCACCAAGCAGTACGTAATGTGGTTTGGGCTTGCGGAACTTGTTACGGGCGAGCCGAGCGAATCGCTTGCGGCGGTTGCGGTGAGCGGGTTTCCGCAAGGACCGTTCGCGCTTTTGGGGGTTGAAAAACTGCCGCTCCAGGAAAAAGACGGCTCAGTGATCGAAAATCCGCAAAACGATTTTTCTTTTTTTGTTGATGCCGACAAAAAGGCATATTTGGCCTGCGCCGACAGCACAGCCGGCACAATTTCGATTCTTCCGCTGGATGATACCTACACAAAACTCCCCGAACAACCGGCGGCGGTCATTGAAGCGGAAGATACCGTTTCGCCGATTTTCTTCAAAAATGAGGATATATACTATATTTTGGCGGCGAAAAAATCCACCGCGGCAATGAGCGATACGGTGCTTTTCACCGCGAAAAACGGTATTGCGGGCGAGTGGAAATCAAAGGGAAGTGTCGCGAAAGACGATCCGAAAAACAGCACGTTCCAAAGCCGAGGCGTTGCGGTGCTGCCTCTGCGCGGCAAGGACGGCGGGATTGTGAAAAACCGCTATGTGTTTATCGCCGATCAGCTTCAGCCCTACGCGCAAAACCAATCCACGCACCAGTGGTTGCCGCTCAAAGTGAGCGGGCAATCGGCAAGCATTTCTTGGACGAACACTGCCGCGCCGCAAAAAGCAGGAGGATTGAACCTGTTTTGGATTTTGCTGATCTGCCTGTGCGCCGTGTTGCTTGCGGGCGCGGTCTTGTTTGCCGTCAAGCGCAAAAAATCAGCCGCCGATATGGATGAACCGATGCGGGTGTGCGGCCAAAGTGCCGAAGCGGGCACGGATTCGGGCGAGGACGATGAGGACGCGTAAAAAAGATGTTATAGCCGCGTTCAAAAATAATCCCGCAAAAGCCTTGACAAAGAGCCGTTATGGGATGTATAATCGGACAGGTAATTTGGCGGCGGATGTGCGCACATTTGACTTAATGACGCACCGATCCACTCAAAAAAACATATGTCTGCGAGCGTTACCAAGCAAGATTTGCTTGATTACGGACGCACGGACGTTGAATTTGTAAAAATTGACGATGAACAATTTCTAATGCGTTTTAACACATAAAAGGAGATCGACCATGAAAAAAAAGCTACTCGCAATCATCCTCGCACTGACCATGTTGCTATCTTGCGCAATGATCCCGGCACAGGCAATCGATATCCCCGAAGCGGCGGAAACCGCCATTCCAAGTGTGTTCCAGGCAGTGCGGAACTACATCGCCGAAGCGGTTGAGGACGTGACGGATGTCGCGTCGTTGCCGCCGTCAACGTTGTTTTCGGCGCGCGGGTTCTTCATTGTGCTCGACAAATTCGTCTCGCAGTTGGTCAAGGGGATTTTGACCGTCGTCGAAACACTGCTCCCCCCCGCGCGTGAGCGTGAGGATCTCAGCGACTACACAAACGATAACTTCTTGGAGGGCAACGCGACCTTTTTGAATGCCGCGCCTGCGGATGGCAAGTTCAAACTCGGCTATGACGCGCGATCCATTTTGCCCGCGGATTTCGGCGAAAAATCCTACCGCATGGGCGGTTATGACTTCAACAAGTTTTCAAACAAGACCTATGACGACCTCAAAGTGCGCACCATCGTTTTGGACGACACCACGGGACGCGGCGCGGTTGCGTTTGCCGTGCTCGATGTGATTGGTCTTGCCAACAGCGATGTCCGCGTCATCCGCTCCAAATTGAAAGATCTGACCGACAGCGGCGCGCTTGCGTCCGTCAATGTTTCTGTGACGCACACGCACAGCGCGATTGACTCACAGGGTTTGTGGGGCAACGATTTGATTCAGCTGATTCCGAATAACGTCGTTTCGGCATATCTGCCGAGCCTTGTGCCGCCGGTGCAGGGTATCGATCAAACGTTTTTAAACACGATTGTCAACCAGACGGTTGATTCAGTCCGCACAGCGTATGCCGCGCGCGAAACGGGCGACCTCTATTTTGCGCAGAAGAACGCAAAAGAGTATTTCTCCGATAAAATTGATCCATATGTTTTCTTTGAGGACGTGACCCGTATTCGCTTTCAGCCGGACAACGCGGACTCCAAGCAGACCATCATCGCGAGCTTCGGCGCACACCCCGAACGAGTTGGCATGATCACCGACGACAACCCCGGCAACGTGGTTTCGGCGGATTTTGTACCGTATATCGAAGAAGTCGTCAGCGATCCTGCAATCGGCAACGCCAATTTTATCTATCTGCAGGGCGCGATCGGTACGCGTATTGCGGCAAGCACCGGTCCTTCCGACGATGGGCTTCCCCTCAGCCGCTTGGAGGGTACGCAACGTTATGGGCGTGAAATGGGCTATTTTATCCTTGGCATGACGGAGACGGAAGAAGCGTGCGAATTGCTCTACGCCGCGCAAATGATCAAAGATGAGGCTCTGATTGCCGAACGCGGTATTGTGGAAGGCAGAGCGTATACCGCGTGGTATAAAAACTGGAAGCCTGTGGAAGAAACGCGGATTGATCCCTATTTCAACATTGCGCACAAAGAGGTTTTGCTGGAAGTCAAGAATCCCCTGTTGAAAGCGGTTGGAAAACTATGGCTGGCCGACAACAAAATGATTGTCGACCACAACAACGGCAAGACATATACGCTCACGGAAGTCGGCTATTTTGAACTTGGCAGCGATATCAAAGTGTTGCTTCAGCCAGGCGAGACATCCCCTGAATTGGTTTTGGGCGGTTCGAATCTCACGGCGGAGGGTTCGGTGACGGGGCTTGCGTTCCCCTATGCGCCGCTCAACGAACTTGTGGACGAAAAATTGCTTGTGTTCGATTTGATGAACGATTCCATAGGGTATATCATCCCCGACAACGACAGCACTAGCTTGCTTTTGCGCTACATTGACGGCGAATTCACAGACACGGGAAGCATCGGAAGCAATTTGAACGATTCATTGCTGTTGACTTTCAGCACAAAAGTCGCCTCGTCGCTTGTGCAAACTTTCCTTGATTTGGTTGAATCCAAAAAATAACTTGTAAAACACTGGAAAACGATGCTATGGTGGATATTTTCTCCGCCATGGTGTCGTTTTGCGGTTGACATTTGCGGATTATCTTGTTACTATGGTAAAGTGATGCATATATATTAAGATGAGCGGAGGTTGTTCTTTTGAGGCGAGTGCTTGTTCGTGTGACCGCCGTGTTGGCATTGTTCTGCTTTGCCATTGCGGCATACGAAATCTATGACAACGAAATGCAAAAACGCGCCGCCGAAGTGGAAAAACCCACTGCCGCGACCATGCCGCCGTCGGCATCCGCAACCGAACAGCCTTTTGTTTCGCCGATTGATTTTGAGGCTTTGTGCAAAGGCGTTCCCGACGCAATCGCGTGGTTGACGATCGACGGCACAAAAATCGATTATCCTGTTGTTCAAACGGACGACAATCAATTTTATGTCCATAACTCCGCCGAAAAAAAAGCGTCAAAATACGGCGCGGTCTTTCTTGATTTTCGCAATCACGGCGATTTTTCGGATTTTTATAATATCATCTATGCCCACAACATGGCGAATGGTTCGATGTTTGGCACATTGGTGCGCTTTAAGCAAAAAGATTTTTTCGACCGTGTGCAAACGGGCACCCTCAACACGCCAACGCATGACTACGAACTGCAAATTTTCGCCTGTTCCGTGACCAATTCAACCAGCGATTACTACCAAAGTATCGCGTTTCTTTCACCCGCCGAAAAGGAATCCCATTTGGCATACTTAAAAAAAACGGCGAAATATTGGCGTGATATTACAATTGGAAACGACGACCGCATTGTGATTTTATCAACGTGTTCCTATGAGTTTGACGAGGCCCGCACAGTGGTGCTGGCAAAATTGGTTGAAACGGCGTAGGACACTGCTTTGCGTTTTATTGATTTTCTTTTTGCGTTCGATTTCTTTTGGTTGGCGCGGGATCGTTTTGATACGGAAAATGAAATACCCCCACTTGAACAGCGCGGCGGCGGCGATGAGAACCTGCGCGTGCCAAACGGGCGCGAACCATGCCGCGGCGGCGAGCATGCACGAAACGGGAATGCATATGCCGAGTTTTGTCCGCGTGGTCATGGCACGGACGGTGATGAATTGATCGATGTGCTTTTTGTAGAGTATTGTGCCGGTGAGCCGCTCGTGAAATTTTTGCGAGCCGCGCACAAAGCAGAACGCGGCGAGCAAATACAGCGGCGTTGTCGGCAGAAGGGGCAAAAAGATACCTACCGTGCCCGCGGCGAACGCCAAAAATCCCAAAGCGGTGAAGAGTGCTTTCAACATTTTTTTGATGTGATCTCCTCCTTTGCGTTTGCGTTCGCGTTGTTAGCTACAACTAATAACAGACCAAAAAGAAACGCCGTCACTGCGGCGAATCCTGTGCGTGCGCGGACGGTTGTTCCCGTTTGGGGTTTGCGGGAAACCAGCCATTTGCCACCCGTGTTTCCTGTTCAAACAACTCCTTGATACTCCAAAACGCGGCGAACCCTACAACCGCAAGCAGGCACGACAGCACGGTGTTTGCGATCATCACGGCACCGGCGCAAGCGGCAATACCGGCGACCAAAAACAGCGGCCACATCCGCTTGCCCCAATGGTATTCCGTCTTGATAACGATCGGGTGGAACATCCCAATGACGGCGAATGATATCGCGCCGACCAAAATCCCTGTTAGGTACACGCTACGCCCCTCCAATACAATATCGTATAACATATTCGATAGGCATAGTATGGGCGGAGGTTGCGGCGTTTATGCAAAAGTCTAATATTTGCCGCGGACGGTTGTGTTATCACATACATCGCGTAAAATCACGCTGGACGCGCCGACGATGCAATTTGCGCCGAGCGTTCTGCCCTGCAAAACACACGCGCCCATGCCAACCCACGCCGCCTCGCCCACACGCACACCGCCCGCCAACGTCGCGTTGGGGGATATGTGCACACCATCGCCCAAAACGCAGTCGTGCTCCACGACCGCACCTGTGTTGATGATACAGCAATTGCCGACGACGGCATCAATGTTCACAACGGCGTTCGCAAGCACGGCAGTTCCCGGGCCGATTTCGGCGTGTTCGCTTATCACCGCACGCGGATGAACAATCACAGGCATGGCGTATTGTTCGCGCAGACGATTGAACAAATCCAGCCGCTTCCGATTTTCGCCGATCGCAACATGCAAGCAATCAACCGCAAAAGGGAGATCGGCGGGATCGCTTGCCGCACTGTAATACACGCGGCAACCGCAAAGCGTTTTGGGCGCGTTGCGATTGTCGCACAAAAAAACGATTTGATCATGCGCGTTGTGCGCGGCCTCCCACACGGATTTCGCGTGTCCTCCCGCGCCGATGATCGCTAATATGGCAATGCCCCCTTCCGCGTCGATCGGAATTCACAAAGTCAGTTTAGCGGAGAACTTGCGATTTGTCAAGTATTATTTTTGACGGCGTGTGGATGGTGTTGCTTTTTTTGCGCTGAAGTGCTAAAATAATATGGAGGTGGAACGCATGGATTCCAATTTTTCGGCTTGGCGGGGGCTTGTCATGTTGCGCGCGCTTTATGATACGCCGCTTGGCTTGCGATTGACGCACACGCTGGAAACGCCCTGCGGCACAGATGCGGACGCCGCGCTTTCGGAACAGGTTTACCGCATGGGCGGCGATTTGGGGATCGCCCTGCGCGATACGCTTTTGTCCGCGCCGACCTTGCCTGTTTCAAAGCCCGATCTCATCCAAAACGAGGGTGCGCGGCTTCAGCTTGCTTGCGATTTGCGCGTGTTGGAAAAACTTTTGGATGCAAAAAAACTTTCGGATATCGGCGCGGCGCATCATTGGACGATCACGCGGCAAAATTTTGCGGATATCTACTTTGATTTTTTGCGCGAGCTTCCCACGCGCGGGTTCGGGATGTTCGCCAACCATATCATGTTTTGCGCCGACGATCAAGCGAACCTGCGCCCTGTGCGTTTTCCCGACGATCAAAGGCTTGACGCGCTGTTCGGCTACGCGCGGGAACGGGAATTGCTGGTTGCGAACACGGACAAACTCCTGGACGGCAAATGCGCCGCGCACGCCCTGATTTATGGTGACGCGGGAACGGGCAAAAGCGCAACCGTCAAAGCGATTGTGAACGCCAACGCGCCGCGAGGACTGCGTCTTGCGGAACTCAAAAAAGCGCGGCTACATTTGCTGCCCGATCTTTTGGAATATCTCGGTGCGCAGCCGCTCAAATTTGTTGTTTGGATGGACGACCTCAGCTTTTTGCCCGATGAAGACGGATTTGCCGTGCTCAAAAGCGCGTTGGAGGGCGGCGCGTCCGCCTGCGCACCCAATTGTGTGATTTATGTTACGACCAATCGGCGGCATTTGGTCAAAGAGACCCAAAGTGAACGGCGCGGCGACGAAGTCCACCTTGCCGACACTTTGCAGGCGGAATCCAGCCTTGCAGCCCGTTTCGGTTTGAACGTGCTGTTCCAAAGACCCGATAAAGACGCGTATTTGCGCATCGTTGACCAATTGGCGGAAAAATACGGGCTTGCAATGCCGCTCGATTTGCTCCACCAACAGGCGGAAGCCCTCGCGATCCGGCGAGGCGGACGTACGCCTCGGCTTGCCAAACAATTTGTTCTCTCGCTCGCGGGTGAAGAGTATGTCAAATAAGACAAGCGAAAGGTGAGTTGCGTTCCATTGCGATTTTGCAATGGAGCGTTTTTTCTTGATTTTATTTTTGTGGCATTTTGGATTTTTTAGGTAATTTGACCAAAATTGCCGTGTTTATCCTGTTATTTACAAAGCATATTTTG
>JAITDE010000069.1 GCA_031282735.1 Oscillospiraceae bacterium | reverse complement strand
GTCGGTGCCGGACGTGCTATCCGCAGTGGTTGGGCTTTGCGTTGCGGGCGGTCGTTCCGCGGTGTTGCAGGAGACAAAGCTCAAAACGCAAACGAAAGTGGCAAAAAGGATCACTTTTTTCATCAAATCAGCTCCGTATCATGTTAATAATGATTGTTTTTGTGATTGTCTTGGTGTTTTGCTTGTCTTGGTGTTTTGCTTGGATTGTTTGTTGCAAATGTCAATGATCGATTTTCACAATCGGGCGGCGCAAGAACAAACTGAGTAGCGCCTTGGGGCGAAAGGGAATAAGAGGATACCAATAACAGTTGCCCGAAACCGTTTGGGTGCAGCTGATGACCGCAATCAACAGCACACCGCCCGCAATCAATCCCCAAAAACCGAACAGCACACAGAACAGCAGCAAAAGCATGCGCGAAAACGTGAGCGCGTAACCCAACTCATAGCTCGGCTGCGCAAAGTTGGCAATTGTCACGAACGCCATATAGAGCACCGTTTCGGGAACCATCAACTGCGAGCTGACCGCAAACTCGCCCAAAACAAGCGCGCCAATCACACTGAATGAACTGCTCAATGACGACGGCGTGTTGAGCGACGCCAATTTCAGCGCACCGATCACCAATTCGATCAATACCAACTGAAAAAACAGCGGCATGTCGATCGGCTCGTGTATGCGGATAAAATCCAACGGGGGCGGTATGTGCTGCGGATGCTCCATCAGATAATACCAAATGGGCGTTAAAACGGTCGTTAATCCGGAAATCAGCAGGCGAAGCCATCGCAGATAAGTGCCTGTGGCGGGCAGAAAGGCGAAATCGTTGGTGTCCTGCAAAAAATCGAAAATGCCGGTAGGCAAAATCATGCCGACGGGTGTGTTATCCATCAGGAGAACAATTTGCCCCTCGGCAATGGCGGCGGTTGCGCAATCGGGACGTTCGGTGTAGCGCGAACGCGGAAACGGATTCCACCATTGCTTGGGGCAAAGGCATTCCGTCAGGCTTTCTAGTCCCTGCGTGAGTGCTTCCACGTGCACATCTTGCAATTTGCGCCGCATCCGCGCCACCAGCTTTGCATCCGCGCGATCGGCCAAATAACACAATACGACATCGCATTTGCTGCGCTCCCCCAATTGAAAACGTTCCATGGTCAGCATGGGATCACGCAGACGGCGGCGCACGAGCGCGGTGTTCGTCACAAGCGTTTCCACAAAACCCTCCCGCGGACCGCGCAGAACGCGGTCGTTTTCTGGCTCCGTGACGGGGCGGACAGGGTAGATGCGCACGTCTATCAGTATGGCTTCGTCGAAGCCCTCCAAAATCATGCCCACCACGCCGGAAAGCACATGCGTCAAAAAATCCTGCACACTGCGCGTCACGTCCGTTTCGCCGTAGGTTACGGCGGCATCGGCAAAAGCACGCGCGTTCGGAATCGCCGCCAATTCATCCGCTTTTTGCTGTAGCAATAGCTCCAGAATTTTGTTCAGCGTGTCGTCCTGCACCATGCCGTCCACAAAATAGAGCTCGGCCTGCTTGCCGCCCATCCGCACGGAACGAGTGACAAGATCAAAGCTATCCGCAACCCGCAGCCGTTCCTGAATTACCTTGCGGTTTTGCGCGAAGTCGGTACAGAACATACCGGCACCCTCCTTGCGTCGTATCTCATTCTAGTATGGCGCGTTTGCCCCCACTTATGTAAAAATAACATCACCAATGTATCACGGCAAACGCACGAGACAAGCATTCACACCGCTAAAACCCATCAAAAAAGACTTGCAAAAACCACACAAAATAGCGCTTTAATCGGCTGCTTCATGCCGTTTGCCGTAACCGTTGCATCAAAAAATCTTGCAAATTCCGCCGAAGTGTGCTATACTATTTCTGGGAAATACATTCTTCTTTTTCTGAAATACGACAGCTGAAAAAATTTGCGAATTTTTGACGAAAGTGAGGGATCGCTTTGCCGAACGATGATGCCCATACAGGCGAACAAATACAGGAATCCAAACAAACAAAAGGTGCGGAAGAACAAACCGTTGCGTTCCGTATCAAAGATATTAACCGTGCGCTTTATGAACACCGCCCTCTTCCCCTGCCGGGGTTGGATACCCGCGCCGCACAGCGGCAAGCGGAGGATGACGTTCTGATTGATTTATACGGCACGCAGGAGTTGAGTCTTGCCGCCATTCAAGCGGAACTGGAACGCCGCAACGAGGAGGGAAAAGAACGTTTGACCCTCGATGGCATTGCCGCCGCAGAGGATGATTCGCCCATCGCGCCCGAAGACATTGTCGCAAGACCGACGGAATCAAAATCCGTATCGCCGCCGCCGCCAAAACCAAAGCCGAAACACAAGGGAAGATCCCCAAAACAATCACCAAAGCAAACGCCGAAACAGGCTCCAAAACAGACAAACGCCGAAATTGCCCGGGAAACCTCCCCCGAAGACACCCTCCCCTTGACTGCGCCGCAGTTTGCGCCGTTGCCTGAGTTGGGGCAGGTTGAGCTACTCCCCGAATTGCAGCCTTTGCCGCCGCATCCAAAAAAAGAGGAACAAAAAGAGAAGCAAGAAAAAAAGCGCAAGGAAAATCCGCCGAAAAAAGAACTCCCTGAAGACCCCCAACACGATTTTTGGTACGACGACGAACCGCTTTATCATGTACCCGTTTTGCCAATTTTGATTTTGTGCTATCGCTTGCTGTATTTCTTTGGGTTGCGCACGATGCGTCCGATTTTGCGCTTTGGACGTTTGGCGGTTTTGCGTATGATGCATCCGCTACGCGTTTTGTTGCATATGTTCAGGGCATTCATCGTCGCGGTCAAGCATTTCACGTGGGATCGCGCGCGCACGGCTTTGCGCGAAGCAAACGAAACACACAAGCAAAGCCTTGCGCAACAGGGAAAATTGCCGTTTCCGGATGCAATTCGGCTGTTGGCGCGTGATTATCAGCGCATTGTGCACACACTGTGCAATACCGCCGCGCCGATCCTTGCGTTGGCGGTGCTGTTGATTGTAATAAACATTGTCAGTCAGCAAACATACGCGCTCGAATTGGATTACAACAACGCGCCATTGGGGTATATTGCCGAAGAAAACGTGTACTTATCCGCACAGCAGGAGGCTTTGGCGCATTTGACGGCGGCGGACAATGAAAATGTCGTCGCCGGATTGGGTGAGGCAAGCTATAAACTCGCCCTCGTTTCGCCCGAACAATTGACGGACAAAAACACCCTCAGCGACGCGCTGCTCGAAAACGCCCCCCGATCCATGGTGAGCGCCTGCGGCGTATTCGTCGACGAAAAGCTGGTGGCGACAATCCGCAACGAAACCGACGCTTCCAGCGTTTTGGATTCAATCAAAACAAAATATGCCTCGCAAGTCGCCGATTTGGGCGACGGTGATGTGCAGTTTGTGGAAAAAATCGACTTGGTGCAGAGCTTCTATCCCGAGGATTCCCCCCTGATGATGGACGCGCAAGGGCTTTCCACGCTGCTCAACAGCGAAAAAGACGGCGAAAAAGTGGAGTTTGCCCGTGAGGACGATTCCATTTATACCATTGCAAAGCGCAACAATACAAGCGAAGCGCACCTGCTGGCACTCAATCCGAAGTATCGCGACTCATATTTGCACGAGGGCGACCGTGTTATACTCAAAAACAAGGTCAGTTTTTTGCAGGTGAAAATCGTCAAAACGCAAACCCGCAAAGCGAGCGTCCAGTTTGAGATTATCGAAACGCCGAACTACGACATGTATCAAGGCGAACGGCGCACGCGCAAGGCCGGTGTGCCGGGTGAAGATACCGTAACCGAACGTGTTACCCTCGTGAACGGCTCGATTGTGTCGACCGAAGAAATCGGGCGCGTGCGCACCAAAGAACCTGTGGCCGAACGCAGAGATATCGGCAAAAAGAGCACAAAAGTCACGGTGAACGGCAAGACGTACAACATCAATCCATCGGCGCAGGGGTTTGTGTGGCCAACACCAACACTCAAACAAGTCACGTCGCCCTACGGTTACCGCCGCAGCGGATTCCACACGGGCGTGGATATCTCTGGCAGCGGGGCAAGCGGCAAGCTTGTGGTCGCCGCCAAAGATGGGCGCGTCGAAATGATCAACCGTTCCGGTTCGGGCTATGGCAATCAGATTGTCATCAACCACGGCAACGGTGTCAAAACGCGCTACGCGCACTTGTATTCGGGATCAATTTCGGTCAGTGTCGGCGATTCCGTGATTGCGGGTCAACCCATCGCGCGTGTGGGCAGCACGGGGAATTCCACCGGTCCGCACCTGCACTTTGAAGTGATCATCAACGGCAGCACACAAAATCCAATGAATTATCTAAAGAAATAGGTGAAGCATGAGACCGACGGCATCCGCGTATTTTGACGCGTTCTTTCAGGGCAATCCAAAGCTTGCCGCCACCGAAGCGCCGACGTTTCAGGCAATCCAAGCCATTGCGGATTGCTATCGCGCGGGCGGGAAAGTGCTGACGGCGGGCAGCGGCGGATCGGCGTCCGATGCGGAACACATCACGGGTGAACTGCTGAAAAGTTTTCGCTGCAAGCGGGAACCTTCAGCGGCGTTCAAGGAGGCGTATATCCACCGATTCGGCGCGGACGAAGCCCTGCAAAAGCTTGAGGGCGGCTTGCCCGCTGTCTTTTTGGGCGGCAACTTCGCCGTTATGACGGCAATTCTCAACGACATCGGCGCGGAAAACATGTTCGCACAGCAGGCCTACAGCCTTTGCAAAGAGGGCGACGTCTTGTTGGCGTTGAGCACGTCGGGCAATTCGCAGGCGATCGTCAACGCCGTCAAAGTCGCGCAAGCCAACGGCACAACATGCGTTGCAATCACAGGCGAAACGGGCGGAAAACTCAAAGCGGTTGCCGATATCACCATCACCGTCCCGTCACGCGAAACATATCTTGTGCAGGAGTTGCATATTCAAATTTATCACCTGATTTGCGCTTGTATTGAATTAGAATTTTTTGGAGAGTAAAAAATATGATTTATGCGGGATTGGATCTTGGCGGCACAAAATGTGCGGCATTGCTTGCACGGGTCGACGGCGATCATATCAGCTTTCTTTGCCGCAAGGAGGTCAAAACCTACGGCGCGTGGCGGGAAGTGGTCAACCCCTTGCTGGATTACATCAAAACAGAAGCGGCGGCACAAAACGTGACGCCGCTCGCTTGCGGTATTAGTTGCGGCGGACCGTTGGACAGCCGCAAAGGCGTGATTTTATCCCCGCCCAATTTGATGTCGTTCAAAAACGCCGCGATTACGGATTATGTTTCGGACAGCCTCGGCATTCCCGCAAAACTACAAAACGATGCCGACGCGTGCGCCCTTGCGGAGTGGCGTTTCGGCGCGGGGCGCGGCACGCGGAACATGATTTTTCTCACATTCGGCACAGGGCTTGGCGCGGGTCTGATTTTGGACGGACACCTCTATGTCGGCGCAAAAAATCTCGCGGGCGAAGTAGGGCATACGCGCTTGGAACGCACAGGACCCATCGGTTACCGCAAAGCGGGATCGTTTGAGGGCTTTTGTTCCGGCGGCGGCATCGCGCAGCTCATCCAAATGCGCACGGGCGAAACTTACGACGCCAAGGAACTGTTCCAGCGCGCGGAACGCGGCGACGCACAGGCGATCGACATCTGGACGGAGATCGGTCGGCAATTCGGGCGCGGGCTGGCAATGCTGGTCGATATCCTCAATCCGGAAATCATCGTCGCGGGTAGCATTTTCACCCGCGCATACAAATATCTCTATGATCCCGCGATGGACTCCCTCGAACAGGAAGCCCTCCCCGAAAGCCTGAACGGGTTTCGGCTTCTCCCTGCCCAGTTGGGTGATCAAATCGGCGATTATGCCGCAATTGCGATTGCTTCATCTATAGACTGAAATAATCCGCGGCATTGCCGAAGCATATATCGCAAACCAGTTTTTTGAGCGCGGGGAGATCGTCGGGCACAAGCCCTTGTTCAGTCCAATCGCCGAGCAAACCGCACAAAATCCGCCGAAAATATTCATGGCGCGGGTATGATAAAAACGACCGCGAATCCGTCGTCATACCAATAAACGTACCGAGCGCGCCCAAATTGGCAAGCGTTTGCAGTTGTCGGCGCATCCCGTCGATGTGATCCGAAAACCACCACGCGGGACCATATTGCAACTTGCCCCGCGCCTCATCGGTTTGAAAATTGCCCGACATCGCGCCGAAGACCGCGTTATCGCGCGGATTGAGGTTGAACAAAATCGTTTTGGGCAACACGCCTTTTTGATCAAGGCTGTTGAGCAACGCCGAAAGCGCGTCCGCAACGGGCGCGTCGCCGATGGAATCAAACCCCGCGTCCGCGCCCAGCGCGGCAAAACGGCGGCTGTTGTTGTTGCGCGTCGCACCGATATGCAGTTCCATGCACCAACCGCGTTTGGCATACGCCGCGCCCAAAAATTGCATCAATCCTGTTTGGTATTGCGCAATTTGCGGATTGCCGAGCGCGTTGTTTGTCATGCGTTGTTTGAAGATATCCTCCAGTTCGGCATCCGTCGCCTCCGCATAGCGCAGAACCGTCAAACCGTGGTCGCACGCGCGGCAACCCAATGCGGCGAACGCGGCGATACGCAGTTCCAAAGCGTTTTTCAGCGCGGCAAAGCTTGCAATCTTCACACCGCTTGCGGTCTCCAAACGCCCGATCCATTGCGGAAAATCCGGTGCGGCGATGGCAAGTGCTTTGTCGGGGCGAAAAGCGGGGCGCACATCGAACGGCAAAGACTTTTTTTGTATGGATTGATGGAATTCCAACCCATCGGCGGGGTCGTCGGTTGTGCAAACGGCCCGCACGTTCGAGCGTTCAATCAACGCGCAGGGCGAAAAATCGTTTTCCGCAATCACGCGGCTTGTCATATCCCAAATCGCTTGCGCCGTTTTGTTCGAAAGAACGTCATGTATGCCGAAATAACGCTGTAACTCCAAATGCGTCCAATGATAGAGCGGATTACCGATCAACAGCGGCATGCATTGGGCAAAGGCGAAAAACTTGTCTTTGTCAGGCGCATCCCCTGTAATCAGACGCTCCGCAACGCCGCACGAGCGCATGGCGCGCCATTTGTAGTGGTCTCCGCCAAGCCACAACTCTGTTATGTTCTTCGGCTGTGCGTTTTGGTCAATCTCTTTTGGGGATAAATGGCAATGCCAATCCAAAATAGGCTGTTCCTTTGCGCAGGCAAACAACGCGCGCGCCGTCACGGTCGGCAACAAAAAATCCTCACCCAAAAATTGCATGGATGCACCTCGCTATTTGATTTTTATCAACTTGCCCTTGCGCACCAAATATACATGTTTCGACAGTTCCATCAACGGCGTATCATACATGGAATCGGTGTAAAGATTATCAATTTGTTCATTGGGATAGCGTTCCAAAAAGGCCTTTGCCTTGTTTTCGCGGAAACAGACAAACGTAAGCCGCGCGTTTTCTTCGTCGATGCGTGTGCCGATCCAACGTGAAACGCCCATGCGCTTGCAAACTTCCTCCAGCGATTGCTCAGGGCTGGCGGAGACAATCAAATCGTCCGATTTTTGCATATTTTTGTAAAATGGTTGGAGCCGGTGTTCGTATCGATCCCAAAACTCTTTCGCGTCCGCTTTGTAATCCTGAATGCCCCGCAAAAAAACCTCAATGTATTTGGCGTAACGTCGGGCGACTTCGTCAATTTTGACCAGACCCAATTTGTATTTTAGACCGCCCTGAACAACAATGGGCATCATGCGCAACAGCGACGGACGCTTGCGCAAATAAAAGAAAAACAGCGCGATACCGCTCTCTCCTTTGTAGAGCGTGTTATCAAAATCATAAACGTTCAAAAAAACCTCTTTCTTTCATACTCTCTCGTTTCAACTCCTCTGTCATGCGCCGTTTGATTCAATCTTCAAACGGAAGTTGGCGGTGAAATGACTCATGTCGCTCGGCTGCCAAATCGCGCTAATGGTGTAAATCCCCGCCGTGCCGACAAAAATGGCGGATTCACCGCTGGGCTGGGCTTGCGGGAGTTCTAATGTTTGCGATTGAATGCCGGCGGCTTGCAGTTGTTCGATATAGCGCAAAAAAATCACATAAGGCATCTCGATAACCGTGACAGTCTGCTCTATTTTGTCCGCGCTTTGGCTGAGATCCAAACGGTCGATATATGCCGTGGCGGCCGGCAACGCACTGGGCAAATCGGCGACAGGCCACGCGATTTTGCCTGTGATCATGCCGTTACCGTGGTCGGTCGTGCTGTTTAGCGCGGGATCGCCCGGGTTATAGAGATCGTAAGGTCTTGCCGTGTTCGGCACGGGGAACGCGTTCCAATCGTTTTTGACGACCTGACCGCTTTGGCTCGCCGCAGGGTAGTATGTCGACGGTTCGCCGTCGGGTGTTGTGATCACTTTGCCGTTTTCGTCCGTCGCCATCACGGTTGGCAATGTGAGCGTTTCACCCGTCATGATCACCTCATCGGCATCGCTTCGCTCGCCTGTTGCGCCACAGGCTTGGCAAAACAAAAGAAACGCGGCGGCAAGTGCAAAAGCAAAAATTTTTCGCATACGGAATCCTCCCGTCCATGATCGCACCAACTGCCGTCTAGTATAGCAGATTTTGAGCAAAAATACAAGCCCTCTTCTTTTCTTGTCTTCTTTTCTTGAAAGAAAAGAAGCAAAAGAACTTTTTCACGCTTCGCGCGCCTGCGGCGAGCACCCGCTTCGCGCTGTCATTTGCAGACTGCGCAAATATAAATCAGTCTAAAAATGATCGCGCGCCCCTGCGGGGAGCAGTCGCTTCGCGCTGTCATATTTAGCCCGCGCAAATATACATCAGTTATACATCAGTCTAAAAATGACAGCGCGAAGCGGCTAAAGTCTTTTTGCTTACTTTTTCTTCAGAAAAAGTAAGTCAGAAAAAGCAAGGCAGAAAAAGTAAGGTGTCAGATCGTCAATTGCTTCCGCATCATTGCTTCGCCGACCAAAACGGCATCCGCGCCGATGGATTTCATCAACGCCAAATCCGCTTGCGATCTTATGCCGCTCTCGGCGACAAAGAGGCGATCCTTCGGCACGAGCGGACGCAGACGCACACTGACTTGTAAATCCACTTCAAACGTTTGCAAGTTGCGATTGTTCGCGCCGATGATTTGCGCGTTCGCCCGCAAAGCCCGCTCCATTTCTCTTGCGTCGTGCGTTTCAACCAGCGCGTCAAGCCCGATGGACTGCGCAATCGCTTGGTATTCCTCCAATCGCGCGTCGTCCAGCAAAGCGCAAATGAGCAAAACCGCCCGTGCGCCCAATTGTTTTGCCTCATAGATTTGGTAAGCGTCAATCGTGAAATCCTTGCGCAGGGCAGGGATTTTTATGCTTGACGCAATTGCCCTTAAATAGGCGTCGTCGCCCAAAAAATAATCAGGTTCAGTCAAAACCGAAACCGCCGCCGCGCCCTGTTGTTCATATTGCCGCGCAATCTCCAAATAGGGAAAATCCGCCGCAATCACGCCCTTGGAAGGCGACGCTTTTTTGATTTCGCAAATCATTGAAAGCCCCTGCGCCGCAATGGCTTCTTTGAACGATATCCCTGCCGGAACAGGCGATTTTTCGGCGAACGCGCGCATCTCTTCCAACGTGACGCCGCACTTTGCGCGTTCCACGCGAACGCGGGTGCTCTGTGCGAGTTTGTCCAAAATCATGTTTGCAAATTATCCTTTCGCCTGGCTGAGTTCCGCGAATCGCTCCAATTGCCGCATGGCTTTGCCTGTGTCGATCAGCTCTTCGGCAAGCGAAATTGCTTGGGCGATGGAAAGCGCGGGCTTCGCAATATGGATTGCCGCAGCGGAATTAAGCACAACGGCATTGCGTTTTGCGCCTTTTTCGCCTTGCAAAATGGCACGGGTGATCGCCGCGTTTTCGGCGGGAGAACCGCCCACCAACTCCTGTTTGGCACAGCGTTGCATCCCGTACTGCTCAGGGGCGATGGTGTAGGACTCAAACGCGCCGTCACGCAGTTCGCAAACGCGGGTCGGCGCACTGAGGGATATTTCGTCCAAACCATCCTCGCCGAACACGACCATGGCGTTTTGCACACCCAAATTGGATAGCACCCGCGCCATCGGCTCCACCAAATCTTTTTCATACACGCCGAGCAATTGCATTTTCGCTCCCGCCGGATTGACCAGCGGACCCAAAATATTGAACATGGTGCGGATTCCCAACTCTTTGCGCACGGGAGCGACATATTTCATTGCGATGTGATAGTTCTGCGCGAACAAAAAGCACAAACGAATCTCACGCAAAATCGCCAAACTCTGTTCGGGCGGAATATTGATCCTAACACCCAAAGCTTCCAGCACATCCGCCGCGCCGCATCGGCTGGATGCCGCACGGTTGCCGTGTTTCGCCACGGGAATCCCCGCCGCGGAAATCACAAGCGCGGATGTTGTGGAAATATTGAACGAATTGGATTGATCGCCGCCTGTGCCGACAATTTCCAAAACGTCCATGTCGTGCAACAGCCGCATACAGTGTTCGCGCATCCCTGCCGCCGAACCTGTGATTTCGTCGATTGTTTCGCCCTTCGCGCTCATGGCCGCCAGATAGGCCGCCATTTGGATTTGGCTTGCCTCGCCGCCCATGATTTCGTTCATCACGGCTTTCGCTTCGCCAAACGTGATATCCTTCCGCGCCGCCGCGCAGGCAATTGCCTGTTGGATCATGTCGATCCTCCTCTTTTCCTCTTCTTTTTCCAACTTCTTTATTTTCTCTCATTCTAACATTATACGCGCTCTTGATGGAAAACGCAAGGGGATTGAGACGAAAATGAGACGAAAAACAGAAATCAGTTTCAATATATGTTGACAAATTTTGCGCCTCGTGTTATAGTTCTTGCAGAACACACAAGAAAGCAGTGAATGTCCATGCCAAAACCCGTGCGCGGCAGTACGCCGAATCCTGACCACATCATGCTCAGCCTTTTGGAAAAAGCCGCCTCCCAGCGCGCCGTCACTTGGCGCACCAGTTTGGACGCTCCGACCGGCTTTTTGGATTTTTGGGAGGATATCCCCGACAGCGGCCACGTTCGTTTGGAAGCCGAAAATCGCTTGTTTGAATCCGATATCGATCAAAGTGTCATGCACAGCGCGCATATGCCGGATTTAAAGCCGAACACGCGCTATCGCTACACCTGCGGGAACCAAACGCACCGCGCGGGTCCGTTTTTGTTTGCGACGGGCGAAGCCGATCCCAAAAAATTCAAATTCATTTGTATATCGGACATCCAAAAAGGATCGCCGCACGATTGCCCTGACTATGGTACGCTCCATGATTTTTTGCAGTCTCTCCTGCAAGCGCACCCCGATTGCGCTTTTCTCCTCACGGCGGGCGACAACACCGATTGCGGGCAGCATGAGGTGCAATGGAACGGTCTTTTTGCGGGTCTTGCCGGCATTGCGGAATCCATGCCGTTCATGATGACGCTCGGCAACCACGACAACCGCGGCTTTGCGGATTATGCCAAAGGCGTCGGGCGTTACTACGCCGAACCGGCGGCGTATTTCGGTACGCAGTTCTGCGGCGCATACCCGCAAAACGGTCCCGACGGCTGGACGACCGAAAACTACACGTTCCGTTACGGCGATGTGATGATCGGCGTAGTCGGCATCAACGAACCGGAGATTGTCAATCAGTGGATGATCGACTCCTGCAAAGCGACCGATGCCGCTTGGAAAATCGGTGTGTATCATTTCCCCATTTGCTATTCGGGCGTAAATTTGGAAAACTACGATGCCTATCCCGCGATGCGCGAAGGCTTTGAATCGTTCGATTTGATTTTTGCGGGGCATGAACACAGCTTTGCGCGAAGTTTTCCATTGCGCAACGAAAGCCTGTTTGCACAGCCCTCAAAAGGAACAATCCACTATAACATCGGCAACGGGAATTACAATCCGCCCGGCACACGCTCCTTGGCAAAAGTCTGGCACGCCGCGCAATACACCATGGAAGAGAACATTGCCGCCGCCGTGATCGTCGAAGTGGACGGAATGACGCTCACGCTCACAAGCGTTTTGAGCGACGGACGCGTGATGGACAAATGCGTGATTAATAAGACGACGGATTGCGTTCTACCCCACGCCCTGCCGCCGATGTTCAACCGCACCCGCATGATGTATAAAGGCTGGGATTTGGGATTGGCGCAGGCTGACACGCCCTGCGAACAAAAAGACAGCGTTTGGTGCGTACCAATGGGCGTTTTAATTCAAAGCATCGGCGGCGCCGTGACCAAAACCAAAGGACAGATCCGCCTTGAAATCTACGGCGCGTGGGGTGTTTTTACCGAGGGTAGCAATATCGCGCAAACGAGTGCCGGCGATTTGGCGTTGCCGCTGCCCGTTTATCGCGGGCAACGCGGGCAGCTCTATATTCCTGCCATGGCATGCGAGATTTTCCGCATGCGGTTTGGTGTAGCGGCGCACAACAACTTTTTATCCTTTGAACAGCCGACGGAGGACAGACCGATCACGGAACAGCCATAATGGAATACGAGAGACATTATACGGCAAATAATCGGATGCCGCAAAACATTTTTGCGCTAACATCTTGACAAACGCGCGATAAGCGTGTATACTGCTCTTGTCAATCGCGCTGGTGTAGCTCAGTTGGTAGAGCAGCTGATTTGTAATCAGCAGGTCGGGGGTTCAAGTCCGTCCACCAGCTCCATACCTACGGCGCGGCTCCTTTGTGGGCTACGCCGCAGTTTCTTTATATGTGAATATGTGAAGGGGGATTTTTAGATTATGTCAGATCATCAGCAAAACCGCAAATTCTTTACGTCCGAATCCGTAACGGAGGGTCATCCCGATAAACTCTGCGACCAAATTTCCGACGCGGTGCTCGACGCTATTTTGGCGCAAGATCCGCTTGGGCGCGTGGCGTGCGAATGCGCGACCACCACCGGTATGATTTTGATTATGGGCGAAATCAGCACGACGGGTTTTGTGGATTTTCAGGCAATCGCCCGCAAGGTGTCGACGGATATCGGCTACAACAGCGCGGATATTGGTTTTGACGGCAACACATGCGCCGTGCTCACGGTGATTGATGAGCAATCAAAAGACATCGCGTTGGGCGTGGATCGCTCTTTGGAGCAAAAAAACGCCGCCGAAGACGCGGAGGAACTCTCCAACGGCGCGGGCGACCAAGGGATCATGTTCGGCTACGCCTGCGACGAGACCGAAGAGTTGATGCCTCTGCCCATTTCGCTTGCCCACGCGCTCGCGAGACGGTTGACAAAGATCCGCAAGGATGGCACGTTGCCCTATCTGCGCCCTGACGGCAAAACCCAAGTGACGGTGGAATATGACGACGGCGTACCCGTGCGCGTGGATACGGTCGTTGTGTCCACGCAGCATGCGCCTGAGGCGACGCTGGAACAAATCCGCAAAGATATTTTGGAATATGTGATTAAACCTGTGATTCCAAGCAATTGGCTGGACGGAAATACAAAATATTTCGTCAACCCCACGGGGCGTTTTGTGATCGGCGGTCCCGCGGGCGACAGCGGTTTGACGGGACGCAAAATCATCGTGGACACCTACGGCGGTTACGCAAGGCATGGCGGCGGCGCGTTTTCGGGCAAAGATCCCACAAAAGTGGACAGGTCGGCGGCCTATGCCGCGCGGCACGCGGCAAAAAATATTGTCGCGGCGGGGCTTGCCAAAAAAGCGGAGGTGCAGTTGGCGTATGCCATCGGCGTTGCGCACCCGGTTTCCATTTTGATTGAAACTTTCGGCACGGGTGTTTTGCCCGATACCCAAATTGCGGATTTTGTGCGCGCCACATTCGATTTGCGCCCAACGGCGATCATCAAACGTTTTGATTTGCAGCGTCCGATTTATCAGCAGTTGGCGGCATTGGGTCATGTCGGGCGTTTGGATTTGGATTTACCATGGGAAAAAACGGATGCGGTCGGCGCACTTAAAGCATTGGGAGGCATTGCATGAAGCTCGGCATCGTCGGTTTACCAAACGTCGGCAAAAGCACGTTGTTCAACGTTTTAACCAACGCGGGGGCGCAGGCGGCGAACTATCCGTTTTGCACCATCGAACCGAACGTTGGCATGGCGGTTGTGCCCGACGATCGCCTCACCGCGTTGGCGGACATTTATCAGCCAAAAAAAATCACGCCTGCGGTCGTGGAATTCGTGGATATTGCCGGGCTTGTGCGCGGCGCGTCCAAAGGTGAGGGTTTGGGCAACAAATTTTTGTCGCATATCCGCGAAGTGGACGCGATCATCCACGTCGTCCGCTGTTTTGAGGACGACGATATTGTGCATGTGGACGGCGGAATCAATCCATCACGCGACATCGAAACCATTCGGCTGGAACTGATTTTTTCGGATATCGAACTCCTCGATCGCCGCATTGAACGCGGCACAAAGGCGCTCAAGGGCGACAAATCGCTGGCGACAGAATTGGAGCTTTGCAAACGTCTGCGCGCACACTTGGAGACCGGGCGCCCCGCGCGCACATTTGATTGCTCCTCCGATGAGCGGGATACGCTGGAGTCCGTCGCGCTGCTCACCATCAAACCTGTGATTTTTGTTTGCAATTTCAGCGAAGCGGATTACGCCAACGGCAATATCGCGCAAAACGCCGCCTATCAAACCGTTTTGGGGATTGCGGAAGCCGAACGCGCCGAAGTGCTTCCCGTTTGCGCCGCGCTGGAAGAACAGCTTGTGGATATGCCGCCCGAGGAACGCGCGGAGTTCATGAACGAACTCGGGGTGCAAAGCGGCGGCTTGGCACAATTGATTCAAAAAAGTTATTCCCTGTTGGGATTCATTTCGTTCCTAACGGCCGGCACGCCTGAAGTGCGCGCGTGGACAATCAAAAACGGCACGAAAGCACCGCAAGCGGCCGGAAAAATCCACAGCGACATCGAACGCGGTTTTATCCGTGCCGAAATTATCGCCTACGACGCGTTGATGGAATGCGGCACAATATCCGCCGCCAAAGACAAAGGACTTGTCCGCAGTGAGGGCAAAGAATATGTGATGCAGGATGGCGACGTAACGCTGTTCCGATTTAACGTGTGAGCAAATCGTATTTTGTATCGCTTTTATTTTTTAACGCCAACCCATCGCGGCGACTAAGGCACAGCATTCCACGTGCGCCGTGCGCGGAAACATATCCACGGGCGTCACTTCTTGTGTTTGATAACCCCATTCGGCAAGCAACGCCAAATCCCGCGCAAGCGTTGCGGGATCGCAAGAAATATAGACAATGCGCGCGGGGCGCATGCCGGCGACAACTTCTAATGTTGCGGCGGAACAGCCCTTGCGTGGCGGATCGAGCAAAACGACATCCGGATGCCATTGTTCCGCGAACAACTGTTTTGCGGCATCCGCGGCATCCATGCGCAAAAAGCGGGCATTGACAATCCCGTTTTGCCTTGCGTTTTCGTTCGCGTCGGCAATCGCGGACGGCACAACCTCAACGCCAATCACTTCCTTTGCTTCCTTTGCCATCGAAAGCCCGATCGTCCCCGTGCCGCAATACAAATCCAAAATCCGTTCGCCGCCGCCCAAGTTGGCGTATTGCGCGGCGATTGTGTAAAGCTTTTCGGCTTGCGGCGGATGAATCTGAAAAAACGAAAGCGGCGACAATTGAAACCGCAGTCCGCAGAGTTCCTCATGCACACGCGTCGTGCCCCAAAGGCAGGTGAGGCCTTCGCCCAACACCGCGTTGCTTTGCTTTTCGTGATGATTCAACAATATCCCCTTGACGGCCGGATGTTGCGTACACAATGCTTTGATCAGCAAATCGGTGCGCGGCACTTGTTTTGCGTTGACAACAAGCGTGACCAATATATCGCCGTTGAAAAAGCTTTGGCGCAAATAGATATGCCGCAAACAACCCGTGTGCGCCGTCTCATCATAAATTGGACAACCGCTCTCTTGCGCCCAACCGCAAACGGTTTGCGCGATTTCGGAAAACAGCACTGGCTGCAACGGGCAGTCGTCCGTAAAAATAATACGATGGCTGTGCGCGGCAAAATATCCCGTGCCAATGCCGTTTTGCGATTGCCCAACAGGGAGCATTGCTTTGTTGCGGTATCGCAAAGGCGAGGATGCGCCGACCATCGGCATAACAGGCGCGCCGATGCCGCCGATACGGCGCAATGTCTCGCGGACTTCGGATTCTTTCAGCGCCAACTCACAGGCGTAATCGACATGCTGGAAAGCGCACCCGCCGCATTGCGGAAAAACGCCGCAAACCGGTGTGATTCGTTGCGCGGAGGGCGATAGAACCTCTAGGCAACGCGCGAACGCGTGGTTGCTTTTGACTTTCACAATCACGGCACGTATGCGGTCGCCTGTCGCCGCGCCGGGCACAAAAACAGCCATGCCGTCAACCCGCGCAATCCCCGCGCCTTGCAGCGACATACCAATGATATTCAACTCTGCGATTTCGTTTTTTATCACGCGGATTCTTCCTCATTTTTATTCCGGCGGCGAAAAATCTTCCAAAAAGCTATGTTCCTGTCCGTGGTGGGTGTAGGCGATCATGGTATCAAGCCGCACGTTGCGCGTGCTTTGGAAAATGCATTTTTCAACGTCGGGGTGGGTTTTGCGTAGTTCCCGAATCAGGCGTTTCATCTCCTGGCGTTTTGAGCCGCCGTCGTCGGGCGTGCACGCGGTGCAGTGCTCCGTGAACCGGCAGGCACATTGGATAAATTGGAGTTGGTTGTGGTTTTTCCAAGCGATGATGTCGTCCTCCCGCACATGATAGAGCGGACGGATCAGCTGCATGCCCTCATAGTTTCTGCTTTTGAGCTTTGGAGGCATGGACTGGATTTGCGCACCGTATAACATGCTCATCAATGTGGTTTCGATCACATCGTTGAAATGATGACCAAGGGCAATTTTGTTGCATCCCCGCGCTTGCGCTTCCTTGTATAAATGTCCGCGGCGCATGCGGGCACACACATAGCAGGGCGAACCATCCATTTTGGCGACGGTGTCGAAGATGTCGGCATCAAAAAAAACAACATCCAAACCCAGCAACGCGGCGTTATCGTGCACGCGACGGGCGTTTTCATCATTGTAGCCGGGATTCATGCTCAGCAAAACAAGCTCGAACGGCACATCGGAATGTTCATGGAGCATCGCCATAAGCATGGCAAGCAAAAAAGAATCTTTGCCGCCCGAAACGCAAACGGCAATTCTATCGCCCGCCTCAATAAGCCGATACTGCTTCGCGGCGGCGACAAACGGATTCCATATGCGCTTAACATAAGTGGTTTGCAAACTGCGCCGCGCTTTCGCGGCAGGTGTGAATTCACGCGGCATTGGATGTCACCAACTGATCTTCCCGATCTCTCATTGCAAGCACTCCTTCTTTGATGCTATTATAGCAGATTATGTTCACGAACGCAACATCAAGATAGCGGAAGTGCATGCCGATCGGCGGGAATATGGGGGTATTTCACGTGATAAAAATTCACATTAGGTAAAATGCCATAGAAATCCTTGCTTTTTTTTCGGAATAATCGTATAATGCGATAGAACACTTCGCAATGATTTTTGGGAGGTCTGACAATGTTAACGTACCGTGAAAAGGTTGATGTTCTGCGCAAGGCAAAAGAAGAAATGACCAAGCTGAAACTTGCAACGCACACGCGTCCCGGCTTTTTTGACACTGACGACAAGGGTTGGGTCGTCTCCCCCGACGGCTGGACGTTTGAACTGGAATGGAATCATCCGAACGGCGTGTTTGGGGCAAAGGCATGGGGGCACAACATGCGCCGGATCCTCGACGCGCACCCCTCCTATATTGATCCCTACTGCTCCCTTGCGGGCGCATATATGGACAAATTGGAGTGGCACAGTTGGGGCGGCTGGCGTCCCGAACCCGAATTCAATCCGCCTGAACTCCAAGCGTTGCGCGAACTGCACCAAAAGTACAATTTGGTGTCGGGTCTCGGCGGATCGCACCACTTCCACCACGATGTCGGTCCGTTGGGGCTTGATGTCGGCTGGCGCGGTATTTTGGAAAAGATCCGTTACTATCAGGATGTCCACAAGGACGATCCCGAAAAACTGGAATTTTTGCGGGGCGAAGAGGATGTCGTTCTCGGCATTCAAACGTGGATCAGGCACAACGCCGAAGCCGCCGCCGAGGCCGCAAAAACGCAGGAAGATCCCGATTTAAAGGCAAATTTGGAGCGCATGGCCGACATGAACTTCCGCCTTGTGGAGGAAAAACCCGAAACATTCCTTGAAGCCTGCCAATGGCTGACATGGTTTTTGATGCAATCAAGCATTTTCAACGGCTCCGGCGCGGGCGGATGCCTCGAAGCGTTGCTGACAAAATATTATGAACGCGACATCGCCGCCGGTGTTTTGACGGACGACGAGGCGACATACCATTTGGCTTGCCTGTTGCTGAAAGATACGCAGTATTTTGAAATCGGCGGCGTTTGGCCCGACGGCACCGACCGCACAAACAGGCTCTCTTGGCTTGCGCTGGAAGCGACGCACTGGCTCAAAATCCCGACCGCCGTCTGCCTGCGCGTGCATGAGGGGATTGATCGCGCCTTTTTGCGCAAGAGCGTGGAATATATGTTTGAGGACAAGTGTGGCAATCCCGCCTACCTCGGCGACAAGGTAATGGTGGAGGGCTTCATGAAAAACGGCTACACCGCCGAAGTCGCCCGCCAACGCTACAAAGTCGGCTGCAACTGGTGCGCCTTGCCCGGCACGGAATACACGCTCAACGACGTGGTCAAAATCAACATGGCAAAAATTTTTGAAATCGCTTGGTTTGAGTTGGCGGAAGCAGAACATCCAACGGTCGAATTGCTGTGGCAATTGTTCGATAAGCATCTTGATATCGCGGTCGACACAATCAAAAAAACCGTCGACTTTCAATATGATATGTACCACTTTATGCGCCCCGAAATGGCGTTGAACTTCATGTGCCATGGTCCGATCGAACGCGGTTTGGACGTTTCAAACGGCGGTGTCGACAACTACAATTTCTGCATTGATTTTGTCGCCCTCGGCACGGTTGCGGATTCGTTCGCGTCGCTTGAACGCGCCATTGACGATGAGCAAATGATGAATTGGCAGGAACTCTTTGATGTGATCGCCTCCGATTGGGCGGATCACGAAGACATGCGGCTCTATATGAAATCCACGCCGCGCTATGGTTTTGGCGGCACGCGCGCGGATGAATACGCCGTTGAAATTGTGCGCCGTCTGACCTATCACACCAAAAAGAGCAATTCGCCGAAAGGATTCAACATGATCCCCGGTTTGTTCTCGTGGGCAAACACCATCGGCATGGGGCAGGCCGTGATTGCAACGCCCAACGGGCGCAAGGCGCAAGCTCCTGTAACCCACGGCGCAAATCCCGAACCCGGTTTCCGCGAATCAGGCGCACTGACTGCCATGGGCATCGCCGTTGCGGCCGTCCAACCGCGCTGGGGCAACACCGCACCAATTCAGCTCGAAATTGATCCCGGTCTTGCCAAGGGCGACGACGGCATCGACAACATTATGTCATGGTTGCTCACCTATTGCAACGATTTGGGCGGATCGCTCGTCAACATCAACATCATCGACAAAGATAAACTCCTTGACGCCTACGAACATCCCGAAAAATATCCCGATTTGGTCGTGCGTATCACAGGCTTTTCGGTCTATTTCTCCACGCTTTCCAAAGATTTCCGCAGGTTGGTCGTGGAACGGATTATCGAGAACTGACGCCGCGCGTCAAATTCCACGCATACACCCGATTTTGGCGGATTTGCGCGATTGCCGCGCAAAGGAAAGGAGGCGGCTGATGGGGAAATTGTTCCTTGTAGGCACACCCATCGGCAATTTGGGCGATTTTTCGCCCCGCGCCGCCGAAGTGCTTGCATCGACCGACCTCATCGCCGCGGAGGATACGCGCGTAACCGCGAAATTGTTGCATGCGTTCAATATCAAAACGCCCATGATCAGCTATCACGCGCACAATCACAAAACAAGCGGCGAGGCCATACTTGCGCGTATACAGGCGGGCGAAAACGTCGCTTTGGTCACAGACGCCGGCATGCCGAGTATCTCCGATCCAGGGGAAGAACTGGTTCGCGCATGCCGCGCGTCTGGCGTTGCCGTGGAAAGTGTGCCGGGTCCTGTCGCGTTCGCGACGGCGTTGGCGCTTTCGGGGATGCCGTCGGGACGATTCACGTTCGAGGGCTTTTTATCCGTGGCAAAAAACAGCCGCGAAGCGCATTTGGAATCGCTCAAAGGCGAAACACGCACCATGCTTTTTTATGAAGCTCCGCATAAGATGCCGCAAACACTGCGCGACTTTGCGCGTTGTTTCGGCGATCGCCCTCTGGCAATCGTGCGTGAACTGACAAAAATCCATGAAGAGGTCATTCAAACAACCTGCACTGCCGCCGCGCGCGATTTTGCCGCACACACATTCAAAGGCGAGATTGTTCTTGTGCTGGGCGGCGCAAACAAACAGCCTAAAACAACGATCTCTTTGGAGGAAGCCGCCGCTTTGGCCCGGGCATACGCAAAAGCGAACAACTGCGCGCGCACCGAGGCCGCGCATGCAATCGCAAAGCAAACGGGGTGTAAAAAAAACGCGGTTTATACCGCGATGCTGAGGGAGGAAGAGGGACGGAATGGTTGATGAAATCATGAAAGCCGCGGACGCGTATCCGTGGTTGGTGATTTTGCTGGCGGTCGTGTTTGCGCTGTGCGTGTTCGCCTGGTTCAAGGCGCTCAAACGCGCAAAGAGGCGCGGGCAAAAAAAGCAAGAGTTGATCGCAAAGTTGGAGCACGAAAAAAAACTGCGTGATGATTTTGCCGTCCTCACCCAACAGACGTTGATCGACACGCCGCCCGCACGGTTGGCGGAGGGCGTATGTTGCAGCATCCAGCTTTGGCTGGAGTCTCAAACGAACCTTAACGCCGCGTTTGAATCGTTGCCGGATGAAAAAAAGATGCTTTACGCATTGGGTTATGTGATGGCTGACACGCAAAAGTCGCTCAGCCATTTTTTTCGGGCAAACGGAAAGCCGCTCACACCGTGGGCTTTGTACGCCGTGAACCAACTTGTTGGCGGCGCGTTCGCGGGGCTTTTTGCGGCGGCATACGAAGCGTTTGATGAGGATAGCGACGTTTCGCTCGACAAGACCGCCATTGCCCAATGGGACGAAGCGTTTGCACAATTGATTGACAGCAATCAAAAACGTGACATATTGCTTCAACCTGCGAAAGATTTCATCCTTGCCAACGCGGTTTTGCTTTGCGAATGTCATTAAACGGAAAAGTTTTTTGCCCATATTGACGAAATCCGCCAAAACCTCTTGACGTATGGACTTCTTTTTAGTAGACTAAAGATGCCAAACGAAATATGCGGAGGAGGAAAAAATATGGCGAAAATCAAAATTGGTATTCCGGCAGTCGATGAAGAAAAAAACCGCAAGGAACAAGAACTCCAAGCGCAGCGTTTGCAGGTGGAGCAAGAAAAAGCCCGCTTGCAGCAACTGTCCGAACAGCGTGCGGCAAATGAGCACAACATCATGCGTTTGTTGGTGGAAGACGACCAAGAGCCCCGTGCGTTGGAAGAGGTTTCGGCGGTTGCGTTGGAAGTTGGCGAATGGTATTTACGCCTGATGGTGGTGGAACGCCTTGGGCGGCAGATCCTGCTGGGCGGCGATTACACCCCTGAGGAATTGCAGGAGTGGCTGATTCCCTATGCCGTCGGCGACCCGAACACCTATGTGCGCCGTGCCGCAATCAAGCATTTAACAAACATCCCCGCCCTCGCGCGCGCGTCTTCCGCCGATCCCGAATCTGTCGTGCGCAAAAAAGCGGTCGAGCAATTAAAACTCTATATTGACCAGCCTGAGGCGCTCACGGCTTTGGGCGAAGTTGCAATGGGCGACGACGAAGCGTTTTTGCGCAGTCTCGCGCTTGCGCCTTTGACCGATCAGATCGTGATCGCGACAGTCGCCAAAACGGATGCCGTCCCTGAAATTCGCAAGGAGGCGACGCAAAAACTCACGGAGCAAGAGGATTTGGCGTGGTTGATGATCAAAGACGAAACGGAGTTGGTGCGCGCCGCCGCCGGCGAACTGCTCACGGACATTACAGCAGTCGCCAAAGTGACCGCCGCGCTCAAAGCAGCGCAGTCCGAGCCGTCTGTAACACCGGAAGAAATTGACGAGGCATTGGACGATTTGGAAAAATCCCTCGCCGATTGAGATGCGCCTTACTTTTTCTAAAGAAAAAGTAAGCAAAAAGACTTTAGCCGCTTCGCGCTGTCGTTTTTAGGCTGATGTATATTTGCTCAGTCTGAAAACAGGTGCGCGAAGCGGGAAAAAGTTCTTTTGCTTCTTTTCTTTCAAGAAAAGAAGAGGGTGCTCGCCGCAGGCGCGCGAAGCGGGGAAAAGTTTTTTGCTTTTTGGCTTGACTTAGAGTTAAACAACGAACTCGTCTTTGGGTTTGCTGGGCAGTTTGCACGGTGTCTCTTGGATAACCGTCACTTCGTCCCCCGTCTTGAGCGTGATACCGTCGGGAACATCCGCAGACCACGCGGCATCGCGGCGCACAATGGTGCATACCTTGCATCCGTTTGGGAAAATCACGGTAATCGCGCTCCCGGGTTCGCCCGTGCCGGTGATTGTGACCGCATCGGCGGCAATGGGATTGATATCCGGCTGATCGCTTTGCGGCGCGGGCGGTGCCTCCGCTTTGTCGTTAACAGCCTGAAAACAGCGGACGGGCAAGTCGTCAATTTTGACACAGCCGTTGCAATTCACCATAACGGTGTGCGATTTGTCGTCGGCCGCATAACCATAGGGCGCGGCGACCTGCGTGATTGTGTAATGCCCCGGAGCCAACCCACAGAACGTGACACAGCCGTTGCAATCCGAAATTGCGTTGCTGAATTTACCGCAGGAACAGGCGATTTTGAATACGGCGCCTGCCACTGAACAGCCATCCGAAGTGATAACAGGGAATGCGACTTTTACAGAACACTGGCGTTTGCGGCAAGAAAAAAGATTGTTGTTGCTCATGGATGACGTACCTCCAAACTGATCGTATCACAATTGATTTACGTATACCGATTGACAGGCGGCACTGCGGTGCGGGGTCAGGGCAGTGCCGCCGCTATGTTGGCATGCCGAGAGCTTTTTTATAGAATCGGGCGGAAGGCGGCACACTTGCGGCGCGCTTTCCGCCCCAAAAACGGGCGGCGCATGGCGGCAATGCCGTTTTTTGCGGCTGCGGCAGCCAAGGGCAGGGCTATCCCCGGGCGCAACGCGCCACCCCGCCCAGTTCCGCCCGCGGAAATTGCTCTCGCGGCGTGCGCCGCAAACGCGCGGCCGACATTCGCCTATTGCACTATATGCAAATGTTTTTTGATTGGCACATGATTTTTGCAAATTTTTTGGTTAAATGATGACTGCTGAAAAAAGAGATTATCATATTATTGTATAATAAATCAAAATTTAGACAAATTTTTAGGTAAAGAATGATAAAGACGTAAAATTCCCATTGACTTTTTTGCCAAAAGTGTGTATAGTAAATGCGTTCGATTGCCGTTGCAAACGGGAGGGTATTTGTATGGAAGTTTTAGATGCTGAGGCACAGCAGAGCGCAACCAAATTTTTGAGCAACCGCCAACTGCCGCACGCGTTGCAGTGTTACAAAGATAACCGCGCCGATCAGTCGTGCTTTGCGGTCGTCGGCGATCTCACATTGCAGGGGCGCTATGGCGAAAGTGCGCTTTTGTTTTATCCGCATTCCCTGGTTGCCTACGATTCCGCGAAAATGGCGGAGCCTGAAGAGTTCGTCTACGCCGATTTTTCATCCGTAAAGGTGCGTCGGTTTTACGGCAACGCCATCTTTCAGGTGATTGATCCAAACGGGAAAAAGCGGACACTGTTGCGCTTTACATACGCCGTGGCCGAGGTCGCCGAAGCTGCCGGTGAGTTTGTGAACGCCGTCAACAAAAGTGGCTACACGCCCGACATGACGGAGGGCGTGCGCGGCAGTTTTGAGCGCCTTCGCGCCTTTTGCCCCAAATGCGGGCGTAAATTGCGTTCCATCGACAGCCCCTGCCTCAATTGCACGGGCAAAAAACAGGTTTTCGGCAAATTTTGGCCTTACTTCAAACCGCGCATGCCCGCGCTGTTGCTTTGCATGTTGCTCTCGGTTGCAACAACCGCGCTGGATTTGGTTCCCGCCTACGTCACGGGCAAAATGGTTGATTCCGTTTTGCCGAGCGGCGATTTGAGCAATTTGGCAAAAGTGATTTTGTTTTTGCTTGCCGTTTATGTGGTTCAGTATACGTTGGGAGCGTTCCGCGCGTATTACCTGCGCATTGCGGGCAACCGTATCATTGTCGACCTCAAAAAAGATATCTATGCCAAGGCGCAGTTTTTGCCCATGAGCTTTTTTGATAAAACGTCCACGGGATCGGTCATTAACCGCGTGAATGGCGATGCAAATGTGCTCCAGCAGTTCATTTTGCGCATGAGCCAGGATGCCGTCGTCCGCGCGTTTTTAATGGTCGGGTTGATCATCATCATGTTCGCCATGGACTGGAAGCTTTCGCTCTTCAGCCTTGCGCCCGTGCCGCTGGTCGTCTACGGCGGGCGGCTGATGGGAAAAAAGATCGCGCCGAAATATCGCCGTATCTGGCGGCGCGGATCGGCAATCTACAGCCTGCTGGCCGACACAATCCCGGGCGTACGCGTCATCAAAGCATTCACGAACGAAAACAGCGCAATCAAAAAATTTGCGCGCTTTTTGGATGAATGGTATAAAGAGGATCGCGCGGCGGCAAAAATTTCGGCTGTTTTTCCAAACGTAATGACCTTTTTGATCACTTGCGGTTCGCTCATTGTTTGGGGTGTCGGCGGTTCGCAAGTCATCAACGGCACAACGGGCGCACTCACGATCGGCACGTTGGTGACGTTCATCACATACGCAAGCAAGTTTTACGATCCTGTCAACTTCTTTGCGACGCTCAGCGATAGCTATCAAAACACCTTGGCCTCCGTCGAAAAAATCCTTGACATCCTCGATGCCGAGCCGGAACGGGATTTCGGCAAAGGTTCGCAATTGGAACGTGTTCGCGGGCGCGTTGAGTTCCGCAACGTCAACTTTTCGTTCGATCGCTCCAAAAAGGTGCTCACCAACATCAACTTGGTCATTGAGCCGGGCGACACGGTGGGCATCGTCGGCACGACCGGTTCGGGCAAATCGACGCTGATCAACCTCATTATGCGTTATTATGACGACTACGACGGCGAAATTTACATCGACGGCGTGAATTTGCGCGATGTTGATATGGAATACTACCGCAGTCAAATCGGCTATGTGCAACAAGAACCGCTGATGTTTAAGGATTCGATTTTCCGCAACATCGCTTACGGTGCGGGCGAGCCGCACGTGGAGGAGGTTCTCTACGCCGCCGAAGTCGCGAACGCGCACGGATTTATCGCCCGTCTCCCCGATGCCTACGATACGATGCTGGGGGAACGCGGCGTGGGTCTTTCGGGCGGCGAAAAGCAACGTATTTCCATTGCGCGCGCGGTGCTCAAAAACCCCAGCATCCTTATTTTTGACGAAGCCACCGCCGCCGTGGACAGCGAAACCGAACACCTCATCCAAGCGGCGATTGAACGCCTCATTCGCGGGCGCACCACGCTGATGATCGCCCACCGACTTTCGACGCTACGCAAAGCGAACAAAATTGTCGTGGTCGACAAAGGGGAGATCATTGAATTCGGTTCACCGCAAGAGCTGATGGCAAAAAAAGGGAAATACTATAAATTGGTGCAAATCCAATCCATGGCGGAAGAAGCGGAAGCCAAACGAGCCGAAGAGAACTTCTGACTTCCTTTTTCTGAAGAAAAAGTAAGCAAAAAGACTTTAGCCGCTTCGCGCTGTTACTTTTAACGCAGGGAGGAAATAAGCACAAAATGAAAAAACGTCTCATCGCGCACACTGTGGTCGTCTATCTCGCGGACGTTTGGCTTTTGTGCGATCGTTATGCGCAAAAAAGGGCGATCATACCCGATCAGCCCGAAAATCCAACGTAATTTCTTCTTCGTCAAAGCACAATTGGGTCAGCTTGACACCCGCCGCCGCGAACATCCTGCGCGATGCGCGAAAATCCGCCTGCGCCGCGTATTTGTCGGATAAATACAGCACTTCGCGGATACCGCACTGAATAATCGCTTTGGCGCATTCGCAGCAAGGGAAGAGGGCGACATATATTTTGCAACCGTCCAAATTCCCGCCGCCGTTGTTCAAAATGGCGTTGAGTTCCGCATGGCAGACATAAGGATATTTGCTGTCGCAATGGTCTTCCGCTGAGGATTCCCACGGGAATTCGTCGTCGCTGATGCCGATGGGAAAACCGTTGTAGCCCATGGACATAATGCGGTTTTTGGCGTTGACGATGCACGCGCCCACCTGTGTGCAAGGGTCTTTGCTGCGTTTGGCGGAAAGCAGGGCGACACCCATAAAATAGGCGTCCCATGAGATATAATCACTTCGTTTTGGCATGTTTTGCTCCTCCGTTTCAATACAGCTTACAGTATACAATTTTTTTCGCAAAAAATCAAGACAATAATAAGATAATTTGAAAGGTAAAAGGGTAAAACAAAATCATGGGCTTTTTGGACAAAATCCGTCAGAACTACTCAACAAAAGAAATCAAACGCAATGCGGGGCAACTGCAAAAAGTGCTTTCGCTGGAGGGCGAGTACGCCGCGCTGAGCGACGAGGCTTTGCAGGCAAAAACCGCCGTTTTCAAACAACGCCATGCCAGCGGCGAAGACTTGGACGCGCTTTTGCCCGAAGCCTTCGCCGCTTGCCGCGAAGCCGCTTGGCGTGTGCTGAAGATGAAACACTACCCCGTCCAGGTTTCGGGCGGCATTTTGCTCCACCAAGGCCGCGTCGCCGAAATGCGCACGGGCGAGGGCAAAACGCTGGTGGCGACACTGCCGGCTTATCTCAACGCCATTGCGGGCAACGGCGTGCACATTGTCACCGTTAATGACTATCTGGCACGGCGCGACAGCGAATGGATGGGCAAAATCTTCCGCTTTATGGGCTTGACGGTCGGTTTGATTGTGCACGACAAAGAGGGCAAAGAGCGGCGCGACGCCTACGCGGCGGATATCACCTACGGCACGAACAACGAGATGGGTTTTGACTACCTGCGCGACAACATGGTGCAGTATCAGGAGCAAAAAGTCCAGCGCGGGCATGCTTTTGCGATTGTGGACGAAGTGGACTCCATTTTGATTGACGAAGCGCGCACACCGCTGATTATTTCGGGGCAGGGCGAAGCGTCAACCGAACTCTACGAACGCGCCAACACGTTCGCGCGCCGCTGTAAAATCCTGCGGGTCAAAGAAATCAGAGACAAGCAAAACGCCGAGGATATCTCCGAAGACGCCGATGTGGTGGTGGACGAAAAGGCGCGCAGCGCAACCCTCACGGCGGCGGGTGTCGCCAAGGCGGAGCGCTTTTTTGGCGTTGACAATCTCACCGCGCCCGAAAACGTAACTTACCAGCACCATGTCAACCAAGCCATCCGCGCGTGGGGCGTGATGCGTCCCGACGTGGATTATTTGGTCAAAGACGGCGAAGTGCTCATCATCGACGAGTTCACAGGGCGCATCATGTACGGACGCCGCTACAACGAAGGTTTGCATCAGGCAATTGAAGCAAAAGAGGGCGTGGAAGTCGCGCACGAAAGCAAAACGCTTGCGACGATCACGTTCCAAAACTATTTCAGGCTCTACCGCAAACTTTCCGGCATGACGGGCACGGCAATGACCGAACGCGACGAATTCCAAGAAATCTATCGCCTTGACGTGGTCGAAACGCCGACGCACAAGCCCATGATCCGCACCGATCACGGGGATGTGGTCTACAAAACCGAAAAAGCCAAATTCGACGCTGTGATCGAGCAGATCCTTGCGTGCCACGAAAAAGGACAGCCCGTGCTTGTGGGCACCGTGTCGGTGGAGCGATCCATCCAAGTGAGCGAGCTGCTGCAAAAAAAGAAAATCCCACACAACGTGCTCAACGCCAAAAACCATGAACGTGAGGCGGAGATCATTGCGCAGGCCGGCACGTTCGGCAGTGTAACGATCGCCACGAACATGGCCGGGCGCGGCACGGATATTGTGCTGGGCGGCAACGCCGAATACATTGCCAAAGCCGAAATGCGCGGCGCGGGCTTCACCGAGGAAATGATCGCCGAAGCCACGGGCTATGCCGAAACGGAAGACGAGGAGATTTTGCAGGCGCGTCAGACGTTCGCGAAACTGGAAGCGAAGCACAAAACGGCGGCGCAGCAGGAAGCGCAGCGCGTGGTGTCCGTCGGCGGCTTGTTTATCATCGGCACGGAACGCCACGAATCCCGCCGTATCGACAACCAATTGCGCGGACGCGCGGGGCGGCAGGGCGACCCCGGCGAAAGCAGGTTTTATCTGTCGATGGAAGACGATTTATTGCGCCTTTTCGGCGGCGAGCGTATGACGAACGTGATGAATGCCCTCAATGTGCCGGAAGATATGCCCATCGAACACAAAATGATTACATCCATGGTTGAAAACGCGCAGAAGAAGCTGGAGGGTCAGAACTTTGCGCAGCGCAAAAACGTCATCAAATACGACGACGTGATGAACCGCCAGCGCGAATTGATCTATAGCCAGCGCAACAAGGTTTTGGAGGGCGAGGAACTCAAGCCGATCATCATCAAGATGCTGGAAGACGGTGTCCGCGAGACGGTGCAGTATTTTTGCCCCGCTTCGACTCCGCGCGAGGATTGGCTGGTGTCGTCCATCCGCGAAAAATATGGTTGGCTCATGCGCGAAGGCGATTTTGAAGGCGATTTTGATCCCGACGAAGAGGCCGACAAACTGATTGCCCGCGGCAAAGCGCAATATGAAGCGCGTGAAGCGGCGTTTGCCCAAGTTGATCCGAACCTCATGCGCCGTGTTGAACAGTTTGCCATGCTTGGCGCGGTTGACGCGCACTGGATGGAGCATATTGATGCCATGGAGGATCTGAAACGCGGCATCGGCTTGCGCGCCTATGCCCAGCAAGATCCCGTCGTCGCCTACCGCATGGAAAGCTTTGACATGTTCGACGAAATGACCACGCGCATCCGCGAACAGACCGTGAAAACGACGCTGACATTTTTGCCCCACAATCCCGAGGAGACCGAGCGCAAAGCGAGAGCCAAAGTGCTGGAGCTGAAAGCAGGCAAGGAAGCGCAGGAAGTTGCGAAAAAGCCAAAACCACAGCCTGTCAAACGCGCCGTCGTCAAAGTCGGTCCGAATGATCCTTGCCCATGCGGCAGCGGATTGAAATATAAGAAGTGCTGCATGCTGAACGATCAAAAGTAATCTTGGAGAACCCATGCATTTTGTGCCCTATCGTTCCCGCGAAACAATCCACAAAACACCTTTCGGCGCGGCGGCTTCCAACGAGGCTGTCGCGCTTCGGGTGATTATGCCCCGCAGCATGCGTTGCCGCGGCATCAAACTGCTGTCTTCCGGCACGGATGGACATGGTTTTGATTTTGCTTGGGATCTTGTTTGGGAAGGCATGCAGGGCGAACATGAAGAATGGTGGAAAATCACATTCACGCTTGACACCCCCGCCGTTTATGATTACAAATTTGTCTACGAGAGCGATTTTGGCGGCGGTGTCGTCGGCGACGAGGGGGATGGTGTCGGCTGTTTCGGCGAGAATACGCCTTGGCGGCTCACGGTGTATGACGCCGCGTTGCGTCTGCCCGATTGGGTTGCGGGCGGCGTGATGTATCAGATTTTTCCGGACAGATTTTTTGCGTCGGGGCAAGCAAAAAAGAACATCCCCTCAAACCGCGTTTTGCGCGACGATTGGGGCGGCGTTCCAATGTGGCAGCCGAACGAGCGGGGCGAGATTACGCAATATGATTTTTTTGGCGGCGACCTTGCGGGTATTGCTGAAAAGCTTGATTATCTCGTGTCGCTGGGCGTCACTTGCGTCTATTTGAATCCGATTTTTTTTGCTGAAAGCAATCACCGTTATGATACGGCGGATTATCACACGATTGATCCTCTTTTGGGGGATTTGCATGATTTTCACCATCTCTGCGATGAAGCGCACAGGCGTGGGATTCATGTTTTGCTGGACGGCGTTTTCAGCCATACGGGCGCGCACAGCATATATTTTAACGCCGACGGGCAATTCGACAGCGTCGGCGCGAGTCAATCGGCGCAATCTCCTTATTACCCGTGGTATAAATTTCAGCATTGGCCTGAGGCGTACGCCTGTTGGTGGGGCGTGCGCATTTTGCCAGAGCTGAACGAATCCCATCCCGATGTGACGGCGTTTTTTGCGGGTGAGGACGGCGTGGTGCGCCGTTGGCTACGCGAGGGCGCGGACGGATGGCGGCTTGACGTCGCCGATGAACTTCCCGACGCGTTTTTGGACGCCGTTTTTGCCGCCGCGCAAGCCGAAAAAAAGGATGCCTGCGTGTTGGGCGAAGTGTGGGAAGATGCCGTAACCAAAATCAGCTACGGTGTTCGGCGACGGTATCTTTTGGGTCGGCAAATGCACAGTGTCATGAACTATCCGCTTGCCGACGCGATCATCTGTTTTGCGGTGCGCAAACAAGCCGAACAGTTGGCGCAAACCATGCTTTCCCAACTTGAACACTATCCGCCCGCCGCCATTTTAGGCTTGATGAATCACATCGGCACGCACGACACCGTGCGGGCGCTCATGCGCCTTGCGGGGGATGGGAATTGTGAAAATCCGAACCATGAGGAACGCGGGCAATGGGCGGGCAAAACACTCAATCCCGCGCAAAAAAATCTCGCGCACAAGCGGCTGAAACTCTGTGCCGCGTTGCAATTCACTCTGCCGGGCACGCCTTGCGTTTATTACGGCGACGAAGCCGGCATGCAGGGTTATATGGATCCGTTTAACCGCGGTTGTTTTCCATGGGGCGGCGAAGATGAAGATCTGCTTGCGTATTACCGTGCGCTCGGCGCGCTACGCAAAAGCACGCCCGCGCTTGCCTCTGCGGAATTTGAACTGATCAGCGCGTCGCTTGGCTGTGTGTGCTACAAGCGCGGCAATTTGCTGGTGATCGCCAACGCGAACGATCACCAAATCGCCTATCGCTACAGAGGTGCGGTCTACAATGTGGCGGGGGTGTCCTGCTTTTTGCTTGCTTTTTCCGAAGAACAGGATTCATAAAAAACACAGGGCAAAAAAATTTTGGGCATTGACATTTTGCGTGAAAAGGCGTATGATATTTTAGAGATTAAAATAGGTACTATTTTTTTGTGGGGGTACGGCATGCGGAATGACTTGAAAACAATGGAGAAAATAGTCGCGTTATGTAAGGGCCGCGGCTTTGTCTACGCGGGCAGCGAAATTTATGGCGGGCTATCGAATACGTGGGATTATGGTCCTTTGGGCGTGCAGTTCAAAAACAACGTCAAAGCTGCTTGGTGGCGGAAATTCGTGCAGGAGAACCCGTATAACGTGGGCATTGACTGCGCCATTCTTATGAATCCACAAGTGTGGGTGGCATCGGGTCACGTTGGCGGCTTTGCCGACCCCCTCATGGATTGCAGGAGTTGCAAAACACGCCATCGCGCCGATCATTTGATTGAGCAAAGCGGCGAAAATCCGGCGGGGTGGAGCAATGCCCAAATGTCTGCGTACATCGCCGATCACAAACTGCCGTGTCCTGATTGCGGGGCATCCGATTTCACGGATATTAGGCAATTCAACCTGATGTTCAAAACCTTTCAGGGCGTGACGGAAGACGCGAAAAGCGAGATTTATTTGCGCCCCGAAACGGCGCAGGGCATCTTCGTCAACTTTTTGAACGTCCAGCGCACGGCGCGGCGCAAAGTGCCCTTTGGCATCGCGCAAGTCGGCAAGACTTTCCGCAACGAAATCACGCCGGGCAATTTCATGTTCCGCACGCGCGAGTTTGAACAGATGGAAATGGAATTTTTTTGCAAACCGGGCACGGAACTGGAATGGTTTGCCTACTGGAAAGACTTCTGCAAACAATGGCTTTTTGATCTTGGTTTGCGGGAGGAAAACCTCCGCTTGCGCGATCATTCGGCAAAAGAGCTGTCGCATTATTCCAACGCGACGACGGATTTTGAATTTTTGTTCCCGTTCGGTTGGGCCGAACTGTGGGGTGTCGCCAGCCGCACCGATTTTGATTTGACGCGCCATCAGGAAACCTCGGGCAAAAGCATGGAATATTTTGACCAGGAGATCGGCGAAAAGTATATTCCGTTCGTGATTGAACCATCCCTCGGCGCGGATCGCGCGGTGCTGGCGTTTTTGTGCGATGCCTACGACGAAGAAGTGATCGATGCCGCGAAGAACGATGTTCGCGTGGTTCTTCGTCTGCATCCCGCCCTTGCGCCCGTGAAAGCGGCGATTTTGCCGCTTTCGAAGAAACTGGGCGAACCTGCGCTCACGCTTTATCATGATTTGTGCAAAGCGTTCCCCTGCGAATATGACGACGCCGGTTCAATCGGCAAACGTTATCGCCGGCAGGATGAAATCGGTACGCCGTTTTGCTTGACTTTCGATTTTGATTCGCTCGAAGACGCCTGCGTCACCATCCGCGACCGCGACAGCATGGAACAACAGCGTTTGCCGATTGCAGGCATCAAAGCATACATTGAAAGCAAGCTTGTTTTTTGATTTGAGAATTCTTGCATACTTGAATAGTAAAGGAGAATAAGCATGGACGAAAATCAAAGGCCGACAATCCCACCCATCAATCCGTTGCAGCAACTCGCCGAAAAACAAGAGCAGATAAGACAGACCGCCGCCGCAAAACAAAAAAGGCTGCTCCATTTTGCTATCGCGGCAGTTTGCGGTTTTGTGGTTTACATCTGGGGTATCCCGCATTTGTTTGATGTCTCGGATCTCCTCATTTGTTTGCGCAACGCTTATTTGGACAACGTTGATCACGTTGTTTCGGATTGGTCGATCGTGCGCTGTTTTATAGAGGCCTTGTATTATTTTATAGTGCCTCTTTTGGTCGGTGTTTATTTTTTGAGCAAAGCAATAAAACCAAGTCGAAAGTCATGAATTATATATAAATTCTCAAATGCACAATTCAAAAAGTGAGGTATCAGAATGCCGAAAATCGCGTTGACCGAAACCGTTTTGCGCGACGCCAATCAGTCGCTCGTCGCCACCCGAATGCATTTCGCGGACTTTGCGGACGTGCTTCCATTGCTTGATCAAGCGGGATTTTACTCGTTGGAATGCTGGGGCGGCGCCACGTTCGACAGTTGCCTGCGCTACTTGGACGAAGATCCATGGGAGCGTTTGCGCAAAATCCGCGCCGCTTGCCCGAACAGCAAATTGCAAATGCTTCTGCGCGGGCAGAATTTGCTGGGCTATAAGCATTATCCCGACGATGTCGTGCGGCTTTTCGTTAAAAAAAGCATCGAAAACGGCATTGATATCATCCGTATTTTCGACGCGCTCAACGATTTGCGCAACATTGAAGTCGCCGTGGACGAAACGATCCAAAACGGCGCGCACGCTTCGGGTACATTGTGCTTCACAACCAGCCCTGTGCACGATTTGGATGCGTTCGCCAAATTGGCAAAGCAGATGGAGTCCATGGGTGTGCATTCCATTTGTATCAAGGATATGGCGGGCATCATGGGACCAAAAGAAGCGTTCGACTTGGTGAGTGCCATCAAGCAAAGCGTCAAACTTCCTGTTGTGGTGCACACGCATAGCACAACGGGGCTTGGGTTCATGACACTGCTCAAAGCCGCCGAAGCCGGCGCGGACGTGCTGGATACCGCGATTTCGTCGTTTTCGGGCGGCACATCACAGCCCGCGACCGAAACCATGGCGTATACGTTGCGGCAGATGGGTTTTGATTTGGATGTCGACAGCAAAAAGCTCAAACAAATCAATGATTTTTTCAAACCGTCGCTTGCCAAATTTCTGGCGGACGGCACGCTCAATCCTGTTGTGATGGGCACTTCGACAGACGCGTTGGTTTACCAGATCCCGGGCGGGATGCTTTCAAATCTCGTGGCGCAATTGACGGCGCAGAACAAACTCGATCAGTTGGATGCCGTGCTGGAAGAAACACCGCGCGTGCGTGCCGATTTGGGGTATCCTCCGTTGGTGACGCCGATGAGCCAGATGGTCGGCGCCCAAGCGGCGGCGAATGTGCTTGCGGGCGAGCGTTATAAGAATATTTCAAAAGAAATCCGTAGTTATGTGCGCGGCGAATACGGTCGGACGCCCGTACCTGTGAACGCCGATTTGCAAAAAAAGATTTTGGGCGACGAACAGCCCATCACATGCCGTTTTGCGGATTTGCTCTCCCCCGGCGTTGAGGCCGCGCGCGCGGAACTCGGCAGCAGAGCCTCTTGCGACGAAGATGTGCTCAGTTATATTGCGTTCCCGCCGCAGGCGGAGGCATATTTTGCCAAACGCGAAGCGAAAAAACGCGCCGTTGTGCGCTATACAATTGAACGTGTTGACAAGTGAACGTGTTGACAAGAAAGGCGGCGAATGATGTTTAAGGATATGAAAATGCCAATCAGCGAAGCACTGATGTACGCTTTGGTTGGTATGGTCACAGTCATTTCGATCTTGTTTTTGCTGATGTTCCTCATTTGGCTCATTTCGCTTGTGATCCGCGCGAGCGAAATCAAATTGAAGCGCAAACAAGTGAAATTGCCGCCGCCCGCGCAAAAGCCCGTGCAAGCGGCAAAACCGCAGGGCATCGCACTGCCGGCATCAACATCGCAGGGCGAACTGTTGCTGGTTGAAACCGATGAATCGACCGCCGCCATGGTGATGGCAATCGTGAGCGATATGACAGATATTCCGCTCAACCAATTAATGTTCAAACGCATCAAACTTTTGGGCGAAGAAAAACAGGAGGCATGAACGATGATATACAAAGTAACGCTCGGCGGCAAGATCTATGAAGTGGAAGTCGAAAAAAGCGAAGCGGTTCTGTTGGGCGTCGAGGACGTAAAAATCCCCGTTGCGACGGCTCCCGTTGCACCCGCTCCCGCTCCCGCGCAGACCGCGCCCGCCGTCCAGGCGCAGGGCACGGTCATTGAATCGCCTATGCCGGGCACGATCCTTTCTGTTCTTGTTGCGGTCGGCGACAGCGTCAAGGTCGGTCAAGTTCTTGTTGTGTTGGAAGCCATGAAAATGGAAAACGATATTTCCGCGCCTTCCGATGGTGTGGTCAAACAAATCGCGGCGCAAAAAGGCGCAACCGTCGACACAGGCGACATCTTGCTTGTTATCTAACCGCACGAGGGAGGGAAAAAGGCTTTGTCACTCATTGAGATTTTGCAGGGGCTGTGGGGTTCTTCGGGTATTGCGCAATTGTTTGCCGACGGTGTATTCCATTGGCAGAATGTCGTTATGATCTTACTCAGTTTCGTTTTGCTCTATTTCGCGATTTTTAAGGATTGCGAACCGCTTTTGCTTGTTCCGATCGCGTTCGGTATGCTGTTGGTCAACCTGCCGGGCGTTGATGTGTTCAACGACCCTGTGGGGCTGTTCAACGCGGAAGCCGCCGACGGCGTCAGTCATTGGTATGACACGGGCTTGCTCCGATTGTTCTATATGGGCGTGAAGAGCAGCGTATTCCCATGCATCATTTTTTTGGGCATTGGCGCAATGACCGATTTTGGTCCGTTGCTCGCGAACCCCGCCAGCTTGCTTTTGGGCGCGGCGGCACAGTTGGGCATTTCGGTTGCGTTCGTGATTGCGATTGTTCTTGGATTCACGCCCGAACAGGCCGCCAGCATCGGCATCATCGGCGGAGCGGATGGTCCGACGGCCATCTTCCTTTCAGGAAAATTAGCGCCTGAACTGATGGGCGGCATCACCATTGCGGCATACTCCTACATGGCGCTCATCCCGTTCATTCAACCGCCGTTGATGAAGTTGCTCACCACGCCGAAAGAGCGTTCGGTCAAAATGACCCAAACGCGCAAAGTGAGTAAAATCGAACGCATCATTTTCCCCGTGATCGTGCTTGTGCTCACGGTATTTATCCTGCCAACCGTCGCGCCGTTGCTCGGCATGCTGATGTTCGGCAACTTGCTGCGCGAATGCGGCGTTACGCAACGGTTGAGCGACACCGCGCAAAACCAGCTGATGAACATCGTCACAATCCTGCTTGGCATCAGCGTTGGCGCAACCGCCGAAGGCACGGCGTTTCTTGCGCCAAAAACCATCAAAATCATCATTCTCGGCTTGGTCGCGTTTTCATTTTCCACCGTTGGCGGCTTGCTCTTCGGCAAATTGCTTTATATCATCACCAAGGGCAAGGTCAATCCGTTGATTGGTTCGGCGGGCGTTTCGGCAGTGCCGATGGCGGCGCGTGTTTCGCAACGCGAGGGTGCGAAATATTTGCCGGGCAACTTTTTGCTGATGCACGCCATGGGGGCTAACGTTGCGGGTGTGATTGGCTCGGCGGTTATGGCCGGCTTTTTGCTGACGGTTTTTGGTTGAGATTATACTTGTCTTGTTCTTATGATGAGATCAGAAGCAAAAACGCAAGGCAAAACGCAGTTTGGGAGGGTTTTGATTGAAAACAGGCAGATTCGGCGACTTTGGCGGGCAGTATATTCCCGAAACATTGATGAACGAAATTCACGCGCTCGAAACCGCGTATGCCCGGTATAAGGACGATCCGGATTTCACGGCGGAACTCGGCGCTCTGTTGCGCGATTACGCGGGGCGACCGTCGCTATTGTATTACGCCGAAAAAATGACAAAAGCACTCGGCGGCGCACGTGTTTATCTCAAGCGTGAAGACTTGAATCACACGGGATCGCATAAAATCAACAACGTTTTGGGGCAAGTTCTGCTCGCCCAACGCATGGGCAAAACCCGCGTAATTGCCGAAACGGGCGCGGGTCAGCACGGCGTGGCGACGGCGACGGCGGCCGCACTGCTCGGCATGGAATGCGAAATCTTTATGGGCAAGGAGGATACCGAACGCCAAGCCCTGAACGTCTACCGCATGGAACTGCTCGGGAGCAAGGTCAACCCCGTCACCAGCGGCACGATGACGCTCAAAGATGCCGTCAACGAAACCATGCGCGAATGGGTGCGCCGTACGCGCGATACGCACTACGTTTTAGGCTCTGTGATGGGTCCGCACCCATTCCCGACCATCGTGCGCGATTTTCAGAGCGTCATCAGCAAAGAAGCGCGCGCGCAAATTTTGGAGCGCGAGGGCAAATTGCCTGCGGCGGTGGTGGCTTGCGTGGGCGGCGGCAGCAACGCCATGGGGATGTTTTATCATTTTATTCCGGACGCGGGCGTGCGCCTGATCGGCTGTGAGGCGGCAGGACGCGGGATTGATACACCGCAACATGCCGCTTCCATCGCAAAAGGCACACTGGGTGTCTTCCACGGCATGAAATCTTTTTTTTGCCAAAACGACCAGGGACAGATCGCCCCTGTCTATTCGATTTCGGCGGGGCTTGACTACCCCGGAATCGGGCCTGAACATGCCCATTTGTACGAAACAGGGCGCGCGGAATATGTGCCTGTAACCGACGACGAGGCCGTGGATGCTTTTGTTTTTTTGGCGCGAACAGAGGGAATCATCTGCGCGATCGAAAGTGCGCACGCCGTGGCGCACGCCATCAAATTGATTCCGGCGCTTTCCAAAGACGACAGTGTGATTTTGTGCCTTTCGGGGCGCGGCGACAAAGATGTGGCCGCGATTGCCCGCTATCAGGGGGTTGACATTCATGAGTAATATTGCGAAGGCGTTCGGAAACAAAAAAGCCTTTTTGGGTTTTGTGACCGGCGGCGACCCAAACATGGAGATCTGCGAAGCATGCGTTTTTGCCATGATTCGCGGCGGCGCGACGCTGATTGAAATTGGTATTCCTTTTTCCGATCCGATCGCGGAAGGTCCTGTGATTCAGGCGGCGAACCTGCGCGCACTGGCGCAGGGCACAACGACTGACAAAATCTTTGATTTGGTAAAACGATTGCGGGCCAAAACACAAATACCCATCGTCTTTTTGACCTACCTGAATCCGGTTTTTCATTATGGTTACGACGCGTTTTTTGCCAAATGCGCGGCAGTCGGCGTGGATGGAATTATCATACCCGACATGCCGTTTGAGGAGCAGGGCGAATTGAGGGGCATCACGCAGGCAAACGGCGTGGATTTGATATCGCTGATTGCGCCGACTTCCGAACAAAGGATTGCGGAAATTGCGCGGCAAGCGTCGGGATTCATCTATTTGGTGTCCTCCATGGGCGTGACGGGGACGCGCCATGCAATCACGACGGATTTGTCAAAAATGGTGCGGGCGTGCAAAGCGGCAACCGATCTGCCCGTAGCCATCGGTTTTGGCGTACACACGCCGCAACAGGCACAGGAAATCCGCAAAGTTGCCGACGGCATTATTGTCGGCAGCGCGATTGTGAAGCTGGTGGAAAACCACAGGGAAAACGCGCCGGCGTTCATTGAGAACTATGTGCGCGAACTGACCGCCGACGCATGACATGAAACAGAGATTTTTTTGATAAAATATCTCAAACACTTGCAATTCACCGCAAAATCAGTTATACTATCAGTAATCCAGCGTTTGCCTTGGTTGGATCATACGGCGTGTGGGTTCTGTGCGGCGTGGTTGGCACGAACCATGTCAGGCGGGGAACCGAGCAGCATTCAGTGTTGCATCGCGCGCGCCACAGTCAGCCTGTGCGCTGTATGATCGAGCCAAGCCGTCGCTGGATTTTTATATGACGTTGTGGAATCAGGAGACAGGAGACAAGCAACATATGTACCAAGTGCTTTATCGCAAATGGCGTTCGCAGACGTTTTCGGAAGTTGTCGGGCAGCCTCACGTGACGGATACGCTGAAACAAGCGCTCGCAAGCGGACGGCTTTCGCACGCTTATCTTTTTACAGGACCGCGCGGCACGGGCAAAACGTCATGCGCCCGTTTGCTTGCAAAAGCCGTTAATTGTCTGCATCCGCACGGCGGGGAACCATGCAACGCCTGCGAAATGTGCAAGGGGATCGACATGGGCACCGTGATGGATGTGATCGAAATCGACGCCGCCAGCAACAACGGTGTGGACAACATCCGCGACCTGCGAGAGGAAACCAATTTTACGCCGTCGCAGGGGAACTACCGCGTGTATATCATCGACGAAGTGCACATGCTTTCCGCGGGCGCGTTCAACGCCTTGCTCAAAACCTTGGAAGAGCCGCCCTCCTACGTTATGTTTATTCTTGCCACAACCGAGGTGCACAAATTACCCGCAACGGTGCTTTCGCGTTGCCAGCGGTTCGATTTTCACCGCATCACCGCTGAAGACATTGCGGCGCGTCTGCAATTCGTAGCGGCGGAAGAATCCATCGAACTGGATCAATCCGGCGCAGTATTGCTTGCCCGTGTGGCGGACGGCGCGATGCGCGACGCACTTTCATTGCTCGACCGTTGCCGTGTGGAGGGTCAAACCATCACTGCCGAAACGGTTTCGCGATGCATCGGTATTGCCGACCGCAGTTATCTTTTTGCGTTGCTCGATGCGATTTCCGCAAAAAATATCGCCGAAATATTGGAACTTTTGCATGCATTATATCAAGACGCCATCGACATGGAACGCTTGTGCGAGGAACTACTGGGGCACGTGCGCAACTTGCTGGTGATCAACGCCGTGCAAAATCCGCAGGATTTGATTTTGTCGACGACGGAAGATCAGGCGCGTTTCCGCGAACAGGCAAAACGCTTCGCAACGCCGCAATTGCTGCGCTTGATGCGTTCGCTGGAAGATGCCGGCGTTCTCCTGCGCCGCAGCACCGACCGCCGCATGGAAATGGAAATTGCTCTGATTGGGTTATGTTCGGACACACCCGCCGAAAACAAAGCGCCGGCGGCTTCGGCATCCGTGTCGCCCAATGTGACCGCGCTCGAAACGCGCGTTGCTTCGTTGGAATCCGTTGTGCGCGTCCTGCGCGGTCAAACAAGCACAAACGCGCAATCGGCGCAAGTCAATACGCAAAATATGTCCGCGCCGCCGCAAGCCGAAGACACGTCCGCGCCGCCGTCTACGGGGCAGGATAGAGCCTTTTTGGAATGGGGACAAGTGTTGGATGTGCTCAAAACGCGCAATGCGCCTCTCGCGGGCGTGCTTGCGGGATCGTCCGCCATCGTGCGCGGCGAGTTTTTGCTCATCAAAACCAACAACGCCGGATTTGGTTCGTTTATCAAAAACGCGGCGCAATCCGCAAGCCTGAAAGACGCAATCGCGGCAATCACAGGCAAAAAGCCGCGTTTGGGCATCCTGCGCCCCGATGAAAACACGCCCGTCGATCCCCTTGCGCAACTCACGGAACGCGCGGAACAACTCGGCATACTTGCCGCGCCATCCGAAAATCAAGATGAATAGAGGCTCGCCATGCAATTGAGGTATTTGGCACGGCGCATCCGTAGCATGGACACAAAACGCATGTGCCGAACGGCCGAAGCGATCGGCAAAAAAACGCGCAAACCTGCTATTGTAATTTTCGCGGACATGGTTTACTGCGGATTCCGCTACCGCGCGGGTTACAGCGATTACAGCCTTTTCGAGTTTTATGACCGCACCAAAGCGCAACGCGAAACGTATTTGACGCGCGGCAAATCGAACGATTTAATCCGCGCCTGCAACCAAAAAGACCGCGCCGCGCTTGTCGAAAACAAACTGAGCTTTTGCAAGCTCTATGCGGATTTTTTGGGGCGTGACGTTTTGGATATCACCCAAGCCGCGCCGCGTGAAATCGATGCGTTCCGCGCGAAGCATCCCGTGTTTTTTGCAAAAACTCCCGACGGCATGTGCGGGAGCGGTGTACGTAAAGTCTCGTGCGCCGATGCCGGACAACTCGCGCAAGACGGCTTTTTGCTGTGGGAAGAACCCATCGTCCAACATCCGCGCATGAACGCCCTCAACCCAAGCTGCATCAACACGTTGCGTGTAATGACGTTGCTTGCGGATGGTGATGTGCATGTTTTGGGCGTGTTTTTGCGTATTGGCAATAAATCGAACGTCGACAACCTCAACGCGGGCGGCATGGCCGCCAAAGTTGACGCTGAAACAGGGATTGTGGTGTATCCGGCCGCCGACAAAAACGGCACGGCGCACACCGCGCATCCGACGACGGGCGCCGCGATTGTTGGATTTCAAATCCCCCTGTGGCAGGAATGTCTCGCGATGATCCGCCGCGCCGCGCTGGTTGAACCAAGTGTGCGTTACCTCGGCTGGGATGTCGCCGTCACGCCAACCGCTCCCGTTTTGGTGGAGGCGAACGCCCTGCCGGGTCATGATATTTGCCAACTCCCCGCGCACACGCCCGCAAAAACAGGGCTGATCCCCATATTGCGCGAATTACTTCCAAAGGAGATTTTTGCATGAATCGTTCAAAAATTGTGCGCCTCGTCGCGCTCATCATGGCGGGACTGATGCTGCTCGGCGTCATGGGCGCGGGCATTTCCGCGCTGTTTCGGTGACGGGGTTTTATTTGTTTTTCTCTTCTTTTTTTATGTTTTTTCTCTTCTTTTCTTGAAAGAAAAGAAGCAAAAGAACTTTCCAAGCGCGATTTTGACAGGAGACCATGATGCAAAAAATCAAGAAGAGCAGGATCAAGGCGTTTATCTCATTCATCGTGACAACCATTATTACATTGTTTAGGTTTATCACAAGTTTGTTTTATCGCTCTTTCGCCTGCGCGTTTCATTTTTTTCGTGTTTGCCCCATTCGCCCGAACAAAATTGTGCTTTTTGCGCCGCATCGAGTGCGTGAATCGCTTGATTGCGTCGTGAACGAACTGATCCAACGCGGCAAAACCGTGTATATAACGCCCGCTCAAAAACGTTCGCCGCGCCTACTTCTCCTGCAAGCTTATCATTTTGCAACGGCATCCGCCGTTTTACTTAACGACAATTTCATGCCGCTGGGTAGCCTGCGGTTTTCAAAAAAAACAAAAATTGTGCAGATTTGGCATGCGGAAGGCGCGTTGAAACGGTTCGGATTGAGCCTCGATTTGCCGCAAGCGGTGCGCGAATGCGTGCGAAAGGCTGGCGCTAAATATGACGCGGTCGTCTGCTCAAGCCCGCGTGTCGCGCCGTTTTACGCCGAAGCGTTCGGCGTCCCTCTATCGGTTGTGCTGCCGCTCGGCGCACCCCGCTTGGATGTGCTTTGCCATGGATTCAGCAAGCAAAAGGCGCGCGAGGCGTTTGAACTGCAATTTCCGCAAACAAAAAACAAGCGAATCATCCTGTACGCGCCAACACTGCGCGACAATCCAAAAGCGGATGCCGCTTTGCTGGAGAACTTCCGTTTTGATCAATTTCAGGCGCGTTTCGGTGCAAACACAATCCTGCTTGTGCGCGTGCATCCGCGATCGGCGGCCAAAATACCAAGCGAGACGCACGGCGTAATCGACTGCGCGAAATATTCCGATACCATCAAGCTTTTGGCGGCCTGTGACGCGCTGATTACCGATTATTCCTCCATTTGCCTTGATGCCGCCGTGCTGGATGTCCCTGTTTTTTTGTATTGCTTCGATTTGGATGCCTATAAAACGGAACGGGATTTTTATGTTGACTTTTCGGTCTCCGCTCCCTGCGAGATCACCGTGCGCTTTGCGGATTTGTTGGACGAGCTTGCAAAGCCTGATGTCAACCAATCCAAACGCGCCGCTTTTGCCGCATATCATATTGGAACGTTGGATGGCGGTGCCTCAAAGCGGATTGCGGATTTTTTGACGGAAGACAAACAAGGCTAAAAAAGCGTTTTATACAAAAATATAAATTTGATGTTGTTTTTTTCGCCATATCACAACTTATTTTTGATAAATCGCTTGCCATTTTTTTGCCGATGTGCTATACTGCACTGCAAGGGGAAGTCCATCTTTTGCTTTGCCTCGCCTTGCGCAATGGCGACCGGCAAAAGCGGCATTTCTTCGTTTATCCGTGCATGATTTTTTTATGAAAGTAGGAGCAGTATGAAGGCGTTTTTCTCATTTATCATGGCGATCATCATGGCATTGTTCGGGTTAATCACACCATTTTTCACCGGAATCACAGGTGATCCCGCGCAAGTTCCCGGGTTGACGGTGGGCGAATGGCTCAAATCGCTTGTTTCGTCGTTCAACCTGGACGCATCCCCCTACCGAGCCGAGCCTTATTTTGAATCGGTTCCCGCGACGGATACCTATTTTAAAGAAGTCCAAATTAGCTACGAGCGGGGTTTGCTCACAAAAACCGACATGTTCAAAACGAGCGATACGCTTGAAATTTCCTTTGTGGCGGTCACGCTTGTGCGCGCTGCCAGGTTGAACCTTGATTTGGATGCGGGTCTCCCATTCCTTGACACATTTGCAAACTCCGCCGCGGTGCCTGAGAGCGCCTAACCTGTTTCAAAACAAAGCGCAAGCCCGTGGAGAAAACCTCTGCGGGCTTGCGTTGGCGTTGACAAACAGACGACCGGCATCAAAATAAAAAGAACCCGTTTGATCAACGGGTTCCTTGGTACGCCGAAGAAGATTCGAACTCCCGACCTTCTGGTCCGTAGCCAGACGCTCTATCCAGCTGAGCTATCGGCGCACAAGCCACAATCGCTTAGATAGTATAACATACAATTTCAAAAAACGCAAGTGTTTTTTGAAATTTGGTTGCCAATTTTCAAAAAACCGTGTATACTATGCGAGGTGATACAAAATGACAGACCGCACAATTTTCCACTGCGACTGCGACTGCTTTTTCGCAAGCGTCGAGGAAACGTTCAATCCCGCATATAAGCTTATACCAATGGCGGTTGCCGGAGACCCGGAAACGCGCCGCGGTATCATTCTTGCAAAAAATCAGCTCGCCAAAAAGGCGGGTGTCAAAACCGCCGAAACCATTTGGAGCGCGCGCCAAAAATGTCCCGATTTGTTGCTTTGTCCGCCGCGCCGCAATACCTATTCGGTGTTTTGCGAACGCGTGAACGCGATTTACGAAACATACACCGATCAAGTGGAACGGGTTGGCGTGGATGAAAGTTTTTTGGATCTCACGGGCAGCTTGCATCTCTTCGCCGGCGATGCCATTGCCGTGGCAAAAGAGTTGCAACGACGGGTCAGCGACGAAATTGGCATTACCATTTCAATCGGCATCAGTTGGAACAAAATTTTCGCGAAGCTCGGCAGTGATCAAAACAAACCAAACGGCATTTTTTCGGTAACATCCGCAGATTTTCGCGAAACGGTGTGGCCTTTGCCGGCGGGCGATCTTTTCGGCGTGGGGAAAAACGCCGCGGAAAGTTTGCGCAAATGGGGAATTCACACCATCGGGGATCTCGCGCAAACGGATATCACTTTTTTGCGGCGGCAGTTCGGCAAAATGGGCGAACACCTGCATCGCTGTTCCAACGGGCTTGACGACAGCACCGTGCGCCGCGTCGGCGAACATGAACCGCCAAAATCCATCGGCAACAGCTTCACGTTCAAGCGGGATTTGCTGACACCTCAGGATATCCAAACAGGTGTCGCCGCTTTGTCCGACCGTGTCGCCAGCCGTTTGCGCGCACATCATCTCAAATGCCGCACCATCCAAGTGACCATCAAAGACACCACGCTGAAATCAATTCAGCGGCAAAAAGCGGCAAGCCGCGCAACCCATGCAAGCGCGGAAATCGCGCGGCTTGCTTCGGATATCATTGCGGCAAGCTGGCAAATCGGCAAACCGATTCGATTGATTGGCATCACAGCGCAAAATCTCGTGCAAGAATCGGCACGGTTGGAGCAACTATCGCTATTTGAAACGCGGGACGACGACGTTCGCACGGAACGGCTCGAAAAAGCTGTTGATCAAATTCGCGGCAAATACGGCTGCCACAGCATACAGCCTGCCGTTATTTTGGGAAACGATTTGGGCATTCGCGACGCGGAGATTGCCGATCAAGAGTCGGACGATTAAAAGCATGCTTGTCGTGATTACTATAAATAGCCATATTTTTTTAAGGAGTGTTCCTATGTCTTTTATCCGTTGCGAAGCAAATGAGGCGGCACGGCTTGCGCACCTGGAATCGCTACTGGCGGCAGGGGTTTCAATCCCCTGCATCAGCGGTGTCATTGTGGAAGAGAGCGTCCAAATCGGCTCCGGCGTTACCATACTGCCCGGCACAATGCTCTTTGGACAAAGCAAAATCGGCGACGGCAGTGTGATTGGTCCAAACTGCGTCCTGCGCGATACGGTTGTCGGCGAAAATTGCACACTCAACAATGTTCACGCTATGCAGGCAAGTGTCGGCGATCAGTGTGAGATCGGACCGTTCGTGCGACTGCGCTCCGGCACAAAGCTGGCGCGAGGCGTGCGTATCGGCAATTTTGTGGAGATCAAAAACGCAACCATCGGCAAAGGCACAAAAGTCGCCCATTTGTCCTATATCGGCGATGCCGATTTCGGCGCGGATATCAACGTGGGTTGCGGTTTGGCCGTGGCGAATTACGATGGGCAAAAAAAACACCGCACCGTGGTCGGCGACGGTGCGTTTATCGGCTGCCACAACAGCCTTGTTGCGCCTGTCACGGTGGGCGAAAGGGCTTATACCGCCGCAGGGTCGGTGATCACCGACTCTGTGCCCGCCCACGCGCTGGCAATCGCCCGTGCGCGGCAGGTGACGAAAGCGGCGAAAAGCTCTGAAGAAAAAGAAGAAAAAAAGTAAGTCTCCGCGTCCTTGAACGCTCATCCCAACCGTATCATCTCATCCACACATCGGCGCGCGCCGCGCATTGTTTCGGCATCCAGTTCAATTTGTTCGCCAGACCGCCCTTGCAGACAATGAAGCACGTCCATTAGCGTGGTTAATTTCATGTTCGGGCAGATCAATTTTTTACTCAGGTGATAAAATGATTTATCGGGGCATTCATATTGCAGATGCTCGGCAATGCTCAACTCCGTGCCGATGATGAAACTCTGCGCCGCCGATTGTTTTGCGTAATCCATGATACCGGAAGTCGATCCAATATAATCCGCCAGCGCGGCGACACTCGGTTTGCACTCGGGATGCACCAAAACGAGGGCATTCGGGTGCGCTTGCTTTGCCGCGCGGACTTCGGCGGGTTCAACTGCCGCGTGAATCGGACAGCCTCCCTGTAGGAGTTTTATGTTTTTTTCGGGCACTTGCCGCGCCACATAATCGCCCAAATTGCAATCGGGCAAAAAGATGATATCTCGCGCGGACAACTTTTTGACAATCGCGACAGCCGACGATGAAGTCACGCAAACGTCGCAGACGGTTTTGAGTTCCGCCGTTGTGTTGATATATGCCACAACTGTATAGTCGGGTAGCTGTGCACGGAGTTGCAGGATCAGTTCTTTGTCCATTTGCTCCGCCATGGGGCAACCCGCACTCGGATTTGCAAGCCAAACGGTCTTTGCCGGCGAAAGGAGTTTGACGGTTTCCGCCATGAACCGCACGCCGCACATGAGGGCTTGCTGTTGCGGCATTTTTGCCGCCTGTGCGCTGAGCGCGAAAGAATCCCCACAAATATCGGCGACTTCAAGAATTTCCCGCGCTTGATAGCTGTGCGCGAGTATGCAAACGCCTTTTTCTTTTTTGAGCCTCAAAATTTCGGCTTGCGCCTGTTGGATGGTCATGCGATATCCCCCTTTCGTGTCTCCAGCAACGTCTTGTAGCAATCGCACATGGTTTTGATATCATAATTGCGCAAAATTTTGTCGTCGACACGCGCGTTGAAGCCGTGCAGAAAACCATCTGTGACGGCGTTTGCCCAGCAATCCACGCTGTCAATCGGCAAATAAACACACGCGCCCATGTTCGCGGAACGCGGCGTATGCTCGCTTGCAAAGCACGGCAAACCCGCGCTTTGTGCCTCCACCAAAACGATACCGAAGCCCTCCCACTTGGATGGTAAGATCAAGCAGTCGGCAGCACACATGATCGCGGGAATATCCCTGCGGCTACCCAAGAGCAAAACGTGTTCCTCAATTCCATATTGCGCAATCCGCGCTTTGATTTGCGGCAACTCACTGCCGCCGCCGCACCAAATCAAAACAAAGCGCGGCAATCGTTTCCATATTTCCGCAACGATATCCACCGCAAAAAGAGGGTTTTTTTGTTCGCGCATACCGGCGACGATCAGGGCAACCGGTTGGATATCGTCCAAACCCAAAGCGCGGCGCATGGTTCGCCTTTGGTCCGCATCACCGCGCACTGCCGCAAAACGGGCAACATCAATGCCGTTCGGGATCACTGCCGCCCGCCTTTTCCAAAACATCGAAGCGGCCGCTTCGGGACTGCAAGCGGCGCAATCGGTTGCGAACAGGCGTATGCCGATCCGCATAACGGCACGATAGAATTTTGTGATTATACTTGGATTTTGTGCCTGGCTACCCGCGATATGGCTGTGGCAAATACGCCGGGGAACGCCTGCGCGGAACGCGGCAAAAAGATTGAACGCGTTGAGATAATCCATGTGGCAATGCACAACATCAAATGGTGCGCCCGCGTGTTTTTTTTCCTTGAGCAAACGCGTCAACGCGCGCGTATGCTTGAAGACACTGCGTACGCCGCCCAGCTCGTCCGTTCGATGGATAACGATGCCCGCCGCTTGGAGTTCAGGTTCATAGAATTGTTCGGGCAAGGTGGATACCGCGATTTCCTGCGTCAGTTGTGGTTCGTCCCGCAATCCCAGAACCAAATTGCGCACGAACGTTTCGCATCCCGCCGCGCCGAGACCGGGCAGAACATGCAAAATCCGCGTTTCTCCCACCACGCCGAATCACTCCCTGTTTTTCCGTTTTGTAACCGCGCGCTGAAGCAGTTTGACGATTTCAACAATGGGGATCACCGAAAACGCCAAGGCGATGGCGATACAATATTCCTTTGCGCCGATTGCCGCGAAGCCGAACGCGTCTTGAAAGAACGGGATCATCACAACCAAAGTGGTCAGCAACAACGACACGAGCATTGACCCCCACAGCCACAGGTTGTGCCCCGATCGAATGGTCATGGTGATAACAGATCCCCGCTGCGAACGCATATTGAACGAATGGAAGATTTCGCACATGCTCATGGTCAAAAACGCCATGGTCAAGCCCAGCGAAGTGTTTGCTTGAAAGAATTCGCCGATATAAAACGCCGCCATGGTGAGCGCGGACACCAAGAATCCCTGATAAATCACGTCAAAGCCGACACCGCCTGAAAATACACCCTCCGTTGCCCTGCGCGGCTTTTGCGACATGATGTTGTGCTCGGGCTTTTCCATGCCGAGCGCAAGCGCGGGCAAGCAATCGGTAACCAAATTGATCCAGAGCAGATGAACGGGTTTTAAGATTGTCAACCCCAACAGCGTACTCACAAAAACCGTGAGCACCTCGCTCAAATTTGAGCCAAGCAAAAATTGGATCGCCTTACGGATGTTTGTATAAATCCTGCGTCCCTCTCCGACGGCGGCGACGATGGTTGCGAAGTTGTCGTCCGCCAAAACCATATCGGCGACGTTTTTGGTAACATCCGTGCCCGTGATGCCCATGCCCACGCCGATATCCGCGCCTTTGATGGCGGGGGCGTCGTTGACACCGTCGCCCGTCATGGCGGTCACCATGCCGCGCTTGCGCCACGCGTTGACAATACGCACCTTGTGTTCGGGCTGTACGCGGGCATAAACGGCGTAATCGCCTACCGTTTCATCAAATTCCGCGTCGCCGATCGCGCTGAGCTCCGCGCCTGTGATCGCTTTCACCGTGCCGTCGAGTATCCCGAGTTCCGAAGCGATCGCCGCGGCGGTATCTTTGTGGTCGCCTGTGATCATAATGGCGCGAATCCCCGCGTTGCGGCATTCCGCAATGGCATCCTTGACCTCAGGGCGCACGGGGTCGATCATCCCCGTCAAACCGATGAATACAAGATCGCTTTCCAGTCGTTCGGGATCAAAACAATCCGGCTGCATGGTATATTGTTTGGTTGCGGCGGCAAGCACACGGAGGGCTTTATTCGCCATACGCTTGTTTTGCGCAAGGATTTGTTCTTTGTCATCAGCCGAAATAGGCACAGCACCCTGCGGTGTGCCGACATGTGTGCAACGCTGCAGTATTTCATCAGGTGCGCCTTTTGTGAACTGCACAAAGCCGTCTTCCGTGCGGTGGACGGTCGACATCATTTTGCGCACCGAATCAAACGGCGCTTCGCACACACGGGGATATTGTTTTTTCAGGTCGTTTTTTTCCAGCGAAAGGCTTGCGGCATAGTTGACCAGCGCAATTTCGGTTGGTTCGCCGATTGTTTCGCCTACGGCGGTGCGTTCGGCATCGGAACACAGCGCCATGGCAATCGCAAGCGCGTGTTCGTCTGCGGCGTAATGATCCACGACGGTCATTTTGTTTTGGGTGAGCGTGCCTGTTTTGTCGGAGCAGATAATCTGCGCACATCCCAGCGTTTCAACTGCGGTCAAACGCCGGATGATCGCCTTTTTCTTGCTCATATTCGTTACGCCAATCGAAAGCACGATTGTCACGACGGCCGCCAGACCCTCGGGGATTGCCGCGACGGCGAGTGCGACAGCCACCATGAAAATCGACAGTATGTCGCTGAACGTACCGAAACCGCCCTCCGTGACGAAGTTGCGCACCGCATGAAAAGCGAACATGAACGCACAGATACCGAGCACGAGCCAAGTGAGGATTTTGCTCAATTGCGTCAATTTGATTTGCAGGGGCGTTTGTCCGTCTTCGGCTTTGGCAATTGCGTCGGCAATCAGCCCCATTTGGGTTTGCATGCCCGTCGCGGTGACAACCGCTTTACCGCGCCCGTAAGCGACAGACGAACCCATATAAACCATGTTTTTGCGGTCGCCCAAGGTAACGTCGCCGTTTTCGCCCGGATTGAGTTGATCCAGCAGTTTTGTGACGGGAACCGATTCGCCCGTCAGCGCGGCTTCCTCAATTTTGAGGCTAGCGCACTCAAAAACGCGAGCATCGGCGGGAACGGCATCGCCCGCTTCCAGCAAAATCACATCGCCGACCGCAAGATTTTCGCTTTTGATGGATTGCACTTCGCCTTCACGTAACACCTTAGAAGTCGCCGCGGACATCTCCTGCAACGCCTCAATTGCCGCTTCGGCTTTGTTTTCCTGATAAACCCCCAGCACCGCGTTGATCAGCACCACCACAAGGATAATGATCACATCCGCAAGCCCTTCGCCCTCAACCACCGCCAACACGCCCGAAATGAACGCCGCAACAAGGAGGACAATAATCATCGGGTCAACCAGCTGCTTCAAAAAACGCTTGATGATGGAATCCTTTTTTGCTTGGTTGAGTTTGTTTTTGCCGTCACGCGCGAGGCGTTCCTCCGCTTCCTGTTGCGTGAGCCCGCTCAGGTCGCTTTTGACGTGCTCAAACACGTCGGCAATTGCCGAGAGGTAATAGCGCATTAGGTTTCTTCCCTTCCGTCGTCGATTGGCATCGCGAAAAACAAAAGACCTTTCGGCAGAAAGCTCCTGCCAAAATGTCTTGCCCCCGATATCACTAATCTATTAGGATAGCAGTAGTATACCCTAATTACGGCGAATTGTCAAGGCTTTTCGTCTTCTTTTTCTGAAGAAAAACGCCTGCGGCGAGCACTCGCTTCGCGCGCCTGCGGCGAGCACCCGCTTCGCGCGGTCATTTTCAGCCTGTGGAAATTTTTCTCGGTCCGTGAACGATAGCATCATTGGTTTGCCAAGGTCAAAATTGAAACAACCGCAAAGTGATCGGACGGATACATACCGTCATACCGCGTGTGGACAATATCATAACTGCGAACCGCGCGCAAATATTGCTGGTTGGCAAAAACAAAATCAATTGGATTCCCCGAGCGGGTAGTCACATTTGCATAACCGTGGAACGTGCGTCCACTGTCTTTTGTTTGGGTTGCAAGCGTACGGGTGTCTTTTATCCCCGCGCCTGTAAGATAGGAATAACCGCGATGCGACGGCGCAAAATTAAAGTCGCCCGTTAAAACCGTCGGCAGATTTGGCGCGTTGATTTTGTTCGCGATCAAGGCAGCGGCATTGATCCGCGCGGCTTCACCTAAGTGATCCAAGTGCGCGTTGTAGTGATAATAGCGGAAGCCCGTTGTTTTGTCCTCCAGCAATGCCCAAGCGGCAATGCGCACAGAGGCTGCGTCCCACCCCATGGAATACAAGCCGGGCGTATCTGAAAGCCAAAACGTGCCTTCGTCGATCAATTTGAATTTGTCTTTTCGATAGAAAATGGGAGACCCCTCACTCATCCCCAAGTGGCGACCGTAGTCGCACGCAATGGCGTATTTTTCGCGCAGAGCGAATTTGAGATTCCAACGCCAGAATTCATCCGCCTCCTGCAAGCCGATTGAATCGGGATTTTGCGCGAGAATCGTTTGCGCGACACCGTTCAAACGATTGTCGGGGCTTTGCGCGCCTTTGCCGCCGATATAGACGTTATATGTCATGATTTTGAGTTCTTGTTTTTTTATGTCCGTGTGTTTGACGATGGCCGGCGCGGTCGGTTTCGGCGCGATTTCCGTCGATCCGGTGGATGTCAACGGCAGGATAACGGAAACAATACCCACGAAAACGGAAACAATTTTTGCGATAAATCCACTCATACAAACCCTTTCTGCAACGCATTTCAAATTTATGTATGCTTATAAGCGATCATATATACCACGCGGGATCGCCGTGAAATTTTTCACGTACCCTTGACACATATCAAACTTTGGGATACAATAGAGAAGTTCATGCCGTAAAAGCGATTTTGAACGCTTCGGCGAGGTTTTTCGCAAAGGCCGCAATCCCTTCGCCCACGGTTTTGAAAAACGCAACGATCGAATCGGCGACGACGGGGTCGCGTACACTCATCACGGCCGCCACAGCCAACACGAACAAACAGACGAGCAGTGCAAACGTTCCCATTTTTTTCATGTTTTGAATTCTCCCCGCTCCACAACTTGGTGGATTGTATTATACGCGCTTTTTCGCCGAATTGCAAGACGCTCCGCATAAAAACTTGAAAAAATGACATTTAGCATACAAGAAGACTTCAAAACGTGCTTGCGTTTTTTTCTTTTTTGTGTTAAACTGCCTACATAACGATTTTGGAGGATAGAATGGCAAAAAAACCGCGTAAAAAAGAAACACAGACCAATCCCGCGCAAAACGCGCATATCCTTGGCGCGGGCGAAGTTGTAAAACAGCCTGTGACCGAGACCATCGAGACAAATTTTATGCCCTACGCAATGAGCGTGATTTTGTCACGCGCCATCCCGGAAATTGACGGCTTCAAGCCATCGCACCGAAAAATACTCTATACCATGTATAAAATGGGATTGCTCAGCGGTGCGCGGTCAAAATCCGCAAACATCGTCGGGCGGACCATGCAACTCAACCCGCACGGCGACGCGTCAATTTATGAAACCATGGTGCTGCTTTCACGCGGTTACGAAAAACTGCTCCATCCCTTTGTGGATTCCAAAGGGAATTTCGGCAAGGCGTATTCGCGCGATATGATGTGGGCGGCATCCCGTTACACCGAAGCAAAACTGGAGGGCATCGCCCACGAACTCTTCCGCGACATCGACAAGGATACAGTGGATTTTGCCGATAACTACGACAGCACCATGAAAGAGCCGACGCTTCTGCCCGTGCGCTTTCCATCCATTTTGGTCAACCTCAACACGGGGATTGCCGTTGGCATGGCGAGTTCAATTTGCTCGTTCAACCTTGCCGAAATTTGCGAAACGACCATCGCGCTTGCAAAAAATCCCGCGCACGACGTCGCCGACACCCTCCTTGCACCCGATTTTGTGGGCGGCGGACAGGTGATTTTTGACGCGCAAACATTCGCGCAAATCTACGAAACAGGGCGCGGCAGCGTACGCGTACGTGCGAAGTATACCTACGACAAAGAACACAATTGCATTGACATCCATCAAATTCCGCCCACGACCACAGCCGAGGCGATCATTGATAAAATCGTGGAGCGCGTTAAAGCGGGCGCAATCCGCGAGATCAGCGACATCCGCGACGAAACCGACAAAAGCGGGTTGAAAATCACAATCGACCTCAAACGCGGCACGGATGCCGACAAACTGATGCAACGGCTTTTTAAACAAACGACGCTGGAAGACACGTTTGCGTGCAATTTCAATGTGCTAATCAAAGGCACGCCGCGCGTGCTTGGCGTGCGGCAGATTTTGCTGGAATGGATCGATTTCCGCAGCGAATGCGTCCGCAGGCGCGTACGCCATGATTTGGGCAAAAACAAGGAAAAACTCCACCTGCTGGAGGGTTTGGCAAAAATTTTGCTGGACATCGACGAAGCCATCCGCGTCATCCGCCAAACAGAGGAAGAAGACGAAGTCATTCCAAACCTCATGATCGCCTTTGGTATCGATCAGCCCCAAGCGGAATTTGTCGCCGAAATCCGTTTGCGTCATCTCAACCGCTCCTACATCTTAAAGCGCACGTCTGAAATTGATCAGCTCAAAAAAGAAATTGCGGATGCCACCGATATTTTGGGCAACGACGCGCGTGTTAAAAAAATCATGACCGATGATTTGAAAGAAATTGCCGCGGCATACGGCAAGCCGCGCCGAAGCGAAGTGGTTTATGCCCACGAAGTCGCCGAAGAATATACCGCGCCGCAAGCGGAGGATTATCCGGTGCAATTGTTCTTCACCCGCGACGGCTATTTCAAAAAAATCACACCGGCATCCTTGCGTATGAACGATCAGCAAAAATGCAAGGAGGGCGACAAGGTCGTGCTCTCGATTCCCGCGGGCAATGCGTGGGATTTGCTCTTTTTCACCAACAAATGTCAAGTATACAAAGCGAGCGCATCGGATTTTGACGACAGCAAGGCAAGCGTTTTGGGGGATTATATTCCCGCGCGTTTGGAGATGGAAGAGGGCGAAACCGCCGTTTGGATGCTTGCCACCAAAGATTACACGGGTTATGTGCTCTTCGCTTTCAGCAACGGAAAACTTGCCAAGATCGATTTGAGCGCCTATGTCACCAAAACCAATCGCAAAAAACTCGTCAAAGCCTACTCAGACAAAGCCGAATTTGCCGCCGCCTTGTATTTGACCGAAGACTGCGATTGTGTGATCACATCTTCGTCTGATCGATGCATTGTATTCCACACGGGCGCGATCGCGCCGAAATCAAAAAAAGAGAGCCAAGGCATGGCAATCATGACCATGCGCCGCGCCCAACACATCGAAAGCCTGCATCCGTTGGCGGATGGTGAATTCAAAGTTCCCGCGCGTTACCGCACCAAAAACTTCCCTGCCGCCGGCGTTCTGCTGAGCGACGACGATCGCAAGGAGCAACAACTCCGCTTCTTTTTCTGACTTACTTTTTCTGAAGAAAAAGCGGAACAAACGTATTCCAACGCCTGCGGCAACAACACCCATTCGGCTTGCTCCATCACGCGGCGCTGGAGCGTTTCAGGGGTGTCGTTCGGCAAAACATCCACGGCTTTTTGGAGGATAATCTCACCGCCGTCGGCGACTTCGTTCACAAAATGCACCGTCGCGCCCGTGACTTTTACGCCGTAATCCAATGCCGCTTGATGCACGCGCAAACCGTAAAATCCCTTGCCGCAAAAGGACGGAATCAGCGCGGGATGCACGTTAATAATCCGATTCGGGAACTGCTTTGTGAAAGATTCGCTCAAAATCGTCAAAAATCCCGCAAGGACGATATAATCAATCTTGTGTTGCGCAATCGCGTCGCAGAGCTGCTTTTCAAAATCCTCCAACGTCATTTCGGCTTTTGGGAGAACCAACGCGGGGATATCCGCTTGCTTGGCGCGTTCGAGCGCGTAGACACCCGCTTTGCCGGAAACCACCAGCACGATTTTTCCACTGTGCAACGTGCCGTCGTTTTGCGCGTCGATCAGCTTTTGCAAATTTGTGCCGCCGCCCGAAACAAGGACAGCCACGCGTTTGGCGGTGTTATTCACGCAAAAATCACCCCATCTTCGCCGCGGACAACCTCGCCGATTGGATACGCGTCCTCGCCGTTTGCGTGGAGTGTTTGCAAAATGGCATCCGCATCCGTTTTTGCCACAACTAGACACATGCCAACACCCATGTTATAGGTATTGAACATGTCGCGCCGCGGAATTTTGCCCGCTTGCTGAATCAGCGCAAAAATAGGCGGTGTGCGCAGGGCGCGTTCTTCGATTTTCGCGCAGAGACCCTGCGGCAAACTGCGTGGGATGTTTTCAAAAAACCCGCCGCCCGTGATGTGCGAAATACCGTGGATTTCTCCGACTTCAAGCGCGGCCAAAACAGGCTTCACATAGATTTTGGTGGGCGTGAGCAACGTTTCGCCCAATGTTGTGCCGAGTTCGTCGTAATACGTGGCGATATTTTTTTCGTTCACATCAAACGCCTTGCGCACAAGCGAAAACCCATTGGAGTGCACACCGGAGGACGGCAAAGCGATGATGATGTCGCCGACCCGCGTAACCGCGTTATCCACAATTTTGCTTTTGTCCACAACGCCAACCGAAAAACCCGCCAAATCATATTCATCTTCGGGATAAAACCCCGGCATTTCCGCGCTTTCTCCGCCGATGAGCGCCGCGCCCGACTGCACGCAACCCTCCGCGATTCCCGCGACGACGCTCGCGACACGCGCCGGAATGTTCTTTCCCATTGCGATATAATCCAAAAAAAACAGCGGTTTCGCGCCGCAACAGATGATATCGTTGACGCACATTGCAACGCAATCGATGCCGACGGTGTCGTGTTTATCAAGCAAAAAAGCAATCTTCAGCTTTGTCCCGACACCATCCGTGCCACTCACCAAAACAGGGCGCACAATACCCGTCAAATCCAGCTCGAACAAACCGCCAAAGCCGCCAATTCCCGATACCACGCCGGCAGTCGCCGTCCGCGCGATGTGCTTTTGCATCAATTCAACCGCCGTATAGCCGGCCGTGATATCCACGCCGGCCGCTTTGTAACTTTCACTCTGCGAATTCTTCATTGATTTCTCCTATCGTCATGAAAGAGGTTTTGCGATTTTTTCTTCGAACCACATCTTTTTTTGCTGCCCCGGAATACGCACGGGATAATCCCCGGTGAAGCACGAAGAGCAATACCCTTGTTTGGGACGCACCAGCATGCGCAATTGATCCACGGGCAAATAGCCGACGGAATCCGCGCCGACGGAATCCGCGATCCCTTCGTAGTTCTCGTGCTGATTGGCGATCAAACACGCGGGATCGTCGATATCCGTGCCGAAATAGCATGGATAGCGAAAAGCGGGAGCCGCGCTCATCACGTGGACTTCAACCGCGCCGGCATCGCGCAAAAGGCGCACTGTGCGGGCGACAGTCGTGCCGCGCACCAAAGAATCGTCGACCATAATCACCCGTTTGCCTTTGACGACAGGCGGCACGGGGTTGAGCTTGATGCGCACGCCCGTGTCGCGCTGGGTTTGGTCCGGCTGGATAAACGTGCGCCCGATGTATTTGTTTTTGATCAGCCCAATCGCGTAGGGAATCCCCGATTTGCGGGCGTAGCCGATCGCGGCGTCAAGCCCGCTATCAGGCACACCGATCACGACATCGGCATTGATTTTGTATTCCATCGCCAAAATCGCGCCCGCGTTTTCACGCGCCATATGCACGGAATTGCCATCCATCAGGGAATCGGGGCGGGCAAAATAGATATATTCAAAAATGCACATGTATTTTTTGCGGTTTGGATCGCAGTGTTCCGTAATCGATCGCAAGCCGTTTTCGTCGGCCACAACAATCTCGCCGGGCAAAACGTCGCGCACAAACGCCGCGCCGACGGCATCCAACGCGCAAGTTTCGGAGGCAAACACATAGGCGTTCGGCAATTCCCCAATCACCAGCGGACGAAACCCCAGCGGATCGCGGCATGCAATCATTTTTTGGGAGGACATCATCACAATAGAGTACGCGCCCTCCAGCGTTTCCACGGTTTTGCTCACCGCCTCTTCAATGGACGCGGTATGAATGCGATTGCGCGTGATTGTATACGCTATGACCTCGGTGTCGCTCGTCGTGTGGAAAATGCAACCATCCATCTCGTATTTTTCGCGCAGTTCCACCGCGTTCGTCAAATTGCCGTTGTGCGCAATGACCAGCGACCCTTTGGCATGGTTGACATACATGGGTTGTGCGTTGCGCGCGCCCGAACAGCCCGTCGTGCTGTAACGAACATGCCCAACCGACATTTGTCCTTTGCCAAGGTTTGCCAAAATTTCTTTGCTGAACACGTCGTTCACAAGACCCGTGCTTTTGTGACCTGTTGGTACGCCGCAGTCGTTGACAAAAATCCCGCAACTTTCCTGTCCGCGATGCTGTAAGGCAAACAAGCCGTAGTATGCGGCGCTCGCCACATCCAACGGCGTCTCGCCGACTTTTTGAAACACCCCGAACACGCCGCATTCTTCGTGAAGAGAACTCATATTTCCTCCGATTGGACGATTTTCTCTTCTTTTCTTGAAAGAAAAGAAGCAAAAGAACTTTTCCCGCTTCGCGCGATCATTTTTAGCCTACGATTTTCCGCACACACACCGCATACAAATCCGCGGTTTTAGCAACGATATCATCCGGCAAAACAGGCGGCGGCTCAACACCGTCAAGCTTGTTGGCAATCAGCCAATCACGCACAAATTGCTTGTCATAAGAAAGCGGCGACGTCCCCACACGATAGTTGGCGGCATCCCAAAAACGGCTGGAATCCGGCGTGAAAATTTCATCCGCGAGCACAATATTGCCGTCGTCGTCCAAACCGAACTCCAGTTTGGTGTCGGCAATGATAATCCCACGCGTCAGCGCGTGTGTGTAGCACCGATCATAAAGCCGTAAGCACAAATCGCAAAGCTTCGCGCTCATATCCCGCCCGATCGCGGTGGAAAGTTCCTCGAGAGAGATATAAACATCGTGTCCCTGCGTAGCTTTTGTGGACGGCGTGATAATCGGCTCAACCAATTTTTCGGCAAGCAGATAGTCGCCGTCGATCATTTGCCCGCAAAACGGCTCGCGCGCTTGATAGGCTTTCCACATGTTGCCGAAAACGTAGCCGCGAATGATGAACTCAACCGGCAGCATACGAAGCTTTTTGACCAAAATCGTGCGCGGCGCAAAATAAGCGGGATCTTTGGAAAACAAAGCGGGCATATCGGCAATATCGCTTGATATCATATGATTCGGCACGATATCTTCCGTCAAATCGAACCAAAAATTCGACAGCGCGTTCAATGCCGCGCCCTTCCCCGGCACATCCGTCGGCAAAATCACGTCGAACGCCGAAATGCGGTCGGTCGTCACAATCGCCAATGATTTATCGTCAACCTCATAAACGTCGCGAACCTTTCCGCTGATGATCTTTTTCATGCATATCTCCTTTTTTGATTGTTCTAGATTGTCACTTTGCGCGCTAAGATTGTTTGCAGTTCGGCATCTTTTTGGAGGACGTTTTTCGTCATTGCTTCGCGCATAGCGGCGAGTTTTTGCGCCAAATTGTCGTTCTCCACCGCCAAAATCTGCGCCGCGAGCATTGCCGCATTATATGCGCCGTCAATCGCGACCGTCGCCACCGGCATACCCTGCGGCATTTGCACGGTGGAAAGCAACGCGTCAAGCCCGTCGAGCGTGGAAGACTTAATGGGTATGCCGATGATTGGCAAAGCCGTTTGCGCCGCCAACGCGCCGGCAAGGTGCGCGGCCTTGCCCGCCGCCGCAATCAGGACACCAAAACCATTGGCGGATGCGTCCCGCGCGAACGCCGCCGCTTGCCTAGGTGTGCGGTGTGCCGAAAACACGTGGGCTTCATACGCAATGCCCAATTCTTCAAGCAACGCGAACGCGGGACGAACCGTCTCCAAGTCGCTGATGCTCCCCATAAGGATTGCCGCTTTTTTCATGGTGCGCCTCCTGTTTTTTCTCTAAAGATTTCAACGAAACAAGCCCGAAATAAAAAAACGTAGCACAACGCTACGCCCATGGGTTTTGTTCGATTGTTGCATTTTCCAGCAGTTGCAACACATAGCAAACCCCTCCGATTCATGCATCAAGCAAATGTGAAAAAGCAAACCGCCACCCAATTTGGATGGCGGCGTGATGTCGGCAATGACTTATCTTCCCAGGCAGTCACCCGCCAAGTATTGTCAGCGCAAGTGAGCTTAACGACCGTGTTCGGGATGGGAACGGGTGGACCCTCACTGCTAAGACACCGACTGGAAGACGTTTGACTTCGCGAACACATTCATCCGCTCCGCTGTGTCGCCCTCGCTGTACTAATACTATATCACACTTCCGCGCCAAAGTCAACAGCATTTTTGTCTTTTTTTGAGCTTTGTTGATTCAAACAATCAAACGTGAATATCTGGATTGTTTTTGTGCGTTTTGTCGCGCTTGACCTGTATGGCTGTTACCGATACGGTGAGCGTGCGCTTTGCACAATGGCAAGCATCTTTTGCGGATCTTTGCGCCCATTGGTCTCAATCCCCGAACTCACATCAACGGCGTACGCGCCTTGGCGAAGTGCCTCGCTGATATTTTCCATGGAAATGCCACCCGCCAAAAACCACGGAACGCTCGGCGTTTTGATATCGCTCCAGCAAAACGTCTTGCCCGTGCCCGCGCCGCTGTCAAGAAGCAAATAATCCGCGCAGCCGCAATTGTGGTTTTGCCGATTTATACCCATGCGCACGGTTCGGATGATCGGAATGCCGCACAGCGATTTCAATTCTTGCAGATAATCGTCGCTTTCGCCGCCGTGCAACTGCGCCATTTGGATGATACCGTTTTGGTAGAGTGCGGCAATCCGCGCAATCTCCGCATCCACAAACACACCGACGGCGGGAATATCACCACGCAAACGCCGCCGAAACACATCCGCTTGGATTGCGTCAATCCGCCGTTTGCTCGGCGCGAAAACAAAACCGACATAATCGGGCGACGCGGCATTGGCGGCGTCGATATCCGCCAGACGAAACAGCCCGCATAGTTTGATTTTCGTCACGGACTCTCACCTGGTTTTGTAGCGGTTTCGGTCACCGTCGTTTGCGTTCGCACCGTGGTTTCTTCTTCGGATACAGGTTCGGTTTCGGCTACGGTTTCGTCCGGCGCGGCACTTGGCCCCGTAAGCCACCAGAAGAAGCTTCGGGTTGTGGTCGTTTCCTCCGTGCTGTCCTCAATTTCTGTCGTGTCGCTCTGCAAGGGGACGGTTTCACCGATCGTGCTCGCCTGAGTCGTCGTTTTGCTCGACGAACCGCCGCCGCTGGATGAATGCGCTTCGTGGAAGAGTTTGGAAAGCACGTCGTCTCGCTCCTCGCCCTCGGCGGCAAGCTGAATATTTGTGACACCGTAAATTTGATTTTGCAGCATCTGCGCGGCGCGGGGATAATCCACGACCCAAACAAATTGGGTGCGGATATATGTTGAAAAGCCCGTCGCGTCGTCCGTTTCCACCGTCGGCGTGTTGTTTTGGACGATAGGATAATCCAGCCAGTTTTGCGAAAGCGCGGACGTGACCATGCCTGTGATTTCCATTTTGCTCATGCTCGTTACAACATAGGGCAGAGCGATATTGAGGGCGTTATTGATTTGCCTTGTCGTCGCGCGCCTTGCGGCGGACAAAATCCCCATGATCACTTTGCGTTGCCGCGCGGTACGGTTCATGTCGTTGTCCAAATGGCGGATACGGCTGTAAACCAACGCTTGCGCGCCCGTGAGCGTGACGTTTTTGCCCGATGGGAATTTATGGTGCATGCTCGGCGCGGTTCGGTTGATGTAATTCGCCTCCGTCGCCGTCACATCCACCGTCACGCCGCCAAGTGCGTCAATCAGCTTGGGGAAGGTCTGAAAATCGACGCTGACATAGTCGTCAATCACAATTTTGTAGTTCGATTCCAGCGTTTCGATCAATGTAGCGGGACCGCCCCAAGAATAGGCCGCATTGACCTTATTCATCGCGGTGCGGGGATTTTTTGCGTCTTTCAGCAAGTCGATATAGGTATAACTGTCGCGAAAAAACGATGTGACCGTGATGTTTTTTTGCTTCTTGTTGACGGACACCAAAAGAATAGCGTCCGAACGCCCGCTCGTCGCCTTGCCGTTGGTGGAATCCACCCCGCAAAGCAGGATGTTGATGACGTTTTTATCCGACAGCTTTTTGATCCCGTTTGTCGACCACATCGTCAGATATTCGTCTAGGGAACTGGCATCGACATTTTCGTAGTACACATCCAGCCCCGTCGCCTCTTCCTCGGGTTCAGTTTCATCGGCAAAAAAGTAGCCGTCGTCCGTCGTCGCCTTTTGCATCATGTTGTAAAAATAGGCAAAAACGCCCGTCACCGCAATCGCGGCGGTGAGGATGACCGCAAGCATAATGGTGCGAAATCTGCGCCGCTTGAATGTTAATTTTGATTTGCCGCCCAATCTGTCACATCCTTCATCGATTCAAAAATTGAGTTTCTCTTTCTACAGCTCTATTAAAACAAGCCGCCCCAAAACTGCCCGCCCATATCTGTGTTCGATTTTGTCTGCGTTTGTGCTTCCTCCATCGATTCGTCAGATTCGGTTTCGTTCAAAGCGATGTCCGTGCCGCCGTCCTCGCTTTCTGTTGTGCTATCTGTTTGCGTTTCTGTTTGCGGATTATCGAAACGTTCATAGTCGGTGCTCCCCTTTTCCGCCGCGCCGAGAAAAAGATCGCGGATGTAGGCGTTGCGCTCCGCGTCGTCCGTCAGATTGATGTTCGTTTTGCCGTAGAGCAGGTTCTGCACACGCTGTGCTTCGGCGGGATAATCCACAATCCAGATGGACATGCCGCGGATGGTCGCGCCGATCGCCGTGCGTTCACTGCCGCTGAGCAGCGGCGAAGATAGGTCGTCCATGCTGTAATTGAGCCAACTGTGCGCCGACGGTACCAATCCCAAAATTTCCGTGCGGGTGTAGTTGGTTTTCACATACGGCAGCGTTTGGTCAAGCGCTCGGTAAACTTCGGCGATCGATGCCGTGCGCGCGCTTTGCAAAATCGCTTGGATCACACTGCGCTGGCGGCGTGTTCGGTTGATTTCGGAGTCCAATTTGCGGATACGGCTGAAAACCAACGCCTGCTTGCCGTTGAGAAGCACATCTTCGCCGAATGGAAAACTCTTGTTCATGCTGGGCGCGGTGCGGTTGATATATTTTGCCTCGGATTGCGTCACATCCACCGTCACGCCGCCAAGGGCATCAATCAGTTTTGGGAACGACTCAAAGTCCACGCTCACATATTTGTCCACACGGATTTTGTAGAGCTTTGAAATGGTCTCCATCAAACCCGCCGCGCCGCCATGGTGAAACGACGTGTTGATGCGGTCATATCGCGTTGTGCCGTTGACGTCATAATAACAATAGCTGTCGCGCAAAAACGAAAGCAGGGTAACGGCGTTTGTCTTTTTGTTGATCGACACCATCAGCATGGTGTCGGAGCGCCCCGTGCCGACAGAATTGTCGTCATTATCAATCCCAAGCAACAAAACGTTCAGCACATCGCGGCTGTAGAGAATATCGCCGTCGTTATTCCACCACTGATACAAAAAGCTGTTCAGGTTTGCCGCATCGGTGATGTCATACATGGATTCAAAATTCGGGTCGGGCGGTTCCGTCACATTCGCCGTCTCAGGCGCGTAGCCGCTGGGGACGGTTCCCGGGTCAACCGTAATTCCGCCCAAAAGATCCCTGTATGAAATTGCGGCGGCAAGCGTGATACCCACAACCGCAACAACCGCAACGGCGGCGGCGATCAACAGGCGTTTGCGCTTTTGGGGCGTGGTTCTTTTGGATTTGTCAATAGAGGCAATCGCTGACCAATCATTTGGTTCCTCGTTCATCCGTTACAATCCTTTTCTTGTCACACTTTGCACTGACCAGTGCAGTATAGCAGATTTTTCGACAAAAAGCAAATGCTTTTTATGATTATCTATGCTTGCGTTCACAAAACCGCAGTTTCTAACATCCGGCATCCGGCTCTAGACAGCCACCGGAAATTTGACATCAAACGGGTGATATTGATATCCTTCCGCAACGGCGCTCTCTTTGGTGAAACTGTAAAAATCCGTCAGACTTTCGTCCAAGCGGACGGTCGGCGCGGGGAATGGCTCGCGGGATATTAGCTCTTCGATCAGCGGCACGTGGCGGTCATAGATATGCGCGTCGGCAATCACGTGCACAAGTTCGCCCGCCCGCAAACCGCTGCATTGGGCGAATATCATGAGCAACAAGGCGTATTGGCACACGTTGAAGCCGTTCGCCGTTAGCATATCCTGCGACCGCTGGTTCAAAATCGCGTTCAAAACGCCGCCGCTGACATTGAATGTCATGGAGTAAGCGCACGGATAAAGCGACATTTCGTTCAAATCCTGATGTACATACAGGCTGGTTATAATCCTGCGGCTTGCGGGATCGTTTTTGAGCAACCAGAGAACGCGATCCACCTGATCGAACATGCCTTCGGGATATGCGTGCTTCACGCCCAACTGATAGCCGTACGCCTTGCCGATACTGCCGGATTCGTCCGCCCAAGCGTCCCAGATATGGCTGCCGAGATCATGCACGTTGCTGGATTTTTTTTGCCAAATCCACAAAAGCTCGTCCAGCGCGGTTTTCATCGGCACACGCCGCAGCGTGAGCAGAGGAAATTCGCGGCGCAAATCATAGCGATTGACAATGCCAAAGGATTTGACCGTGTGAGCGGGCGTTCCGTCGTCCCATTTGGGGCGGACACGCTGATCGGTGTCCCAAACGCCGTGGTCCAGTATCTGCCTGCAAGCCGAAACAAACGCTTCGTCGGCATAACTCATGCTGAATCTCCTTTGCTTTGTTCGGGTTGACCGCTTCGTTCTGTTTTCCAAAGATGGACGACACCCTCGTCGTTGAGGAGCTTGAGCAAAATGAGCAAAAGCGGCACGACAAACATACCGACCACGCCGAAGAGCTGCAACCCGATATACATGCCCGCAAGCGTCGCAATCGCGGGCAATCCCAAGTTTGCGGCAATCAGTTTCGGCTCGATGATCTGCCGCACGATGATAATCACAACATACATCACAATCAATCCGACGCCCATGCCGATGTTGCCCATAATCATATTATAAATTGCCCAAGGCATCAGCACGCTTCCTGTTCCGATGACGGGGAGCATATCGACCAACGCCGTCGCAAACGCGATGACGATCCAGTATTTGCTGCCGTTGCTGTCGTTGAATTTGCCGATGACTATCAAAAAACCCAGCCCCAAAAGCAGTTCGCCGAACGTCACCAAAACGATGATCAAATAAGAACGCACCAACCGCGCCAAAGATGAAAGCATAATCCGCTTGCTGGCGGAAAGCGCGGTCTGTTTGTTCACCGAAAGCTGACGCTTGATGAATTGGACGATGCTGTCGTAGCTTGAAGTCATAAAAAAGCTGGAAACGACCGTGATCACCACGGCGACGACAGCGGCGGGGATTTTGCTGGCGGTTGAAAGCAGACTGTTCATGGGCGTTTTAAGCCATTCGATGTTGAAATTGGAAATAAAGCTCTGCCAAACGCCAACTTGTTCACCGTCGGCCGTTTCACCCGCAAGCAAGCGCGTGACAAAGCTGTCGATGCCGCCGTTGATGGTCTCCTGCAAAGAGGCGGGCATCCAATTGATGAGCAAGGCAATGCGTTCCTGCACCTCGGGCAAGCTCTCCGGAATGTTCTGCACCAGCCCTGTGATGTAGGACGCGAAGCTTTGCACACCCGAAACAATCCGCATACCCACAAGCGAGATCAAAGCGGCGATCGTCAAATAGAAGATCAGCACAAGAGAAACCGCCGAAAAGCTCTTTTTGAGTTTAATCTTGCGCAGGGCGTAATTCATGGGGCGTTGCAGGAGCATCGCCACAAAAAAGGAAAACAAAAAAGGAAACACCAACCAAAACGCGTAGCGCATGAACAAATAGAATCCAACAAGTATCAACAGGTAATATGCCACGTTGATAATGCGCGTTAGCCTGTATTCCGCTTTGCCTCCAACCATCATCGCGTTTCCTCCCAATCAATTTTGCGCGCGAAAAGAACACCACTTTTATAGTTTACAACAAACGCCCGCAAAATGCAACACTTTACGGAGCGTCTTCACGGATTTTACCAAGTTATTTTCAAATACAGGAAAAAAAACGCCGATTGATTGCCATGGCTTGGCAAAAAGAACAGGCGAAAATCTTTTTTGTCTGTATAAACACGAAAAAAACCGTCCATACTCCTTGCAACAAGAGTAAGGACGGTTTTTGTGATGAAATACATAAAATTACACAGTCCCGCACAACATCGGCACAAATGGCTTGTGATCATGCGCAAGCTCACGCTGATCGCCGTTTGCGTGTTCCTTGCAAGCATCGTGAGCTTTCAAGTGCGTTGCGTCGGCATACGCACGCAAGTGCTTCGCTTGCATGTGATTGCAAACTCAGACAGCGCGATCGATCAGTCGGTCAAAATTGCCGTGCGCGACGCGTTGCTGGAAGAGGGTGCCGATCTGTTCGGCGGCAGCATCAGCCGAGACGAAGCGGAGGCGTCGATTTTGCCCCGCAAGGAATACCTAGAAAACTGTGCGCGCCGCGTGCTAAGATCCTACGGATTGCAATACGACGTGCGCATCGCCATTGGCGCAGAGTATTTCAACACGCGTGTCTATGACACTATCACTTTGCCGGCGGGGCATTACGAAGCGGTTCGCGTGGTTTTGGGCGATGGAGCGGGGCGCAACTGGTGGTGCGTAATGTTCCCGCCGCTTTGCCTGCCCGCGGCGACATCCAAAGCGGCTTCGCTGGATGCGGTGCTTCGCGCGGGGGAATTGCGCGTCGTCAAAAGCAATCCCAAATATGAAATCCGCTTTAAAATTGTGGAACTCGCCGAAAGTTTTTTCGCATGGCTGCATGGGGAAAATCCGAAAACCGCGCAGTCCGATTTGTGAGAGAAATCTACTTTTCCACGCTCCGCGCGAACATATTCAACCCGCGCAAATATAGATCTATGCATCCGCCGAAACGATCATTGTGCTACCGTTCCATTGCGCGGTATAGCTTGCTTCCGGCGACAATTCGCCCTCCAAAAGCTTTTCGCTGAGCAAATCTTCCACCTGCGTTTGAATTGCGCGGCGCAGGGGACGCGCACCGAAAACGGGATCAAAGCCGGCATCCGCCATGTGTTCAGCGACGGAATCATCAAAATGCACGCGCACATCACGTTCCAATAGTCGATAAGCGACTTGCTGGAGCATCTTTTTCGCAATCTGCAAAATTTGCTCACGGTTGAGCTGATGGAAAACAATGATGTCATCCACGCGATTCAAAAATTCAGGACGCAGCGCCTTTTTGAGTTCACCCATGACGGCATCCTTGATTTTAGATTGATCCTGCATGCCGTCCTTGCCGTCGCTGCTTGCAAACCCAATGCCGCCCGTTTGTTTGGTGATGAGCTTCGCGCCGAGATTCGAGGTCATAATCACGATGCAATTTTTGAAATCCACCACACGACCCTGCGAGTCGGTGAGACGTCCGTCGTCCAAAACCTGGAGCAAAATGTGGAACACATCAGGGTGCGCTTTTTCGATTTCGTCAAACAAAACAACACAATACGGCTTGCGGCGAACGGCTTCGGTCAATTGACCGCCCTCATCATAACCAATATAGCCGGGAGGCGAACCTACCAAGCGCGAAACCGTGTGTTTTTCCATGTATTCGGACATATCTAAACGGATTATGGCTTTCTCATCGCCGAAGAGCGACGCGGCCAACGCCTTGCAGAGTTCCGTTTTGCCCACGCCCGTCGGTCCCAAGAATAAAAACGAACCCGTGGGGCGTTTGGGATCTTTCAGCCCCGCCCTGCCGCGGCGAATTGCCCGCGAAACCGCCCGAACCGCTTCATCCTGCCCCACAATGCGGCGATGGAGTTCCTCTTCCATGTGCAAAAGCCGCTCCGTTTCTTCCTGCGTCAATTGCATGGCGGGAATACCCGTCCACAGCGACACAATCGCGGCGATTTCATCGGCATTGACCTCGCCGCCGGCATCACCCGAGCCGCCGTGCCAATTTTCCTGCAAATTTTCCAGTTCCTGCGCAAGACGCTTTTCTTCCTCGCGAAGCGTCGCCGCGCGGGCATAGTCCTCCGACGACACAGCCGCATCCTTTTCGCCCTGCAAATCGTGTAGCTTATCCTCAATTTCGCGGATATCCGGCGGCGCGGTGAAAGCCCGCAACCGCACACGCGAGGCCGCTTCGTCGACCAAATCAATGGCTTTGTCGGGCAAAAAGCGGTCGCCGATGTAACGCGCCGATAACTTCACCGCCGTGCTGATTGCCTCATCAGTGATCCGGATTTTGTGATGCGCTTCGTATTTGTCGCGCAAACCCTTCAGAATTTCGACGCTTTCCTCTTCGCTCGGTTCGTCCACCGTCACGGGTTGGAATCTGCGGGCAAGCGCGGCGTCTTTTTCGATGTGCTTGCGGTATTCATCCATGGTGGTTGCGCCAATCACTTGCATTTCGCCCCGCGCAAGCGACGGCTTGAGGATATTCGCGGCATCCGTCGCGCCCTCCGCCGCACCCGCGCCGATCAGCGTATGAAGCTCGTCGATGAACAAAATCACGTTATGCGATTTTTGCACCTCTTCAATGGCTGTTTTAATGCGTTCTTCAAAATCGCCGCGATACTTCGTCCCCGCGACCATGCTCGTCAAATCCAGCGAAAACAATCGTTTGCCGCGCAGAAGTTCAGGAACTTCACCCGTTGCGATTTTGAGCGCCAATCCCTCCGCGACAGCCGTTTTGCCAACGCCCGGTTCACCGATGAGCACGGGATTGTTTTTGGTGCGGCGGCACAGAATTTGCATCACGCGGGCGATTTCGTCGTCACGCCCAATCACGGGATCAATTTTTTGGTCGGACGCCATTTGCGTCAAATCACGCCCGAATTGATCCAATGTCGGCGTGCGGACGGCTTCCGAGCGTTCGCCGCGCGATGAACGCCCCGTATTGCCCATATTGTTTGCAACCCCTTGCTCTTCCACCCTTCCGCCTTTCAAAATGCGATCAATATCGGATATCAAATCCGACACGCGCACGTTTTGCTGCGCAAGCAAGGTGGAAGCGGCACTGCCGCGCTCTTGCAGGAGCGCAAGCAAAATGTGTTCCGTTCCCACAATTGACCCAACGCTACTGCTGCGCGAAAGCTGGAACGCCTCTGAAACCACATGTTTTGTGCGGGGAGTGAAGTCCGAAGGCGACAGCACGGTTGGCGTGCCGACAGTGTAGCTGAATTTGATGGCATCCACAATGTGTTTTTCGCTGATTTTGCGCGACGACAGCACCGAATAGGCGACACCGTCTTGTTGGCGCAACAATCCAAGCAAAATATGCTCACTGCCGATGAACGTGTGCCCAAACCCCTCGGCGGCTTCAATCGCCAAATTCATGGCTTGATTTGCTTTTTCGGTGAACCCTTTGAATTTATACTCTGCCATTGTGTTTTCTCCAATCGTTCATTGATTTATGTGCCCAGTGCGCCGCGCACCAAATTCGCGCGTTTTTCCGCGTCCGTTCCGTCCGGCAACAAGGCGATGCTTGCGGGCTGGATACCCGGAATCAGCGCGTTGACGCGTTCCAATGGCACAGGCAAAATGCCGCGCGCCGCGCCCATGCGGACAAGTGAAAGCAACTGCACGGCTTCGTTGTGTTCCAACAACCGCGCGGCGGACAAAATACCAAACGCACGCCAAATTTGATCTTTGATTTTGGGCTGGCGCAAACACTGTGCCGCCGCGCGGCGTTCTTTTTCGATGATTTGCAATGTATGCGCCTGCAAGTCGGCGATCACCGTTTGCTCGTCCATGCCGAGCGTCACCTGATTGCTTAATTGGAACAACGCGCCTTGCGCCTCCGTGCCTTCGCCGAACGCGCCGCGGATTGTGTAACCCAATGTAGCAAACGTTTCGCCCAGCAAGGCGACGCGGTCAAGGCTTGCCAACGCCGGCAGATGCAACAACACGGACGCGCGCATGGCAGTACCCAAATTGGTGGGGCATTGCGTCAAATAGCCCAATTGGGCATCAAAAGCGTAAGGCAGACGCGCGGCGATGGCATCGTCAATTTTGTTGGCGCGGTCGAAGACCTTCGGCAAATCCAACCCCGCTTCCAGCGTTTGCAGGCGTATGTGATCCTCTTCGCAGACCATAATGCCGACGGTTTTGTTTTGATCGGACAACAGCACTCCCGTTTGCTGTGCGGCAAACCCACGGCTGATTTCCCAACGCGCCGCCATCGCGAACGCTTCCGCCGCCGAAATGGTTTGCATATCCGTCACAACCAAATCGGGCATGGCATCCTTTGCCGCCTGCGTCACGCGCGCTTGCAGTTTTGCTTTTTCCGCCTGCGGCAACCGCGCGGGGAACGCATAACCCGCCACATTGCGCGCCAAACGCACACGGCTGGAAAACACCACGTCGCCTGCTTTTGCGTACCAAGGAGATTGGTTCATTGTGCACCCCCTTGCTCAAGGCGGAGGATTTCAGCTTTCAGCCGTGCCGCTTCCTCGTAATTTTCCGCCGCGACCGCCTCGGCGATTTTTGCGCGGAGATCCTCAATTTGTGCCGCAATCGTGTTTTGATGGGACGCAGCTTGCGCGTGCGCGGGCGTTTTGCCCCGATGCTGTGCCGCGCCGTGCAATTTGCGCAATGTCGGCGCAATTGCGTCGCGGAATGTCTCGTAGCAAATGGGGCAACCCATGTGTCCGCTCTTTTGGATTTCGCGCAAGCTCATGCCGCAAAAGGCGCAGGTTTCTGCCGACGCTTCATGCTTTTGCCGAGGCACGGCTTGCGACGCGCCGAGCATTGCGGAAAACAGTTCCCCCAACTGCGAGGCGAACGTCGCTTCTTCCACGCCGTAAGTTTGCGCACAAGCGGAGCACAGAAACAGTTCCTGCACCGTGCCGTTGTGTTGCACGCGGATGACGGTGTTCGCCATATTGTGTTTGCACATTTCACAAATCATGATTCGCCTCGTTTTGCTGTTATACCGGAACAGCGTTATCTTTATATTTTTGCAATGAATGATTGATTGATGCTTTTATTGATGCGTTTGATGATTCAACGCGCTTTACCCACCCCAACCCCCTCCCCATGGGAGGAGGCTTTGGTGGGTCGTCCCCAAACCCCGCTTCGTTGCGGTTTTTTCTTCAGAAAAAGCAGCGCTTACTTATTTGGCACTCTTCTTAGTATTCTCGACAAGCGCCGAAAAATTCTCCAGCAGCTTCGGCGCGCTCTCGGAACTTGCAATGTTGATTTCCTCATTGCCGAACAGCACAAAATTGTTGATATCGTTCGGCGGGAGTATATAGCCCGATTGATCGTTCGCCAAACCGAAAACCAATGTTTCCCTTTCGCCGACGGTCGTTTTCATGGGTGTGTAGTTCCAATCTTCGCCTGAATAGGCGTTTTCTCTGGTCAATCCGCCGCCGTAAAGCAGTGCGGGCTCCATTTCGCCGGGAACAATCGCGACGGCCAGCTTGTCGCCGATCTCCATGTAGCCGACTTCTGTTTTCAGATCCAAATCCAATCCCCAAAAATCGTTTTTGATTGCCGTGGATTCAATGAATTTGAGGCGGAACATCAGCAATTGCAACGGATTGTCAATCTTTATTTGGTATTGCCTGTGGGCGATGTTCAGCATTGCCGGAACGGCTTCGCCGCTTTCCATGTCCAGCAAAATTTGCCCCAAGCGGCGTCCGTAGGCCTGCATGTTTTCAATGCGCGTCGCGTCCGCTTTTTCCACAAGCTTCAGGTCGGATGTGATCGCCAACTGTGCGCCTTGGATTAGCTGGAAGTTTTTGCCCTCAGCGCGAACGGTTTCATCCATATAATACGGAAAATCACCTGTAATTTGACGCGT
>JAITDE010000024.1 GCA_031282735.1 Oscillospiraceae bacterium | reverse complement strand
AGCGCACCCTCCAAATATCCCGCTTCGCCGCGGAATGCGACACCCGCGATACTCACCTTCGCGGTCACCGGTTTGAACTGCGGCAGCATGAAAAACACCGTGCGCCCCGTTGCGGCGATTGCCGTGAGCACCGCCAAAATCACCATCTCCCTCGCCTGCGGTTTGCGTTTTTCGAACGTAAACGCAAAGGGCGGCATGGCTTCCAGAATCACAAGCAATCCGATGAAATAATATTTCCGATCGTCCCAAAAAACAATCCCCGCAAAAATCGTGAGCGGGATAAGCAGTAAAATCATCACTGCGGCGGCGACGGTTCTCTTCGGAAGCTTGCGGGACGGCGGCAATTGCGGAAAAGGCGTTCGCTCCCGCTTGTAAGACAGGCAAAACATGAACACGACAGTCGCCAGCGTCAGCGCAAGGATTGTTCCAACATAAAGCCTGACGGCGGCGGGGTCGTTCGCGGCGTTCACCGCATCGCTTCCGCCGGAGAGAAAATCCGAAAACGTGCCGAAACGCAATCCAATCAAAACCATTCCCGCCAAAAACGCAGCCCCGCAAATTCCCATCACGATCTTCCGCGCGATGCCTAGCTTGGGAGGATGTTTTGGATTTGGATGTTCCGTCTCCGCGGAACAATCGCGGGGGAGTTGAACGTCGCACGGCGGAATGTCCTCCGCGTCGCCGCCCAAGGAAAAAATCACATCCTCGGCGGTCGTCGCCTCGGGCAGAACATGGTGCGCCATGCGGTTTGCCGCCGTCGTATAAAAACTGTTACCCAAAAAAAACGTGCGCGTATCGCCTTGCGTCACAATGGCGCCGTCAAAAAACAACGCGCAGGTGTCACAAGTTTCGGCACAGAATTCGATATCATGGCTCACCAGAATCACTGCGGTGCCATCGTCCGCCAACTGCCGCAGAATCCCCGCGAACACCCGCTTGAACTGCGCGTCAAGCCCCTTGGTCGGCTCATCCAGCAGAAGGATCTTCGGCTCTAGCAGCAACACCTTTGCCAGCGCCGCCCGTTGCTGTTCACCCCCCGAAAGATCGTAGGGATGCCGCCGCAACAAGCCTGTCAATCGGCATAACCGCGCGGCACGCTGCGCGCGTTCCCGCTTTTCCGTTTTTGAAAGATGTTTTTCCGCAAGGATTTCCAACAAATCCGCCTCCACTGTTTTTTCGGTGAAGAGCGTTTGCGGATTTTGCGGCACGGCGGCAATACGCGTTTCGTGTGTCAACACTTTACCCCGCTGGGGTTTACGCAATCCAAGCATGAGCGAAAGCGCGGTGGTCTTCCCTGTGCCGTTGCCGCCCAAAATTGCGGTAATTTCACCGGAATAGGCGGTAAAATTCAGCCCCTTGAGTACGTCAGGCGCGTCTTTCTCATAACGAAACCAAGCGTCTTTGATTGCAATCACAGGCGTTTCGCGGCATACACGCGCATCGTTTCGGGATACCGTTTGCACGATTTTCATCCGCGACAACCAGTTCCTGCCCTCCCCCACCGTCACGGGGCAGGGCAACTCGCTGTTCGTTCGCGACCAAACACGTATGGGCGTGGGCATAGCAAGGAACATCCCATGCCCGCGCAGGGCATGCGCCATCTCCCTCGGCGTGCCGCCGCAAAGGATGCGCCCCTCCTCCAGCACCACGGCGCGGCTGCACAGAGGGAACGCTTCCTCCAAACGATGTTCCGTGAGCAACACGGTCACGCCCAGTTCGCGGTTGATTTTGCCGACGACACCCAAAAATTCCGATGCCGCGATGGGATCCAGCTGACTTGTCGGTTCATCCAAAATGAGCAGTTCAGGTTGCATTGCCATCACGCCGGCCAAAGCGAGCAGTTGCTTTTGCCCGCCGGATAGTTCGGTTGTGTTTTTGTGAAACCACTCTTGAATCCCAAAAAAAGACGCTGTTTCCGCCGTCCGCAGACGAATGGTGCTCGTGTCAAGCCCAAGGCTTTCCAGCCCGAAAGCCAACTCATGCCACACCTTATCGGCGACGATTTGATTTTCGGGATTCTGCTGCACAAAGCCGATTTTCACCGCGCTGTCACGGGCATTCAAGCCGTTCAGCGGCACGCCGTGGAACAAAATTTCGCCCGACTTGCGTCCGTGCGGCGCAAGAACCGGTTTCAGCTGACGGAGCAGTGTGGTTTTACCGCTCCCCGACGCCCCGCACAGCACAACAAATTCCCCCTGCCGGAACGTCAAATCAATCCCCGAAAGTGTCAAATTTTCCTGATCGGGGTAGGCAAAACTGAAGTTTCGGATCTGTAAGATCTCTTCCATTGAACGACCTCCTTTCCGTGCAAAATGAGCGGCAAAGACAAAAACAAAAGATATACCAAAAAAAGACTCATCGAAAAGACCGACCGCGCACCCGCCGCACGGGGGAAATACAAATAGGCAAGCCCGCCCAGCACCGCCCCCGTGATGATATACGCGCCGCAAAGGCACAAAAACAACAGCGCGGCACGATCGCGTCGTTCAAGCTTGAACAGCGAAAAGGCGTTGCGCCCGGGCAAACCGTAACCTCGGCTCCTCATGCTGTCGGCGGTTTCGATCGCGTTTTCAAGCGCCCAAGTCACCGTGATAGAAAGTATCCTGACACCGTGTTTCGCGCGGCGGATGAGATTGCCTTGGGAGATATCCCGCCCAACACCGCGCTGCGCGTCGGCAACCGCCCGCATCTGCAACGTGAAGTGCGGGATAAAGCGCAACGCCATCGAAAGCACCAGCGAAAGCGCGGGAATGATCCGCCCGAAAAGATAGACAAATTTGTCGCTGGTCATCACGGCGGTGTAACAGCGAAACCAAGCGATCACCGTAACAAGCATGCACGCGGCGGCAATGCCGTAAAGAATGGACTCCAGCGTGATCGGGTTGCCGTTGGGCAGATAGGCGAGGATGGTCGCGCCCGCGTGGCTGAACATCGGATTGACGGCGGCGGCAATGAAAAAAATCGGCAAAAGGAATGTTGCGGCAAAGCGCATCGCTTTTGCGCCGTCCAGCAGAATCATGTAGGCAAAACCGCACACGAACGAAATCCCAAGGCAGATCGGATGCATATATACAAACGAAAACCCGATGGTCAAAGCAAAATACAGCATATTCACAAGCGGATGAAAGCGGGAAAAAGCGTCGTTTTTCATGTTCACCCCTGCGTTCCCGCGGCATAACCGCCGCCGACATCGTTCCCAAGGTCGCAGGTATAAACCCACTCGATCACGTCGCCCTGTTTTGGCTGATATTGACTGCATCCGTAGTTGGGAAACACTCCGTTGACTTTGTACATCCAGCCCGAAAGCTCGCCGCAGTCAAACTCATACAAATTGTTGATGCCCTCAATATAGACACTGTTGAACATCGGATTGTTGGAAAACTCCATCTGTATGCCGTTCGCCCGCGTTTCCCTTTGCAAGATATTGAACACCGTTTCGCCCTGCGTGAATGTGACGGTTTTCTCCGCCATGATTGTCCCGTTGGGCGGCACATGGGCCTCTTTTCCCGCTTTCAGCCGATCCATATTGTTACCGATTGTGCCGCATTGGATTGAAAGGGTCGCCGTCAGTATTTTGTGCGCGGTCGTCGTCGTTTTATTGGATACCGTCGTCTTCGGGGGTGCTGCCGTGGTTATCGTTGTTATCGTTGTTGCGGTTGTCGTTGGAACGATCTCCGCGCTTTCGCGCGCCGTATTTGTTTTGAGCGTATAAATGTATTTGGAAGTCGTCGCTTCCATCGTCTTGTTTTCAATATTATTGTTGACGGAATTGTTGGCGGCGCTTAGCTCGCCGGTTGGCATTTGTCCGTTTGTCAACGCAACCCGCGTTTGTGTGACAGATGCATCACTGCTTGAAGCCGCCTTTTCGGCGTATGTCGCCGCAGTCGACAAACCGAACGCCGCAACGACGGTCGATTCGCTCCGCTCCGCCGCGATGAAGCCGCTTGTTTCCGCGTTGATCGTAGTAATCGTATTGATCGCAGCGCCTGTGACCGGCGGATTGGCTTGCTGATTTGCGCCGGGCGCAAAGAAAAAGGCCGCCGCAAGCATCGCAGCGATACACGCGGCGATTGCGCAGATTTTTACTGTTCGGTTGCGGAAGAAAAATTGCATGTTGATAGCCTCACATTCAAACAAGCCAAATCCAGCCAAAAAAGACGACAATCACAATCCAAGCAAGAAAATCAGGCAGCGTTCCCAAAAAGCTGAGCCAATCAGGGAGGTTTGCCCTCCATTTCTCCAGCGTGGTCGGTTCCGGCTCTTCATCGTCCGGTTCGCTTTTTGCGGCGGCGTCGCCCATGTTGTAAAGACTGTTTTTCCCGCTCAAAAATCGGTCATAGGCGACAAGCGCGTATGCCGCCTGTTCGGTCGCCATTTGCACATTGCCCGTTCCCGCCTCGTTGTGACGAAAACTGCCGTCGGATTGCTGAAACGCCAGCAGAGCGGTTACGGGATTCTTCCCGCCGGCACGGGCAAATCGTTCGTCGGTCGTCGGATCGATCCCCAACACGGCAAGCGCGGTCACCACTTGCGCCGCGCTTTCGGCGGTCTCTCCCTCCGTGCCGTACAAAAATCCGCCGTCCGCTTCTTCCATGCCTGAGATCACAGCCAGAGCGTTTTCAATCACCGCCGCAACGGCAGTGTCGGATTGATAGGGCGCAAGCGCCTGCAATACCATTGCGGTGGTGTCCGCAGACACGTTCACGCCGTCTTGGGCAAAGCCGCCGCCCGCAACCTCCCGCCTGAGAATTTCATCAATCAGCTTTTGGCGCGTCGTCTGCGCCGCGCTGTCGGTTATCGCGGGGATCTCCCAAGCATTGGTATCAAAGGCGATCAGCGCGTATGTCGCCCCATTAATGCCCTGCGCTTTTACATCGTTGAAATTTGCCAGCGGCAACAGGAGGTTATAGCCGCCGAAGTTCGTCACATCTTCGCCTAAGGCGGTCAGAGCAATCACCACGCGGGAATATTCCGTTTTACGCGAGGATGAGCCGGGCAAAACGCCGCCGTTATCCCGCAACGTTTGCTTCACGCGGCTGATATACCCGTTATAGTAGCCGCTGTTCACGGCGGCATTACCTCTTGCCAGCGCGAGGATAGTCCATTCGCCGCCGACAGAATTGACAACCGGGGTTCGGACATTGTCCGTGAGATACGACAGCGCGGCAGTCCGCGCTTCCGAGGGTGTTTTTGCAAAAGCCGTTACAGCGGCGGTCAGTATACAAACGATTGCCAGCAGCAAAACCGACGCGTGTTTCAAATATGTGCGCATAGCCGCACGCTCCTTTTGTTGATTAATTTGGCGTGTGGAAGCTACGCCCCCACACGCCTGCTTGGGATGTGATCTAACGCTTAGAACAACCACCAGATCCAGCCAAATCCAGTCACCATGAGAATCCACTCGAGCCAATCGGGCAGAGGTGAAATCCAAGAAAGCCAATCGGGCAGTTTGGTTTCCCATTGCTCCAAATATGTCGGTTCTTTGATTGTTTTCCCGACAAGCCCATCCGCCGTCGGCAGATTGATCGCGTCAACATCGGCAATGCTTTCCGCCGCAGTGATATCGGCAATCGCCTTTGCAATCGCGTCCTGTAGAGCGGTCCAACTCTCGGGCGTGTAATCCTCTTCAATCAAATCGTCGTCCACGGCATTGACCGCGGCAATTTTTTCGGCTTTTGCGGCGGCAAGCGACTCCGTAACGGTTACCTCAAGCCATGGGGAAACAAGCGGAAAATCAAAATTGCCCGCAACCGCCGAAATGATGTAAGTGCCGGGTTCGTCAAAACGCAGAGTGAACGCGCCGTCGTCATCCGTGATGATGCCGGTATCTTCAAACAAACCAACACACAAGCCGGGCGTTTCCTCGACGGTCACAAACTGAATCGCCGCATCGTAAACCTCTTCGGCAAAAGCCGCTTGTGCGTCAGCGTCGCATTGCGCATACCAGTTCATCAGCCCGACGAGGTTCAAATTGATGTCTTCCTCAGCTTCAACCGTGATTGCCGCTTGTTTTGCGCCGTCCTGTTCAAACCAAGCGATATAATCCATGTATGTGTCACCGTCTTGTATCGCATACAAAAGAACGTCGTCGCCACCGGAAAGCAAAGCCTCCGCAAAGGTGTAACCCATCTGGCTGTTCACGCCAAGAGACGAATCATAAACATAAACGCCGTCGCCCGGCTGTTTGCCGTTGACAAAATAGATCAATCCCAGTTCCGCAAAGGCATACACGTAATATCCGCCGGCATCAATGATGTAATCGCTCAAATCCTCATCGCCGAAAATGGCAATGTGCGCGGCGACAAACGCGTCAAGAGCAGTCACGCCGCCGCCGTTGTACGCGTCGGGCAAGCCATAGGTTTCGGAAAGATCTGGTTCGACGGTAAATTCCTGCTTGGCGATTTGAAGCCCCGTGTCGTCAAGCTGCATGGAGATGGTCACGTCCGTAGGTTCGGCGGGCAAATAATCCGTCAAACGGACGGGCGGTATCACGCTGAACGGCGCGGCATGCGTCGACGCGGCGGATTTGCCCGCGTTGGGGGATGTGTTGGCCGCGCCGGTAAGAGTACTCCCGCGATGCCCGCCGCCAACCGTTGATCCCAGCCTGTAATAACCATCACCCACGGGGGTTTTGGGATTGACGTTTTTCCAAACGCTCGCGTCGTACAATACGCCGTCGTCAATCATCTTCTGTGTAACAGTGAACGTGTTATCCCAAGTATTATATAAGTTGTATACACCCGGGTTATAGACACCCGAAATTTTGGCGACCGGGTAGGCGGGGATGCTGCCGCCCCAAAGCACACGCACTTGATCGCCCGCTTTCAAGGGTCGATCGCCGATGTCCGACACCGCTTGGATTTCCACAGTATTGCCGCGAATCACCTTGTAGTAAGACAATCCGTCCCCGTTCGTCACTTTCACAATATTGTTCCCGGGGTAGAGTGTAAGCGCGCCGTCGATCACGTCAACCCAATCGTCCTGCGCGTCGGGATTCCACGATTGCACGGACACGACATCCGCGGCGGTTGGATGAATTGTGATTTGCTCGCTCTCCCCCGCAAAATACCATGTGTCAAATTCAGAATCCCACGCCGCGAACGTGCCTGTTTCCGTCCACGGAAGCCGGACTTCCACATCGCCCTGCGCAATTTCGCCCACGGTGATAACCGCCAAACCTTTGCGCTGGGGATTGGTCGCACCGTAACGCCCTGTGGGAAGCCCCGGCGTACCCGCTTGCGCCGCATCCAGCGCGTCGTAGGTGACCTCGACAATGGCAGTGCCCGTTTTCAGCGCGGTGATGGTGGAACGGTAGTTGAACCACAAGTCATCGTCAGGCACAAGACTGACGACGTCGTCGCCCGTGAGAACGCGATAGTTGAAATCGGGCGCGATCACTTTGTTGCCAATCTCGCTGGCGATTATCTCCCACGTGCGCAACGCGTAGAGCCGATAGATATCCCCTGGGTTGGAAAGCTGAAGAAATTGACTTGCGTTGATATTCAACAGCACAGAGCCGCTTTCCCTGTCCGCAACGGCATCAGGCGTCGTCACCGTGTCGCCGAGATTATCTTTGCCCTCGCCGCTAAAATCCGCGGTAACCCCATCGACGGTCAATTTCCAGCCCGCCTGCGTCACTTTGTCGGGCAGCTCGGCACGCCACATATATTGCGCGGTATTCATCGCGGA
>JAITDE010000097.1 GCA_031282735.1 Oscillospiraceae bacterium | reverse complement strand
ACGACAGTTCGCCGGCGGGATCGTACTCTCCCTTTTCAAACAGATACCGTTGTACGCGCCCCAAAAGCGTGTCGCAATACGCATCGGGATTGGAATGCGAAAGCAAGCCCGCAGGCTTATCAAGGAGCAATACATGCGCATCCTCAAACAATACGTCAAGCGTACCGGACGCCCGCAAAAAGTCGTAAGCATACGCCGCGGGCGCGAAGCAATCCTGAGGCAGATAACAGGCGATCACGTCGCCGCACTGAAGCCGCTGTGCGCCCTCCGCTCGTTTTTTGTTGCATTTGATGTTTTTGGTGCGCAACGCTTTGTAGAGCATGGAAACGGGCAAATGCGGCAAGGCCTTTTGCAGAAATTTATCGAGCCGTTGACCCGCGTCGTTTTTTTGGATTATAAATTCTTGCATATACCCTCAATTTTTGCACTGAGCGATGCGCTCGTTCACGCGCCGCCGCATGTCAAGATGCCAGCTTGCGCTGTGCGGATAGGATTTGAACGTGATCGGATCGATGCCGTCTTCCAAAACGGCAAGCGCGGCGTCGTAACCGATTCGGGATTCCAAAAGATTGAGCGCGTAAAAATCCTGCATGGCTTCATAGAAAATTTTCAACCGCAACGAGAGCAGCGGCTTGCCGTCCTCGCCCGGATAGACCAAAAACGGATCGCCCGACGGGAATGCCGCCCCCGCGTCCGTCACTTGGAACGGGTCGATCGCCTGTTTTGAATATTGGCTGTTCCAAAAATTGAATCCCCATTGCAAAAAGCCCTTGCAGCGGAACTTCCACAATTGACAGCCCAAAACGCGGATGCGCTGGCTCGGCATCGCAAAAAAGGCGTTCGACACATAATCGCTACTCTGCCCGCAGCAATAGTATGTCCACAGTTCAGGCACGTGCCCGATGAACGCCTCAATGTGGTTGTTGCTCGGGATTGGAACATCCACGAAGCCCTGCCGGTAGAATTTTAAGCTCGACAGCGCGTCGATCGTTTTTATTTTTGGGAAGAGCTTTTTGATCAAACGCGCGTGCAATCCATAATCCGCGCTATTTTCGTCGTCAGGTTCGTCCGAAATATGGACAAAACAGTGGTCGACTAGCCCTCTGTTTTGCAAATACGGATTCAGTACGGCGGCGAATTGCGTCAAAAAAGAGGTATAGTCCGCACCGCCTGCATCGGTCTCCCAACCAAAAAGGCGGATTTCCTCGCCGTCGACCGTTCCCATGATTTTCGGCGCGGATTTCGCGCCCCACTGCGTGAAAAAGTGCGATAATTCATAGTATTCAATGCCGCATCGCGCGCAGAGATCCAGCCAGCGGTCTAACTTTGAAAAATCAAACCGATAGCGATCCCCGTCGCGTGTAACGCCGACCAATTGCACCGTCAGGCGTTCGCCGCCCACTTCGGTATCCAGCGGCGGCGTGAAGAGCGGCGTCAAAATCATATTTGAACCGTATGCCGCGTAACAGCGCATGTAATTTTCGACAATCTCCCAATAGGCCTCGCTGAAAACAGACACATTGTAATACGCCGCCAAACAATCGCTGTGGAACCAATGCGTGCATTTGAAGCACCGCACGGGTTCGCATTTTGCGTCGACGGGCGCAAAGCGAAAATCCGCGCGAACGCTGTCGCCGCCGCAAACGAAGACGACAGACAAAACATATGCCGCCGCTTGATCGGCAGGGCAGGTGAACGTGAAAAACACGCTCGTCCACTTGCCCGCTTCCAGTTGGATTGACTCACCCGCGGGGCGGAGCAAGTCGGGGAACATACCCGGCTCTTTGCGCAAATAATAATCGTCGCTCGCGTCGCCGCACGGTCTTGCGCTCGGCATTTCGCGCACAGCGTATTGTTGCGTATATTGCGCCGCGCTACCGCGGGAATCCATCAGAACGCAAACTGCTTTATCGCTCCAAAGCGCTGTTTGAAACGATATTTTTTCGCCGATGAGCGCGTTGCACCCATCAAACGCCGCGCAATGCGGTTCTTCATCCGAAAATATTTTTTCCAGCGAACTGCACTGTTTGATTTTCAGCATCGGTTACCCCTTTTTCCGCGCCACAAAAAAGAGACGCTGTGATGTTTGGCTCGGCGGCGATTGCGTCAGTTCGTCATAAACGTGTTCCAAAACAAACCCTGCCCGGCGAAGCATGTCCTCAATCTCGTTGCGTTCATAAACGCGCTCGGCGAACGATTCGTGGGCACGGACATAACGCTCGCCATCCCGCGTGAACAAATCCAACGTGATTTGCGTCGTCTTGCTTTTTGGATGCCATTCGTTCTGCCAAGCGCAAAAGACACCGTGCGCTTCGTCTTCAAACAAAAAGGCGTTGTTCGCCAAAATATCTTTTTGTTTGTGCAACGTGTTGACATCGAAGACGAACACGCCGCCGCGATCCAAAAACAGCGACAAACGCTTAAAAAAACGGCACAAGTGATCCGGCTGCGTGATGTGGTTGACGCTGTCGGTCAAACAGACCGCCGCCTGCGCCGTGCCGTAGAGATCCAAATCTTCGAGCCGCTGGCACAAAAACAGCGGCGGCGCGGTCGAAAGACTTTCTCCTTTTTCGAGCGCGGCATTCAGCATTTCGATACTCCGGTCGATGCCGATCACATCGTAGCCCCGCGCTTGGAGGGCATAACTGTAAGTACCCGTGCCGCAGGCTAAATCCAAAACCAAATTTTGACCTTGCGGCGCGGCGTTTGCATCACAAAGAAGCGTGCAGAGGTACTCCACACGCTTTTTGTAGTCCATATTGGCGCTCAAACAGTCATAATACCGCGCAAAAGCGGCATACGATTCCATCATTCTCCTGCCACGCGTCCTTCTGATGTTTCGTTAACACCTTCCCATTGTTGCCGGGGTAAGCGCGAAAAGATTTTTTCGTATCCATCGCTGCCATAGATCAGCGAGCGGTTGACACGGCTGATTGTTGCGGTGGAAGCGCCTGTTTCTTTTACGATATCGCTGTAAACCCTTTTGTCGCTGAGCATCTTCGCAACCACGATGCGTTGCGAAATTGCTTTGAGCTCCTGAACGGTGCAAAGATCTTCAAAAAAATCATAGCACTCCTCCATGTTTTCAAGCGCTAAAATCGCCTGAAACAAAAACTCCACACTGAACCCACGAATTTGATCGTTCAAGTTCGTCCCTCCTCTTTCCTTCACAAAATTTCAACGTCCTCTTGTCTCGGCAAACCGCTTCAACGTGAATAACCCTTGGCATGCAGTATAACACACGCATTTCGATTTGTAAAGTGGTTATGATTGGAAAGATGAAAAACGTACACCTATATTCTGTGCCAAGCACAAAAATTGTACAAAAATTACGCATGATATGGTAGTTGATGGATTGGTTTTGCCGAAAGATGACATGAAATTTACTTTTTTTTCCATGTGGTTTCAGCACATCAACACAGTATCAGAACACATCCGCGTGATTTGCGGTCCGAATCGCATTTTCTTCAAGGAGCTTGGTTGCGGTGTCGTTGTCCGCCACGCGAAGCAACAGGAACGCAAGGCGGTTTTGAGGCATGACGAACGCGAACGTGTATTCCACGTTGATGCCCGCCGCGCTGAGCAGTTGAATGGCTTTGACCGAAGCCCCTGTTTCGTCCTCGATCAAGATCCCCAGCACGTCGGTTTTTTTCGCGGTGAATCCCTTGGATTTCAGTTCCGCGATGGCGGCGTCGGGATCGTGTACGATCAGGCGCAAAATGCCGAACTCCGCTTTTTCGGCGACCGAAAACGCGCGGATATCCTGCCCCGCCTCCGCCAAAATTGTCAAAATCTCCGCCAGTCTGCCCGCTTTGTTTTCGATGAAAACCGAAATTTGTTGAATCGCCATAGGTTAACCATTCCTTTCCAACGAGTGTAAAAAATCAGTGGACGTTGTATTGTGTAACGCCGCGCTTGTCGATCACGCGCACGGCTTTGCCCTCGGAGCGCGGCAATGAGCGCGGATCGACCAGTTGGATTTTTGTCGAAACGCCAAGCGTCGACAGCATTGCGTTTTGCAGGCGGCGTTCCTCGGCCTCCACCGCCGCCATGGAGTCTGAGAACATCGCGTCCGACAACTCAACAAGCACCGTCATCACATCCAAATTGTCGATGCGCTCCACAACGATTTGATAATTCGGCTCAAGTCCCTGCTCCAAAATCACGTGTTCCACTTGAGATGGGAAGACGTTGACGCCTCGGATGATCAGCATGTCGTCGGTGCGCCCGCGCGGTTTTGCCATGCGCACCAAGGTGCGCCCGCAGGAACAGTGTTCATGCGTCAGCGCGGAAATATCCCGCGTGCGGTAACGCACCAGTGGCAGCGCCTCTTTGCCGATGCATGTGAAAACCAACTCGCCGAACGTGCCGTCGGGGAGCGGATCTCCCGTTTCGGGGTCGACAATTTCGGGATAGAAATAATCCTCGCACACATGCAAGCCGTCGAACGCGTCGCAGTCATAGGATACCCCGGGACCCGCAATTTCGGAAAGCCCGTAGATATCGTGCGCCTTGATGTCGAGCAGGCGTTCAATTTCTTTGCGCATGTTGTCCGTCCAAGGTTCCGCGCCGAAGATGCCGCCGCGCAGGGGCAGCGTTTTGGGATCAATCCCCATTTCAGCGACGGTTTCGCCGATGAACATCGCGTAGGACGGCGTACAGCACAGGAAGTTTGAACCGAAATCCTGCAAAATTTGCACCTGCCGTTTGGTGTTGCCCGAAGACACGGGAATTGCCGTCGCGCCGAGGAGTTCCGCGCCGTAGTGAAGCCCCAAACCGCCCGTGAACAAACCGTAGCCGTATGAAACGTGAATATAATCCTCTTTGGTTGCGCCCGCCGCGACCAGCGCGCGCGCCGCGCCCTCCGACCAATGGAGCACGTCGTCCTGCGTGTAGCCGACCACCGTTTGCTTGCCCGTTGTGCCCGACGACGCGTGGATGCGCACCAAGCGATCTTTCGGCACGGCAAACAAGCCGAACGGATAGGTGTCGCGCAGATCCTGTTTGGTTGTGAACGGTAACTTCGGGATGTCGTCAATCGAATGGATATCGCCTGGGAGCAATCCAATGGCATCGAATTTTTCTTTGTAGAACGCGACGTTTTCATAACAGTTCTTCACCATTTGAATCAGTCGCGCGCTTTGGATGGCGCGAAGGTAATCCCGTGACGCGGTTTCAATTTCCTGTTGAAAATATTGCCCCATTGTTTTGCACCCTCACTTATATAGTATTGATAAACGGATATATTGATAATCATTGAACGGCATATCCCAAGTCAAAAGCGGTCGTGTTCATTTGCAAAAACTGCGGTTTGACCGTCTTTTGCAGCGCGTCATGCCAAACGCGCCTTTTGAACGGCAGTTGCTTTGCGAGGCAGCCCAAGAGCACCACGTTGACGGCCTTCGCGCCGCCCGCCTGTTTGGCAAGCGCAAGCGCGTCGACGCGCTGCAACGACACGCCAATGGACGTGAGGGCATCAAAAAGCCCGAGCGGATACGCCATTGCGCCGGTGATCACAGGCATAGGCGTGATTTGTTGGCTGTTGGCGATGATCTTACCGCCAATTTTTAGATACGGCAACCACCGCGCGGCTTCCAATTGCTCAAACGCCAAAATGATATCCGCTTCGCCTTTGTCGATAATCGGCGACAAGATCGCGTGACCATATTTCACGTATGTAACAACCGAACCGCCGCGCTGGCTCATCCCGTGAACCTCAGAAACTTTCACGTCAAAGCCCTGCGACAGTGCGGCGTTGCCGAGCAAACGGCTTGCAAGCAGAGTTCCCTGTCCGCCGACGCCAACAATCATGATATTCATACGGCTTCCCCCTTTTGGTAAAACGCGCCGCATTTGCAGAGCTGTTCGCACACGCCGCAACCCACGCATTGCGTCAAATCCACAACGGCTTTGCCTTCGATCAACGAAATGGCGGGGCAACCGATGCGCATACACTGTTTGCATCCAATGCATTTGGCGGAATCGACCGCAAGAGGGGGCTTGGCTTTCACTGATTTAAGCAACACGCACGGACGCCGCGAAATCACGACCGACGGCGCGTCTGTTTCGAGCGCGGCTTTAACCGCCGTCTCGGTCTGTTTTAAATCATAGGGATCGACCACGCGCACATTCCACACGCCGACGGCCTTGCATAGCGCTTCCAAATCCACGGCGGAAGTGGGGTCTCCCTTGAGCGTCAGCCCCGTCGTTGGATTTTGCTGATGCCCCGTCATGCCGGTGATGCTGTTGTCCAACACAATCACAACGGAATTGCTTT
>JAITDE010000080.1 GCA_031282735.1 Oscillospiraceae bacterium | reverse complement strand
ACGTCGCACCTGATTCAGGCGTTGCAGAACGAACAGATCAGCGATGATCAGATTGTCCGGCGGCAATGCCAGAACGTGCGATTGCTCATACTCGACGATTTAGGGGTGGAAAAACTGACAGAAAGTTGGGGCAAAGGGAAACTTTACGAGATTATTGAAAGCCGTTACAGCGCGGATTTGCCCATGATCATCACAACAAATTCGACAAAAGAGGAGCTTAGCGAGCATGTGGGCGGACGAACGGCAGACCGCATACGGTCGATGTGCAAGTCGGTCGGCTTGTCGGGGGAAAGTAGACGGGAGACGTTGTGACAAGATTGGAGACAGCATGACAGAAAACGAAATCAGAGGAATTCTCAAATCAGACAAGCGGCAACTCAACAATATTTTTTGCAGGATCAGGCAATTGCGAAGCGGACTTGAGAGTGTCACGCCGGGCAATGGCGTTCGTGTGCAAGGCAGCGCGAATGGCGACAAGTTAGCCGACACAATGAGCGAGATCATACGCCTTGAGGGTGAAGCCGCCGCTTTGACGGAACACGTGAAATGTTACATAAAACTTTGCGACAATCAACTGCAAATGTCAGTTTTGGAACTACGATATGTGCGTGGATACGACTTTTGCGGCATTGCAAAGTTGCTGCATTATTCCGAAGGGTACTTGTATCAGATTAACGCAGAAGCAATTAAAATTATATCAAAAAAAACTAAGATAATTGCCCAAAAGACTTGAATCTTAGTTGTTTAGGGCGTATAATGTCATTATGAACAACTGTCAAGAGACAGCAAAAATAGCTTTCCAGAGGGTTCATGGTGTTCTCCTTTCATAGACAGCAGCATCGTTTGTGGGGCGGTGCTGTTGTTCATTTTATCGCGGGGTGGTGAAGATGCACACATTAAACGCAAGGCAAGAGCGATTTTGCCGCGAGTATGTGACGGACTACAACGGCACACAAGCGGCAATAAGGGCAGGATACAGCGTAAAAACTGCCAACGAGCAAGCCGCGCAACTCTTAGCAAAACTTAGTATTCAAGAGCATATAGCGCAACTGCAAAAGCAAGTGACAAAACGGCTTTGTTTGAGCGAAGACAGGGTCATTCAAGAACTGGTGCGCATTCAAGAAAGAGCGTTGGAAGTACGCGCTTATCCGTCCGCGATTCGTGCGCTGGAATTGATTGGAAAGCATATTGGCATGTGGACTGAACGCGCGGTCGACGGAGACGCGGAATCAATAACAATCATTGAGGATATGTGATGGATGTGAGGTTAAGCGAGACCGTGGGAGGTGGTTACGCCGAATTTTGGAACTGCCGCAAGCGATATCGCGTGGTGAAAGGCAGCAGGGCAAGCAAAAAAAGCAAAACAACCGCGCTATGGTTTGTGTTTAACATCATGAAATATCCGCAAGCGAACGCGCTGATTGTGCGCAAAACGTTCCGCACATTGCGCACGTCTTGTTTTGCGGACATGCAGTGGGCAATCAATCGGCTGGGCGTTAGCGCAAAATGGAAATGCTTGGATGCGCGGCTGGAGATGACATACAAACCAACGGGGCAAAAGGTGTATTTCAGGGGGCTTGATGACCCGATGAAAATTGCGTCGATAGCGGTTGAAAGAGGCTGTTTGTGTTGGATGTGGGTGGAAGAGGCATATGAAATCATGAATGAGACTGATTTCATGACGCTTGATGAAAGCATACGCGGCGCGGTGCCGCCGGGCTTGTTTAAGCAAACGACGATCACATTCAACCCATGGAATGACAAACATTGGCTGAAAGCGCGGTTTTTTGACAATCCAGACGACGCGACATTCACGGCGACGACGAACTACAAATGCAATGAATGGCTTGATGAAGAGGACGCGCGCATGTTCGAAAGAATGCGGGATTTGCAACCGCGCCGCTATCAAGTTGCGGGGTTGGGGAATTGGGGCGCGGTCGACGGGGTTATTTATGAGCATTTTTGCGAAAAGCTATTTGACATAGACAGTTTGCGCAAAAAGGCGGGTATTCAATCGGCGTTTGGGCTTGACTTTGGCTACACAATTGACCCGAGCGCACTTTTTTGTGGGCTTGTCGACGTTGGCGAAAGGGTGATATACGTATTTGATGAAATATATCAAAAGGGAATGAGCAATGAAGCGATTTATCAGGCGATTTCGAAAGCGGGATACGCGAAAGAAAGAATTGTCGCGGATAGCGCAGAGCCAAAGAGCATAGACAGACTGCGCACACTTGGCATGAGGAACATAGTAGGTTCACGGAAAGGCGCGGACAGCGTGGTACATGGAATCAGCTACATCAACGAATTTCACATGATCATACATCCGCGTTGCGTCAATTTTTTGACAGAGATCAACAACTATACGTGGGCGACGGACAAATCGGGCAAAACAACAGGGAAGCCAGGCGGCATGTTCAACCATTTGATGGACGCGATGCGCTACGCAATGGAATCAATCGAAAAGCCGGGCGGCGTGACATATTTGAGTTAGAAAAGCGTTTTTGTCACAAGTTTGTCACTAGTGCAAAGATTTCCGCGAATTCAGACTGCTGAAATCTATTGCTATATCTAACTTTTCAGCTGTGCAAAAGGCTCGTTTTTTAGAAAAAATCATTGTCGAATATATTTGTTACGGTTGTTTTTTTCACGGGACGGTGTGGACACCGTCCACTACAAAAAAAGAAAGGGGCGGTTTTTATACTGCAAAATATTGGGGCGGGGACGGGAAACGCCATACAACACGTGAATCTGGGGGCGAACAGCGCGATGACGCGCGAGGAAATCATTGTGGAGGAAATCAACCTTTTTTTGCGTTCAAAAAAGCGGGAAACCATGCTGAAAGGCATGAGATACTACGAGGGCAAGCATGATATTTTAGAGCGCAAACGCACGGCGATCGGCGAGGGCGGCAGGGTGCAGGAAATCCAAAACATCCCAAACAACCGCGTTATTGACAACCTCTACCGAAAAATGATCATGCAAAAAGCGAACTATCTGCTTGGCAAACCGTTTTCAATTCAAACCGACAATGAAAAGTACGCCGATTTGCTCAATGGCGCGTTTTCGCGCCGCTTTTTCAAAACGCTGAACGCGATTTGTATAGACAGCCTGAATTGCGGGATTGGCTGGGCGTTTGTCTACTACGACAGCAACGGAAACATCTCCTTGCGCAGGTTAAATCCAACAGAAGTTGTGCCAATTTGGAAAGATGAGGAGCATGAAACGCTTGACTTTGCGATTCGGTTCTTTGATATCGACGCGTACGAGGGAAAAGAGCACAGAATCATGCGCGTGGTTGAAGTGTTTGAATCGGACGGCATGAGCCGCTACGAGCTTTTAAACAACGAACTAAAACCTTTGCAAACGGGCAAGGAAAACTACATATCAATTGACGAAACGGGCTACAATTGGTCGCGCATACCGCTCATACCGTTTAAGGCGAACGCCGAGGAAACCGCGCTAATCCAGCATGTCAAGACGCTGCAAGACGCTTTGAACATGCTGCTTTCGGATTTTGTGAACAACATGCAGGAGGATTGCCGCAACACAATTTTGGTGCTTGAAAATTGCGGCGGTGAGGAATTGGGGTCGTTCCGAAAAAACCTTTCGGAATACGGCGCAATCAAGGTGAGCGGCGAGATGGACAGTCGCGCGAGCGTTAAAACCCTTCGCATTGAGGTCGACAACGAAAATTACAAAGTTATTCTCGACATAATGAAGCGTTCTTTGATTGAAAACGCCATGGGATATGACGCGAAAGACGACAGAATTGGCGGCAACGCGAATCAAATGAACATCCAAAGTATGTACAGCGACATTGAGCTTGCCGCAAACCAGATGGAGACCGAATATCAGTATTCTTTGGAATCTCTTGTTTGGTTTTTGGACACGCACTTTGCGAACGTGCGCCAAGGCACATTTTATGATATCTCTGTTGATTTTGTTTTCAACCGCGATATGCTGATGAACGAAACCGAGATTATTTCGAATATCCGCGCGTCGGTTGGCTTGTTGTCGCGGCAAACGCTCGTTGCGCAGCATCCGTGGGTGAAAGACGCGGACGCTGAAATCAAGCGTCTGGAGGATGAGGAACGCGCCGCCGCCGAGGCTGACGCGGATTATCAGCACGAAGCACACGACGCACAGGCGGGTGAAAAATAAAAAATGCCGACAGAGAAAAGCAAAGCGTATTGGCGCGAACGCTCCCTGTTGCTTGAAGACGCGCAGCGCAAGGAAGCGTCGCAATACGCCGAAACGTGGCAAAGGGAATTTGACAAGGCGAACGCTCGCATGCAAAAAGAGCTTGAACAATGGTACGGGCGCATCACGGACAAGGACGGCAACGGCGTGAGCCTAGCGGACGCGAAGCGCATGATGAACAAAAAAGAGCTTGAGGAATTCCGCTGGACATTGGAAGAATACATAGAACACGCGCGCGCAAACGGCAATTTAGCCTTTGAACGCGAATTGACCAACGCCAGTGCGCAGCAGCATATCAAAATGATTGAAGCGCGTCTATTGGCTTTAAAAGCGGAGGGCGAAAGGCTTTTTACGGAAAAACCGCTTGCTGATTTTTTGAGCGATACGCTTCAAAACGCCTACGACCGAACGGCGTTTGAAATCCAGATAGGCACGGGCGAGGGGCAATTGATGCAGTCCGTGAACGGGCACGACCTAGACGCGGTGATGCGCGAGCCGTGGCAAGGCGGGACGTTCAGCAGCCGCATTTGGAAGAACAAAGAACAGCTCATACGCGAACTGCAAAAGACGCTGATGCAAGCCCTCATGCGCGGAGATTCGGCGTTTGAAGCGGGAAAGCGTTTGGAAAAGGTGATGGGAACGAGCCGAAACAACGCAACAAGGCTTGTCTACACCGAAAGCGCGTATTTCAGGGAGCGCGGCAGCCTGAAAGCAATGAAAGAACTGGGCACAAAAACGCTTGAAATCATTGCAACACTTGACATGCTGACATGCAAAATATGCGGCGAACTGGACGGAACAAAAGTGCCGATGGACACCGCCGAAGTCGGCGTGACGGTGCCAATCTTTCACCCGCGATGCCGATGCACGAGCGCGCCGGAACTTGACGTAGCGTTAAGGGGCGCAACGGAACGCGCCGCCAGAGACCCCGTAAGCGGCAAAACATACTATGTCCCCGCCGAAACAACCTTTGCGCAGTGGAAAGAAGAGCAGGATAGGTTGG
>JAITDE010000081.1 GCA_031282735.1 Oscillospiraceae bacterium | reverse complement strand
AACCGTTTTCCGCCGTGAGCACCGTGTAGCCTTGGTGCTCCAAATTGATTGCCACGAAGTCCCTGATATTGGTTTCGTCTTCGGCGACGAAAATGGTTTTTGCCACTGCGCATCCTCCTTTTGATGATAATGGAATATCCCGCTCCAAGTTTAACGTCCGGTTTCTGAACCTAAGTCACGCAATATTTGGTTTATAGCCGTTTTTTTCGGCGTAGGGCGTCAGGGTATAGGTGAGTGCGTCGATTGTCGCGGCGGAATCCCAAGTGAGCGTCAGCAGTTGTTCGCCCCGCCGTTTCGTGTCGGCATCCCACGCGTAGACCAACAGCGTCACGATGTTTTCATCGTCCGCGCGGTCGGCAGTTACGCTTCGCCCAAAAAAATCCTGGACACAAATGGAGTGTGACGGATGAAAATACAAAAGATCGTCCTGTATTTTTTGCAGTGTCAAATCCTGCGCAACGGCGTTCCAGCGAATCAATTGCACGGGCGTTTTTGAGCCTAGCATGGCGTATTGCGTGGGGATATCCGTCAAACCGTCCCCGTCAAAATCTTGCGCGGGGAGCAGGATGTCGCGGCATGTTTTGCTGTTCACGCGCGTTTTGGGGTCGCTGAAAGCGGCGGTGAAACCGTTTGAGGCGGCGTTCCAGGAAACGACTTCCGTGAGCATCTGGTTCGCGCCGTATTGACCGTCGAGCAACACGACCGTGCGCCCGTCGTTCAGCTTGTTGACATACGACCCAATATAGCGGAACACACGCGTATCCAAGGCGACATGCGGGCGTTCCTGAATCCCCGTGGGCGTGTTCGGCGCGTAATCCAGCGCGGCGGCAAAATTCCGCTCCGGCGTACCCATGCTGTCGGACATGGAGAAGAAAATCTCGTCGATTCCATCCGCGTCCGCGTCCAGCACGTCGACGGTTTGATAATCGCGCGTCACCAGCGATTTGAGCGGCGTGTTTTCCCTGCTGTAATCAAGGTCATACAATGTGAATTTTGTGTCGACGCTGTTTTGCGTCACACGCCATCCAACCAGTATCTCCTGTGTGCCGTTGCCGTCAAAATCGCAAAAGCGCACGAACTCAACGTCCGTGCCGTTGCCCTGTTCATCCTGCAAACAAGTCCATTCACCGTCTTCTTCGGCGGAAAGGAACGCGATTTGCACGTTGGTTTGCATGTTGAGCAAAGCGCTGCGCGGCACATAAAACGCAATCGCTTCCATCCGTCCGTCCGCGTTCAAATCGCGTTTGACGACGGCGGTGTTGTATTCGCCCTTTTTCGGCTGCTTATAGACAATCGAAACCTTCCGTTTTTCGTCGCCCTCCAAACGCAGGTTGACCGCTTCTTGGAGTGCGCCGTGCAATGCGCTGTCCTCCTGTGAAAACACGGGCGGGCGCATCAGTTCCTCAATGGGACGAATGGGCCTGATGCCGCAGCTTGTAAAAAGAACCGCAAGCAACAATATTGCAAACACAATCATGATCTTTTGTCGCATAGTAGCCCATCCTTCCTTAAAAATGAATCATCGCATATGCTTTTGCCGCAAAAACGCGCTATTTCACCATGGTCGCAGTCGCATATTCCCCAAACACCCAGCAATCTTCCCGCGCAATACGGATTGTGACGGCTTGTTTGGACGAGCCTACAGGCGTTTCGTTGGTGATCATGCAGTCCGCCGTCAAATCCTGCGACGTGAGGGCGACAATCGTGTCTTTTGGTCCGACGACTTGCACGTTATGCACTGTGCCGAAAGCCGTTTGCTTTTGCGGGGTATCCGACGCGTAAACCGCTTGAATTGCCGAACCATTCAGCGTGAGCGCGGTCTGCGCCATGCCCGCCATATTCACTTGCGCCTGAAAAGACGTAGTATTGTCAAAAATATGGATCTCGCGCAACTGATCGCTCGGAAAGGTGAAAAGGGAATTGTTCGGCGACAGCTTGCTGAAATCGATCGTGCCGACAACGTAATCATCGCCGTTTTTTGGGATGTTCCCCTCAGGCAACGCGGCGTTCAGTGTGGCGGGCGTCATTGTGACCGCCAGCGGCGCGCCGACATAGGCTTTTGGGGTGTTTGAAAAAGTGATCCCCGCGTGTAAAAACGTTTTTTTCCAAACAGGTATCGTCGCTTTGAGCGTGTTTTCGTATGTGAGGTGATAAAACATATTGTCGCCGTATTCATTAACCGGCGTGATCGTGACTTCGGCAAATTCAGTGGTTTTTTCAAGCGGCGCGTCGACTTCAACCTCGGCCATGACGCGGCTGATGCTGTTGACCTCGGTCGCGGGCCCCGAAATGCGCACGACGTTGGAGGAAAGCGACATTTTATCGGCGTAGTAATCCTCCGCCACTTGCACTTTGCCCACCACCAGCGGTTCCAACACAAAGTCCATTTCTTTGAGATGGTCAAAATACACCGAGATCATGGACTGCGACACGCTGACGATTTCAAATTTATTGCGGTCGTTCGCGTCGATGGTGTCCACGCGAATATCCAACTGATGTTCCCCGACGGAATTCACCGCGCCGCCGAGCAAATCCGCCGCAAAATCTTCCGCGCCCACGACCGCGGGGCTGATTTCGTATTTTTTGCCGCGGATGACGATATCCACCGTCAGTTCATCAAGACCTTCGGCGAAGGGTTGCAAATCCATTTTTTCGCTGAGCGTGCCGCTTAAATCGAACTTGACGGGTATATGACGAATGGTACGTTCCTGATCTTCGCCGTTGACCATCACAAGGATCAGCCAGACCCAAACCGCCAAAAACAGTGAAAACACCATCAAGAACCGCTGGTTGCGGAATAAGCGGTATACAGCGCCGTTTTTATTGCTTTTTTGCTTTGTTGTTTCGTCCATACAAAACCTCTCATCACGAAAATGATTACCAAAATCTGATGCTCTATTCTATTATATTCTTTGCATCGTTCGCTATTTGCCGCGCCGTAATATCTTCAAGAGAAAGTTCCCGTGCGCCGCGTTTTCTTCCTTGAGCAAAAAGCGGCGCAGTGTGTCTTCCAGTTCTTCGGCGAGCAAATTGCGGTGCAATACGCCTTTGTAGGCAAACGAGATGTGCCCTGTTTCCTCCGAAACAACGCATACAATGGCATCGCATTGCTCACTCATGCCAATGGCGGCGCGGTGACGCGTGCCCAATGCCGGATCGATGTCGGTGTTTTGTGTGAGTGGCAAAATGCATCCGGCGGCGCAAATGTAGCCATTGCGCACCACCACCGCGCCGTCATGCAGCGGCGCGTTGGGAAAAAACAGGTTGCAAACAAGCTGACGCGTGATTTTTGCCTCCAGCACTGTTCCGGTTTTCACCACTTCGCCAAGCATGGTCTCCTGTTCAAACACAACCAACGCGCCAACACGGTTTTCACTGCACGTCGCGAAAGCGATCACCATTTGATGGATGGCATCCGCAAGCTCCTCTTGGTCAAGCACCGCACGGTTTTTGGAAGAAAAAATCTTGAGTGACGAAACGTTACTGCGCCCAATACTTTCAAACAAACTGCGGATTTCCGGTTGAAAAAGAACCAAAAGCAGAAGCACAAAACTGTCGAAAACCCGCGTAAAAATAAATTTGCTCGCGCTCATGTCCAGCAAATTCACAACGCCCCAAGCAATCACCAATCCAAAAAGCCCCTTGAGGAGCTGGACGGAACGTGTTTCGCGCATCAAGCGGATTAAACCATAAATGATCAGGGCGACAAAGAGGATATCAAACAAATCATTGATCCGGAAACCCACAATGATTGCCCAAATGCGCTCGCAAAAAGTGGATATCGTCACCGCGACTTCGCTCATCCCGCTTGCCCTCTTTCCGTTTTTTCAATCAAAACCACCGCGTGGGCGGCGATGCCGTCGCCTGCGCCTGTGAACCCCATGCCGTCTTCGGTCGTCGCTTTCACGCTGACTTGCGTGACCGCAACGCAACAAACTCCCGCGATGTTTTCTGCCATCCTCGGCAAAAAAGACGCCAATCTCGGCGCTTGCGCAATGATCGTCGCGTCGATGTTTTCAATCCGATAGCCGACATCCCGCAACAACGCAACCACATGTTCCAACAGCGCGAGGCTATACGCGTCTTTGTATTTTGGATTCGACGGCGGAAAATGCACGCCGATATCCCCCAGCGCGGCCGCGCCCAAAAGGGCATCCATGAGCGCGTGGGTGAGCGCATCGGCATCGGAATGCCCCAAAAGCCCCATTGTGTGCGGAATTTCCACCCCGCCCAAAACCAATCTGCGCCCCGCGGTCAAACAATGCGCATCGTAGCCGTGTCCAATTCTCATGTGTTTTCTCCTTCAATTGCGCGCACAGCCGCGCGGTATTCCTCTGCCGAAACGGCGGTTTCCAACAACGCGGCAAGGGCGTTGGATGATAAGTTTTGCGGCAGACGCAAACGGAAAAGCAATTCGCGCATGCGCGCCTTGCTACCTGATTTTCCCACAAATCCGTCGCGAAACAAGTCGAGCTTTGTAATGACGCAGTCACTTTTCGAAAACGAAGCGCCGTTGTTGGCAAAAGATATGCCTGCGCGTTCAAACGCACGGCGCAGTTCTTCTGTCGTCAAGCCTTCCGCGCCCAGTATGCCCGCCTTGGACGGCACTCGCTTGCGCCGCTCTTTTCCTGTGATTTGGGGGATATACACATGCCGCACGCAATCGGGCGGCAAAATGCTTTTGAGGAAAGCGCGGATCTGCATACCCGCCGCGTCGCTGTCGGTGAGAATGATAACGCCGCTGTGCTCAGCCAGCCGCCTTATCATCGCCTGCGTTTCGCGGCTTTTGTAGATTTGAAAGCCATGGGTGGGGATAATCACGGCATCGAACATGCTTTGCAGACGTATGACGTCGTATTTGCCCTCCACGAGCACGATTTGGTTGAGTTTGATTCGTTCGCTCATGCGGCTTTGGCGGTGTCGATCAACGCGATCAGGCATTCTTCGATCACCAAGCGCGGGTCGATCGCCGTGGATTTGAGCAAGCGGTCGGCGCGATCCAAATGATCCAAACAGCACAAAACGCGCGGCATGGTGTATTTTGTGAGCATGCGCTCCGCGTTGGTCAGCCTGAATGTTTTGCCCTTGTAATCAAAAACGTCCGCCAGCGTTTCGGCTTTTTTGCCGCTCCCGCGCGCAACGGCGGCACGGAACAAATCGACGTAGTTGGCAATCAGCGAACCCATCAGCATTTGCGGCGCAATCTTTTGCCGAAAGAGTTCGTCCAGCAGCAACAATGCCTTTGCGGTATCGCCGCTTGCTACGGCTTTGACCATGTCAAAACTCCTTGCGTCCAGCGTTTTGACGCAAACGGCGTCAATGTGCGCTTTGGTGATTTCGCCCGCCGCAAAGGCGCAGAGTTTGTCCATTTCGTTTTGCAGATTGTTCATGTCGTGCCCGACGGTTTCAAGAAAATAATCGACCGCCGCGCGGTCCATCGCACATCCGCGCCGCTTGATGCCCGCACCGACGAGTTGCCGCAATTCCATTTCGCCGGGCGGATTGAATTGCGCCACAAAACCATTTTTTTGCACGGCATCCGCAACCGCTTTTGCTTTGCTCGGCGCAAAATCCATGCCGTCCATCCAAAAAACAAGCACGACGTGTTCCGGCAGTTGCCGAAGCAAATCCAATAGTGCGGCATCGTCTTTTGCGGATTCCAGCGGGTAATCCTGCACCAAAACCGCACTGCGTTCACTGCCGAGAGGGATAGTATCCACCGCGTTCGCAAGGGTGTCCATCGTGAGTGTTTTTCCGGCGAAACGGTGGAAATTAAAGTCGCGCATCGGCTCATCCACTGCGGCTTCGCAGAGTTTTTGCGCATAGTATTGCTTCAAATAGCTCTCGCCGCCGCAAACGATATAGCACTGCGCGAACGCGCGGTTTTTGATATGGCGTTTGATCTCCGCCTCGTTGATCACAGGCACAAAAGCACACCTTTCACCGTTAATTGATCATTGATAATGAATAATAAAAATAATGAAAGCCGGAACAAAACTGCCGCGCTAGACGATCAACCCAAAAGCGCCCCGCGGCGTTATGCGCAAAGTCTCCCCCGCGTTTTGCGCACTGAGAAAAATATCGTAATCCCGCCATGGGATCGGCAGGCGTTCCAACATCGCCTCGCCGCCGAAAACAATCAACACGCGCACACCATAAGCTTGCACATAACACGCCCGCGTAACGCCATCGTTGAAAAACGCTGCGGCGGTGTTATCCCAACGCGGCAATTGCGTCGCGCCGAACGGCAACATCGTGAACGCTTCCGCGTCGTGCGCCGCAAAGGGATCGAAATACGCCGCGAACACTTGACGCACAGGCACTTCACGCATTAGGTGCTTTGCGCCCGACGACATTTGCGGGTCGTCGCTCGGCAAAACAAGATAATCCAAACGCAGTTTGCCGTGCGCGGAAAGCGTATTCGTCACATGCGTCTGCGGCAAATCATCTCCGCCGCACGCAAAAACGGCGGCGCGCTTGCGATCGGCGATCAAAACCGACATGCCGTTTTCAACGGGAAGCACATGCAACCAGACATCGTTCCGCCGGATCAAAGCGGGCATCCAAAAACAGAACAAATACGCGGCGCATATGCCCAAAACGGGCAGTTTTGTTGTTTTGGAAAAATAACGGATCAAAAACACCGCCGCCAAACTAAGCGCGAGAATTCCGAATGCCACATATGTGCCCGCAGTCAGCGTTTGCAGTATGGGTACGGGCAATTCTCCGGTTTTGCCCACGGCAAAGAGGAACAAATCCAGCAATCCCTGCACGTTTGTGACGATCGATTCGCCCAAAAATGGTACGCCCGAGAGAAAAATCGTAACAGCGCCAAGCAGGATAATCCCGCTTGCCAGCGGCAGAAGCACGATGTTTGAAAACAACGCGATCGGCGTGAATCCGGACGACATGCGCAACAGCAAAACGGGCAATGTGCATGCCGACGCGCTGAGTGTCATGGCAAACAACGAAGCGGCTTTGTTCACAACATTGCGCACGGGGTTGCATCGGATGTGCCGGATGTTTTTGCAAACGGCGGTTTGTATCGGTTTCGCGAGCGTCAGTACGCCGAGCGTCGCCGAAAACGACAATTGCAGTGAGATCTGCCCCGCCGCGAGCGGGGACTGTATCAAGAGCAAAACCGCGGCAATTCCCATGGAGTTGAGCGGTTCCGCGCGGCGCGAAAAACATTCTCCGCAGAGCAACACAAGCATCATCACGCCTGAACGCACGCAGGAGGACGTGAAACCTGTTAACGCCATAAAAAGCAATACAAAACAGCCCGAAAGTAACGCCGTGACGCGCTTTGGTAGTTTGATCCGCAAAAGCAATTTGTGAAGCGACCAGCCGAGCAACTGCATATGAATGCCCGAAACGGCGAAAATATGCGACAATCCCGCATTGCGGAATGCGGATTTGGTGAGCCGGGATATCCCGCTTGTGTCGCCCAAGAGCATCCCCGCAAGGATCGCCGCGCCTTGACCATCAAACGCCGCATGGATGCGATCGAATAAAAACGCGCGCAGGAGAATCACGTATTTCATGGGATTTTTCGCATGTGTCGCCGTGGTTACAAACGGATCTTCGCTGAAATCCTGCGCGTAGGAACCGAGATAAATACCTTTGGCGCGATAACTCGCCTGTTGATCTTCGTCCGCTCCCAACACATAAAGCGCACCCGTGTAGCGCACGATATCATACGGATCGCAATACAGGGGCTCACGGCCAGACAAACGCGCGCGGGTGTTTTTGACAGGCGCACCGTCGATTGTTTTCAAGCGGATTTGATAGTAATAACGATCGTGACTGTGTTCGATCAAGCCTTCGACGCTTGCCGTGATTTGCCGTTTTTCGCCCACCGCTTGCATGGCGGGTGTGTAGACCATGTGCAGTTGTGCCGCCAGGAGGAGACACGCCAGCAAAACGCCGCCAATCGCAACAGGGATGGTCGCCGGGGATTTGCGCTTTTTTTGCCGCGCACAATGGCACACAATCGCGGTCGCCAACAGC
>JAITDE010000040.1 GCA_031282735.1 Oscillospiraceae bacterium | reverse complement strand
GCGGCGGTGTCCGTCAACTGTTCGGGCGCGGTTCCTCCTTCGAAATCCGCGGTTTATGGATGCCTTTCGGCGGTTTTTTGCTCATTGGTGCCTTTGCGGCCTTCCTCAAACTGATACTGCGCTATTTGGACGAAAAAGGGCACACGGAAGATGCCGCCGAAAACATGGAGTTTATGCCCGAAGACCGTGCCAAACGCTTCCTGCGCACGCGGTCGTTGCTCGACCCCGTCGCGCCTGCGCCCGAAGAAAAAAAACAGGAGAAAGAACAAGAATCTCCGCAAAAAAAACAAAAGGAAGAGCGTCAGGAAGAAACGGAGACATCAGAAGGATTACCGCCTTTTGATGAACTTCGCGCCAAACCGCTTCCCGCTCGAGGTTCCGCCGCCATTCCCACCCTGACCGAACTGCTTGAAGTGCCTGTATTGCCTCCGCGTCCGCGCGCCGAACTACCGCAGGACACGGTGCGGCTGAGCATTGCGGATATCGACGAAGCCATTGCGGAAATCAAAATAAAATTCGCCGGTGAGGAGGATGCGCCATGAAAGATTTGATTGTTGCAATGCTGAACGAAGCGATTTTTGCGGTGTTTTTGCAAAATCTTGTTTTCAGCGGCGGCATCGGCGCGACTGAAACCATCCGCGTCGCGCAAAAAAACGGTGAACTGAGCTTTTTGAGCCTGGCGATCACATTCTTTTCGGTGGTTGCGGGCGTTGGATCAAACCTGCTGCGCAGGGTTCTTTTCGGCACGGATACGCCCGGCTTTGCGCTTGCCGCATTGCTGTTCAGCGGTGTGCTTTTGGCCGCATATTTCTTAGTTTGTGCCTTTGTGCTTGCAATCCGCCCAAAATCAAAAAAGTTTTTGCTCCGCCGCATGGGGCTTGCGGCGCTCAATACCGTCGTGCTCTCCGTGCCCTTGCTGGCATTTCGCATGGGTTCTACTTTGTCTGACACCATCGCGCTCGGTATTGGTGCGGGTGTCGCGTTCGCGTTGGCATCCATGCTGATCAATTCAGGGATGCATCAATTGCAAAAAAACGAGAGTATTTCGCCCATGTTTCGCGGTGTTCCCGCAACGTTACTCTATGTTGGATTGCTCGCGCTGGCATTCACCGGATTTAGAGGAACAACGCTGTTCGGATAAATCAAAAGGAGGCATTTGTATGAAAGTAAAACATGTTTTGGCAATGGCGCTCGCCGCGCTTCTGTTCCTCGGCGCAACCGCTTGCGGCTCTGAACTCCAAGTCTTTACACAAGCTAACGCAACGGTGCCAATTGAGAAAACCACGAGCGAAGCGAACACGGAAACAACGATCTCAACAACGATCTCAACAACAATCTCAACAACAGTTTCAGCAACAACCACAGCGGACAAACCGAGCACCCAAACATCGACTGGCACAAGCAAAAAAACGGCGCGTTCAACCCAAAAAACAACCACCAAAAAGAAAACGACGACCGCGTCACGCGGCAATACCGTGCCAAGCCGATTTGTCGGCGGCAAAACAAGCGGTCCTCTCAGTTGGGACGAATACCAAAAGGCTGTGAAGGCGGCAAAACTGATTGCGAGCAAATATGAGGGCTTGCCGCGCGAAGAACAACTGGAAGGCGTTTGGTATGTTCTGCGCACACTCTATGACCAAGGATTGGTAACATATGCCGACGACGTGCCGCACTATGCTGATCCATACGGCTATTTGGTGCTTGGCGTATCTTCCTGCGCGGGTTCCGCACGCACGACAGGGCTTGTGCTGGAGCAGTTGGGCATTCCATGGGAACATGTGAATCCCAACCAATGGACGCACCAATGGGCACGTGTACCCGTCGGCGACGCTTACTGGATTTGCGACCCATACGGTTACTACGTCGGTCCGGAACCCGCCGTGCGCAAGCATCCTTATGTGGAAACGTGATTCTTCTTTTGACGATTGCTGTATATTTGCGCGGGCTAAACACCAGCGCATAGTGGGCGCATTCCTCAAAACGCAACGTCAATGTCTCGCGTCCGTTTTTTTCGCGATTTTGCTTGACATTTCCGTTGCCTTGTGCTACAATGAAGAAAAATCAGCGTGAGTTTTTTTAAGGAGTTTCCGAATGCGACATCAATTTGTGGCTGTAGGCATGGTCGCTGTTCTTGTAGTCAAGAACGGTGTTGCTTGTGTTGCCGCATAATAAGGCTTTTGTTATAGAAACAAGCCCGGCGGCAACAAGCTGCCGGGTGTTTTTTTGGAAAAATATTTTTTGGGGAGGATCGCGGTATGAACCAGTTGGCTTCACCCGCGAAATCAAACCGCATTAGGATGGATATCGCACGCAAATATAAAAACTAAAAACACAAGCGAAGGAGTACCTCATGAAAACCCTGCCAAAACAATATGATCCAAGCCAGGCGGAAGCGCGGATTTATGCCGACTGGATGGAACAAAATCTCTTTGCGCCCGGCGGACGCGAAAGCGCGGAAAGCTACACCATCGTCATCCCGCCCCCGAATATCACAGGACAACTGCACATGGGGCATGCCTTGGACGGCACACTGCAGGATATTTTAATCCGTTGGCGGCGCATGCAGGGCTACGATACCCTATGGCTGCCCGGCGTCGACCATGCCGCCATTGCGACCGAAGTCAAAATTGTCGCGGAGATGGCATCCGAAGGTTTGACAAAAGCGGATATCGGCTACGACGCGTTCATGCAACGCGCTTGGCGGTGGAAAGCGAAATACGGCGGACGCATCATCGAACAACTCAAAAAACTTGGTTGTTCCTGCGATTGGTCGCGCGAACGGTTCACGATGGACGATGGATGTTCCCGCGCCGTGCGCGAAGTGTTTGTCAATCTCTACGAAAAAGGATTGATTTACCGCGGTGAACGCATCATTAACTGGTGTCCGTCCTGCAAAACGTCGCTGTCGGATGCCGAAGTGGAACACGAAGACCGTGACGGCGCGTTTTGGCATATCCGCTATCCGTTCGCCGACGGCAGCGGCTTTATTGAAGTCGCCACCACGCGCCCCGAAACCATGTTGGGCGATACCGCTGTGGCGGTGCATCCCGACGACGAACGCTATCGCGCAATGCTCGGCAAGACGCTGATTCTTCCGCTTGTCAACCGTGAAATTCCGCTGATTGCCGACACCTATGTGGAGCGTGACTTTGGCACGGGAGCGGTTAAAATCACGCCCGCGCATGATCCGAACGATTTTGAAGTGGGTGCGCGTCACAATCTGCCAATCATCGATGTGATGACCGACGACGGACACATGAACGAATCCGCAGGCGAATATGCGGGGCTTGACCGCTACGAAGCGCGGCGGCTGATTGTTAAAACGTTGGACGAGCAGGGATTTTTGATCAAGACAGAACCCATGCGCCACAGCGTCTCCACATGCTACCGCTGCCACACGGTGGTTGAGCCGCGCGTATCGCTGCAATGGTTTGTGAAGATGAAACCGCTCGCGAAGCCCGCCATCGAAGCCGTCCAGGACGGGACAATCCGTTTTGTGCCCGAACGGTTTGAAAAAAATTATATTCATTGGATGGAAAACCTGCGTGATTGGTGTGTTTCGCGGCAGATTTGGTGGGGGCATCGCATTCCTGTTTGGTATTGTGACACTTGCGGCGAAACGCTTGCCGCAAAGGAAACACCCGATTGCTGTCCCGTGTGCGGCGGTGCGCTACGGCAAGATCCCGACACGCTCGACACATGGTTTTCATCCGCGCTCTGGCCGTTTTCGACCCTCGGCTGGCCGGATCAAACCGCGGATTTGGCGCGCTACTATCCAACCAATACATTGGTGACGGGCTATGATATCATCACCTTTTGGGTGTCGCGCATGATTTTTTCGGGGCTGGAACACACGGGGAAAGCGCCGTTTCGGACCGTGTTCATCCATGGATTGGTGCGCGACGCGCAGGGGCGTAAGATGACCAAATCCTTGGGCAACGGTATAGATCCGCTCGAAATCATTGCGCAATACGGTGCGGATGCCCTGCGGTTTTCGCTCGCGACAGGCAACAGCCCCGGCAACGATATGCGTTTTTTGGAGGAAAAAGTCGCGGCAAGCCGCAACTTTGCCAACAAAATCTGGAACGCCGCACGGTTTATCCTCATGAATTTGGGGGATTCGGACGACGAGACGGTCGCGCCGCTTCCAAACGAATTGACGACGGAGGACGCGTGGATTCTCAGCCGCCAAAACAGCCTTGTGCGCGAAGTGACCGAAAACCTCGAAAAATTTGAACTGGGCGTCGCGGTGCAAAAGCTCTATGACTTTTTGTGGGACGATTTTTGCGATTGGTATATCGAATTGGTGAAACCGCGTTTGCAATCGACCGACGAACAAACGCTTGCGCGGGTGCGTGCCGTGTTGTGCTTTGTCATGCGCCGCACATTGCAATTGCTTCACCCGTTCATGCCGTTTTTAACCGAGGAAATCTGGCAGTCCCTGCCGCATGAAAACGCGTCCATCATGTTGTCGCCGTGGCCGCTGTATGACGATACGCTGTGTTTTCCAAAACAAGAGCAGTCTCTAGCCAAGGTGATGGAAATCATCCGCGCCGTGCGTAACCAACGCGCGGAACGCAATGTGCCGCCAAGCAAAAAGGCGAAGCTATTCATCCAAACCAACGATCCCTGCGATATTGCGCCGTTTGAAAACGTTATGCGCCGTTTGGCGGGCGCGTCCGAAGTGGCGTGTATCGCGGCGGAACTCCCCGAAGCGGGCATGGTGCGCGTTTTCGCGGGCGGATGCGTGGTGTTCATTCCGTTGGGCGAATTGGTCGATTTGGAAGCGGAACGCGCACGCGCGCAAAAGGAACTGGAGAGCGTCGAAAAACAACTGCAAGCGGCGATCGCCAAATTGAGCAACGAATCGTTTGTGTCGAAAGCGCCTCAATCGGTTGTGGACGGCGTGAAAGAGAACGTGCAAAAGCTCCAAGAACGCGCCGACGCCTTGCGCGGCATGTGAAAATACGAGAGGGATGCATATGCAATTGAACGGCTCTGAAATTTTAATGAACGTTCTACTGGAACATGGCGTAACACGCGTTTTCGGCTACCCGGGCGGCGCGGTGCTCAATATTTATGACGCGCTTTACCATTACGCCAACAAAATTGAACACGTGATGACCGCGCACGAACAGGGCGCGGCGCATGCCGCCGACGGTTACGCTCGCCTGACGGGCAAAACGGGCGTGGTTTTTGCAACGAGCGGACCTGGCGCGACTAATCTTGTAACCGGCATTGCGACGGCATATATGGACAGCGTTCCGCTTGTGGCAATCACAGGCAACGTTGGCACCGCGCTCATTGGACGCGATTCGTTTCAGGAGGTCTACATTGCCGGCATCACCATGCCCATTACGAAACATAATTTTATGGTGCGCACCGTCGAAGAACTCGCGCCAACCATCCGCGCCGCTTTTGCGATTGCGCAAGAGGGACGACCCGGTCCTGTTTTGGTGGATATCCCCAAGGATGTTTCGGCGGCGACGGCGGAGTACATACCTGTTGAGCCGACCGCAAAAAAAGAAATTGATTTGCCTGATGGCTATTTGATGGAAGAGGCGATTGCCTTGCTTGCCTCCGCGCACAAACCGCTGATTTATTACGGCGGCGGTGTCAGCGCAAGCGGGGGCGGCGATGCCTTGCGCGCGCTGTGTGTTAAAGCGGATATACCCGCAACGCACACGCTGATGGCGGCGGGTGTCCTCGGCACGGACGATCGGCATAACCTTGGTTTGATTGGCATGCACGGCAACTTGACGACAAACAAAGCCGTTGCGGCGTGTGATGTTTTGCTCATCGCCGGTGCGCGGCTGAGCGATCGCGTGGCGTTGAATCCCGCAAAATTCGCGCCAAAGGCAAAGATCGTTCATATTGATATCGATCCTGCCGAAATCAATAAAAATGTTCGGGCGGATTGCGCCTTGGTGGGCGACGTGAAAGCGATTTTGCGGGTGCTCTCGCAAAAAATCCCCGCGATACGTCATGATGATTGGATGCGTCAAATCAACGACTGGCAAGCGAACGACTATCAGCCGGCGGACGACAGCAATACGCTCAAGCCGCACCAAATCATGCGGGCAATCAGCCGTTTGGCGGGCGAAGACGCGGTGTATGTCACCGATGTTGGGCAGCATCAGCTTTGGGCGGCGCAATACGCCAGACATCTGAAGCCGCGCAGTTTTATCACCAGCGGCGGCTTGGGTACAATGGGGTTCGGTTACGGCGCGGCGATCGGCGCAAAACTGGCGGCGGGAAATCGCCCCGTGGTGCATATCACAGGGGATGGCTCGTTCCACATGAACCTCAACGAAGCGTGCACTGCGGTGAGCTACCGTGTGCCTGTAATCACCGTGATTTTCAACAATCGTGTGCTCGGCATGGTGCGGCAATGGCAATCGGCGTTTTACGGCAAGCGTTATGCCAGCACCGATCCGCATAGGCAAACGGATTATGTCAAACTTGCCGAAGCGTTCGGCTTGCACGGTTATCGCTGCGCAAACCTTGCGGCGTTTGAAGCCGCGTTCGCCCAAGCGCTGCAATCCAAAGAACCTGTTTGGATTGAATGCCAAATTGACAAAGACGAGCGTGTGCTGCCCATGATTCCGGCAGGCGGCACGGTGGATGATATGATTATGGATTAGGAGGCGGCAATATGCAAGGGAATGTACTCAGCGTTTTGGTCGACAACCACGCGGGCGTTTTGGCGCGTATATCGTCGCTGTTCGGGCGGCGCGGATTCAACATCGACAGCTTGAGCGTGTCGGCGACCAACGATCCCAATTTATCGCGCATCACCATTGTCGTCAGCGGCGGCGGCGCGGAACTGGAGCAAATCATCAGCCAAACAGAAAAACTGATTGAAACGCGCGCGGTGTTTTTGGTGGAACCATCCATGGGCGTTCAGCGCGAGCTTTTGTTGCTCAAAGTTGCCGCGAACGAAAGCAATCGGGCGTCCCTGCGCGAAATTGCGGGGATATACAAGGCAAAAATCATTGATTTATCGCCGAACAGCATGATTTTTGAACTCACAGGCGAACCTGAAAAAATTGACGCGTTTTTGCAGATGTTTGCAAACTACGCGATCTTGGAACTTTGCCGCACAGGGATCACGGCGTTGCAACGCGGCGAACCAACTTATCAGCTCAAAGAGCGGCTGTTGCCATAGGTGCGCGCGCTTCGATAGAGAAAACACACATGAACAAAATGAATGGAGAAATGAACATGATCAAAAAGTATTACGACACGGATTGCGACCTTTCCCTCTTGGACGGCAAAACCGTCAGCATCATCGGCTTTGGCAGCCAAGGACACGCACACGCGCAGAATTTGCGCGACAGCGGCGTGAAAGTGGTTGTGGGCGTTCCCGCGGGCGGCGCGGGCTGGAAGCTTGCGACAGAGGTCGGCATGGACGTGCGCAGCACCGAAGAAGCCGCGAAAGCGGGCGATTTGGTGATGATGCTTGTGCCCGACGAACTTGCGGGTGATATCTACAACAATCAAATCAAGCCCTATTTGCAAGAGGGCAACGTGCTCATGTTCGCCCATGGATTCAACATCCATTTCAGCATCATTCAACCGCCAAAAGGCGTGGATGTGATCATGGTTGCGCCAAAAGGACCGGGACACACCGTGCGTAGCCAATACCAAGAAGGGCGCGGTGTGCCGAGTTTGATTGCCGTTCATCAGGACGCAAGCGGCAAGGCGAAAGATTACGCGCTGGCATACGCAAGCGGAATCGGCGCGGGGCGCGCGGGTATTTTGGAAACTAGTTTTCGCGAAGAAACCGAAACTGATCTGTTCGGCGAGCAAGCCGTTCTCTGCGGCGGCGTAACGGAATTGATGAAAGCGGGCTTCGACACACTTGTGGAAGCGGGCTACGAGCCTGAAATGGCGTATTTTGAGTGTATCCACGAAATGAAGTTGATTGTCGATTTGATCAACGCAGGCGGGTTTGCGATGATGCGCTATTCGATCTCCAACACTGCCGAATACGGCGATTACCGCACGGGACGCCGCTTGATTACCGACGACACGCGCAAAGAAATGAAAAAAGTGCTGCGCGAAATTCAAGACGGCACGTTCGCCAGCGAATTCATGCAGGAATTCAGCGCGGGCAAAAAGGCGCGTTTTCTCTCCACCCGCCGCGTGGAAAGCGAGCATCTGCTTGAAAAAGTCGGCAAAGAACTGCGCAAAATGATGAGTTGGCTCAAAAAATAGAGTGAACCGGGGGTTACCTTTCTTTTCTTGAAAGAAAAGAAGCAAAAGAACTTCCCCTGTCTAACGTTTAGGAGGTACCATATGCCCGGCCATAACGTGACCCAAGGCGTGGAACGCGCGCCAAACCGCAGTTTGTTTTACGCTTTGGGCTACACCGAAGAAGAACTGCATCAGCCGCTGATCGGCGTCGTCAGCGCCTACAGCGAAATTGTCCCGGGGCATCAGCATTTGGATAAACTCGCCAGAGCCGCTTGCGACGGCATTCGTATGGCTGGCGGCACGCCAATCCTCATGCCGTGCATCGGCGTGTGCGACGGTATCGCCATGGGACACGTGGGCATGAAATACTCACTACCCAGCCGCGAATTGATCGCCGACAGCGTCGAAACCATGTTGACGGCACACCAACTCGACGGCGCGGTATTACTCCCCAATTGCGATAAAATTGTTCCCGGGATGCTCATGGGCGCACTGCGGATGAATTTGCCGGCGATTGTGTGCAGCGGCGGTCCAATGCTTGCGGGGCGTGTGAACGAACAGCCGTCCACGCTCTCGAAGCTTTTTGAAGCGGTCGGCGCACACAAAGCGGGAATCATCGACGACGACGCGCTTCTAGCGTGCGAACAAGGCGCGTGTCCGGGCTGCGGCAGTTGTTCGGGAATGTATACCGCCAATTCCATGAATTGTCTCTGTGAAGCGTTGGGGATTGCCTTGCCCGGAAACGGCACAATCCCCGCTGTCTACGCCGCGCGCACACAGCTTGCCAAGCAATCGGGCATTGCCGTCATGCGTCTTGTGCGTGAGAATATCACGGCGCGAGATTTTGTCAACGAAAAATCCATCCGCAACGCGCTCGCGTGCGATATGGCTTTGGGATGCAGTTCCAACAGTGTATTGCATTTGCTTGCGATCGCCAACGAGGCGGACGTGCCGCTGGATTTGGCGTTGTTCAACGAGATCAGTGCGCGAACGCCGAATTTGTGTCATTTAGCGCCTGCGGGACCGACGCATATGGAGGATCTCTATTTTGCGGGCGGCGTTGCGGCGGTTCAGCACGAATTGCTTTCGTTGGGATTGATTGACGGCAGTGCGCCGTCGGTAACAGGCAAAACGGTCGCGGGGAACGTCGCCAATGCCATTGTGCGCAACACCAACGCAATTCGCCCGATTGACAATCCGTATAGCCCAACAGGCGGCTTGCAGATTTTGTGGGGGAATATCGCGCAAAAGGGCTGTGTGGTCAAACGTTCCGCAGTTGCGCCCGAGATGCTCCGCCACGAAGGTCCCGCCCGGGTGTTCGACGGCGAGGAAGCCGCGATTGCCGCCATTTACGCGGGGAATATTCATGCGGGCGATGTCGTCGTCATTCGTTACGAAGGACCGAAGGGCGGTCCCGGCATGCGCGAAATGCTCAACCCCACCAGCGCATTGGCGGGTATGGGATTGGACACCTCCGTTGCGCTCATCACCGACGGCAGGTTTTCGGGCGCGAGCCGCGGGGCATCCATTGGTCATGTATCGCCCGAGGCGGCGAACGGCGGAGACATCGCCCTGATTGAAGAAGGCGACATCATTGCAATCGATATTCCCAACGCGTCGCTCAACGCGCGGCTGGATGCGGAAACCCTTGCCGCCCGCCGTGCAGCGTATATACCAAAACAAACCGCGCACACAGGCTGGCTCGCCCGTTATGCCCGCATGGTTGCCGGCGCTGACAAGGGTGCCATTTTGTTGTAAACGTTAGACACCGGACGTTAAAATTGAAGAATGTACCCCTGCAGAGACCTGTCTTTCGCGTCCCTGCGGGGAGTAGTCGCTTCTTTTCTTGAAAGAAAAGAAGCAAAAGAACTTTTTCTCGCTTCGCGCTGTCATTTACAGACTGAGCAAATATACATCAGTCTAAAAATGATCGCGCGAAGCGTGTAAAAGTCTTTTTGCTTACTTTTTCTTCAGAAAAAGTAAGTTAAAATAGCAACTGCAATGCGCCGACGATCGCCGCGCCAAGACCCGCGGCGGACAGGAGCGCCAAGATGGTTTGGAATTTTGCCTGCGCAATCTTGGTTGGCGGCGGTGCGCCCGTGTTGTTCGCCACGGCATTGGCACGGTCGCGGAGCGTCCCTTCGCTCAGTGCCGAAAATTCGGGCTTGACAAAAAACAGCACACGCTCAAAATATTCGCAGTCGCTCTCGGGAACTTCAATCACCCTGTGGTTAACGCCTTTGATCATCAACAATCGCTCCTGTTCTAATGTGTTACTGTTTTCACATATTTAATATATTGATAGTATTGCGATGCCCAATGCGTTTATGCGGCAATTTGGGCAAAGTCGAGATGAAAATCAACGGCTTTCTTCACCGTCCAAGCTTTGCCGCATATACTGAAAGCAAAGGGTCTGGAACGCAAATATCTGTATTTTTTCGCAAGTTGGCGCGCTAAATTGTGAAAATCATTTACGGAGCGTGAAATATTCAAAATTTTCCTTACAATTTCTTCCATATCGGTGGCATATTTTTCTTTCGATCTTTGATTTTGTTGGCGAAATTTGGAAACACGCGCATTAACTTGCGAAAATCTTTGTTTGATTCAATAATTTTTCTTTTCAGCGAGGTAAATATGATGTATAATCATTATGTAAACACGATCATCGGTCACGCGAGGTTGGAGGTTTGAGATGGAAGCGTATTTGGATAACAGCGCAACCACTCCCCCGTGTGCCGAATCAATTGCGGCAACGCAAGACGCTTTAACGCGTTATTGGGGTAATCCGTCCTCATTGCACCAAGCGGGAATTGAAGCCGAACATCTGCTTAGCAGCTGCCGTTCGAGCGTCGCCTCCGCGATTGGCTGTGAAGCAGACGAGGTGTTTTTCACTTCGGGCGGAACCGAATCCAATAACCTTGCCATTGTGGGCGCGGCACTGGCGAACCGCAGACGCGGCAAACGGATTGTAACGTCGGCGGTGGAGCATTCCAGCGTAATGGAAAGCACAAAGGCATTGCAGGAACGCGGGTTTGAGGTCGTCTATTTGAGCGTTGACCGCATGGGCAGGGTTTCGGAACAGGAATTGGCGCGAGCAATCAACCGCGACACCATTTTGGTGAGCTTGATGGCGGCAAACAACGAAGTCGGCACAGTCCAGCCCATCGATGTCGTTCGCAGAATTGTGACACGCGTCGGCGCGCCCGCAACCATTCACTGCGACGCGGTGCAGGCGTTCGGCAAGCTCCGTGTTCAACCCGCGAGACTGGGCGTTGATTTACTGACCGTCAGTTCCCACAAAATCCACGGACCAAAGGGTGTCGGCGCATTGTATGTTCGCAAGGGCGTCAAGCTGAACCCATTGCTCTACGGCGGATCGCAAGAGAGCAAACTGCGCCCCGGCACGGAGGCCATGCCGGTCATTGCGGGATTTGCCGCCGCGGCGAACGCGTTGCCGCCTGTTTCACAATCCCTTGCGTATGTGACAGGTGTGCGCGATCGTTTGCTGGATGGTTTGCGGGGCATGGAAGATGTGCGCCTCAATTCTCCGCAAGACGCGTTGCCGTATATTGTCAACATTTCGGTTTACGGCATTCCAAGCGAGACGATGCTCAACTTTTTGTCTCAGCGCGGCATATGCGTGTCGTCAGGATCGGCTTGCGCAAAGGGCAAACAGAGTCGTGTTCTGCGCGCGATGGGTTTGGGAGACAGCGAAATCACGTCCGCGTTGCGCGTCAGTTTTTCGCGCTTCACCACATGGGAGGAAATTGATACGCTTTTGCACGCGCTCAACGAAGCAAGGCAGACGTTGGTGCGATCAAAATAAAAACGGCGGGGGCTGTTAGCATTTGGCGATGACATAACACCCCCGTCCCCACGGCAAAATCTAAATGAAAAGGAGGATCACAATATCGAACTGCTATTGCTCAAAATTGGCGAACTGACGTTAAAAGGGCTGAACCGCAGGACGTTTGAAGATCAATTGCTGAAAGATCTGAAACAAAAACTAAAACCCCTTGGCAACTGGCAATTTGTGCTGTCACAGTCGACACTGCAAGTCATTCCGCCGGATGGCGAAATCGACATGAACGAGGCGTATGCCCGTGCGTTGCGCGTGTTTGGGCTTTCGGGTGTGTCGCGGGCGTTGCGATGTGAAAAAAGTATGGATGTCATACTGGAAAAAGCTCCCATTTATTTGGAAAACGACTTGGCTTGTGCGCGAACTTTTAAAGTGGAGGCAAAACGCAGCGACAAATCGTTCTCCCTCAACTCGCCGCAAATCTGCGAATCCGTGGGCGAAAAACTGCTGGACGCGTTCGCACACCTGCAAGTTGACGTGCATCACCCCGATGTTACGGTGATGGTAGAAATCCGTGAACAATTCGCGTTCCTCCACGCGGGACAAGCGCGAGGCGCGGGCGGATTGCCCGCGGGCAGCGCCGGCGACGCGGCGATTTTAATCTCGGGCGGCATCGACAGCCCCGTGGCGGCTTGGATGATGGCAAGGCGCGGCTTGCGGCTAACCGCAATCCATTTTGCGTCGCCGCCTTACACGAGCCAGCGTGCGGAAGACAAAGTACACAAACTGCTCGCCAAAGTCGCGCGTTACGCGGGGCGCATTGAACTGTATGTCGTGCCGTTCACCCAAACGCAGGAAGCCATTCAGGCGCACTGCCCGGAGGATCTTTTCACCTTGATCATGCGGCGCGTGATGATGCGTTTGGCGCAGGCGATCGCCAAAGAGCATCGCTGCAAGGCGTTGATCACAGGCGAGAGTTTGGGGCAGGTGGCAAGCCAAACACTGCAAGCGCTGGTTGTGACGGAAGACGTTTGTCAGATCCCTGTTTTCCGTCCCCTCATTGGCATGGACAAAAACGACGCGATCGAAATCGCCCGCTCCATTGGTACATTCGATATCTCGATTGAACCTTATCAGGATTGCTGCACGGTGTTCACACCGAAACATCCGCGGACGAAGCCAAAACTTGCACAGCTTCAAATCGCCGAATCGGCTTTGGATTTGGACAAGCTAATGGCTGACGCGCTGGCAGGAACGCGGAAACACGTGATTGAATCTTGAAGGGTTGGAGGTGATGAAAAGATTGTATAACGCAGAATTGCTCACAATTGGCACGGAGATTTTGCAGGGCGAGATTTTGAACACCAACGCACGGTTTTTGTCGGAAAAATTGGCGGAGATTGGTGTCGGCGTCAAATGGCACACAACCATCGGCGACAATCCCGAACGCATACGGCAAGCGTTCCAAACGGCGTTGCAGCGGGCTGATATCGTTGTAACGACAGGCGGTCTCGGGCCAACGGCGGACGACATCACAAAAGAGTGTGTCTGTCAAGTGTTGGGGCTGGAACTCGTCGAAGACGCTCTGCAAATGCGGCGGATTGAGGATTTTTTCCGCACGCGCGGCATACCGATGGGCGAAACCAACCGCAAGCAAGCGCTTGTTCCGCAGGGATCAACGGTTTTGTATAATCCCAACGGCACCGCGCCCGGATGCTGGATTGTCTGCGGCGAAAAACGCGCCGCACTGTTGCCGGGACCTCCCCGTGAGATGTGCGCCATGTTTATGGAACAGCTCAAACCATTGTTGCAGCCGTTTTCGTCAGGCGTCATTTTGTCGCACTACGTGCGCACGTTCGGTCTAGGCGAAAGCCGCATGGCGGAGCTTGCGGAAAGTTACCTTGATTTGCAAAATCCGACTGTCGCGCCCTACGCCAATGACGGCGAGAGTTACTTAAGGGTGACAGCCTTGGCGGCGTCGGCACGAGAAGCGGAAGACTTATGCAAACCCGTGATCGCCAAACTGCGGGAGCTTTTGGGAGAGTATGTTTACGCGATTGATCAGACGCTGGAAGAAACGCTGTTCCGCTTGCTGAAAAAGCATGGTTTGACGGTCGGCATAGCGGAATCCTGCACGGGCGGCGGTATCGCCGCAAAACTCACGGAATTCGCGGGTGCATCGGCGGTGTTCGGGTTGGGCGTTGTGGCTTACAGCAACGACGCAAAACAGACATTGCTGGGCGTACGCCCAAAAACATTGGCGGATCACGGCGCGGTCAGTCCCCATTGCGCCGCCGAAATGGCGCAGGGTATCCGCAAACTTGCGGGCTCGGATATCGGACTGAGCGTGACGGGCATTGCGGGACCTACGGGCGACGGCACGAACAAACCCGTCGGACTCATCTATTTGAGTGTGGCGGACGGCGTTGATACGCAAACGATGCGGTGCGAAACAGGGCGCGGCGACAGGCAATACAACCGCACAATCGCCGTAAAGCAGGCGTTACATTTGTTGCTGCAAGTTGTTTTGCGGCGTGAGGAGAAAGAGGAGAGCAAGCAATGAGCAAAGAAAAAAGGCAACCCGAATCGGAAGACGCGTTGGACGCGCTGGAAACGGTACTCAAAACCACCAAGAAAAAGAATTTTTTGGAATCACACATCATTCCGCTCAAAACCGACAGCAAAAACGAAAAACGACGCAAAATGATTTTGAGTATCGCCTTTTTGATTATGTTTTTGTCTTTGCTGGTGCTGTTATGGCTTTTTGTGATTGATCCGGCGATTTCGGACAAGACAAACGGCGGATTGCAGGAAATTCACGGCACGGCGGACACGGTGCAAACCGACGAAAACGGCAATCAAGTCGCAACAACGCGCGAACCCAAGATTGTGCGCCAGACTTACGACGCGCTCAAACAACGCAACTCCGAATACGTTGGATGGCTCACCGTTCCGGGCGCGGAAATTGATTTGCCTGTTGTGCAAACAAAAAACAACAACTACTATTTATACCGCGACTTCGACACCAAGCAATCGCGCTACGGTAATCCGTTTATGGACTACCGCAACAACATCAATCCGCTCGACTCCAATCTGATTGTGTATGGACACCACATGAAGAACGGCAAAATCTTCGGTCAACTCCAAAACTATACCTCAAAGGCAACCGCGATCGCGTCGCCGATTATCACCCTGGAACTGCGCGACGTAACTTATCAATACAAAATCTTCGCGGTTATCCGCACCAACGGCGCGTCTTCGGGCGATTTGGACGGTTACGTGTTCCGCTTCGACACGCCGCGCTTTCCAACAGAGGAAAACTTTGCGGGTTATATCAGGCAACTCAAGCAGCGAACGCTTTACAATACGGGCGTGGATGTCCAGTACGGCGACCACCTAATCTCGCTGCAAACCTGTTTGTATGATTACCCCGATGAGTTCCTCGTCGTCGTCGGCAGGTTGGTGCGCCCCGGCGAAAGCCTCAAACTCGACCCCAATTTGGTGCATTCCAACGCAAACCCGCGCATGCCGCAGGCATATTACGACAAACGCGACCGCAAAAATCCATTCGCAAACGCGGAAAAATGGTATCCCGTCAACTAGCAAGCCGCATAACGCGGCAGGAAAAGAAAAAAATAGAAACAAAAGATTTTGAAATCACGCCGCTTTTGTTTCTGGACGTTAGCAAAAAAAGGATGTTATATGATGAAAAACGCAATATTTCTCGGCATTACACAAATGCCCTACTCAAGCGCGTGCAATTTGCTCAAACGGCAATGCGCACGCATATTCCCCCAAGCCATGGATGTATGCAACTGCCCGAACACAAGCGCGTTCATCCCAACCCTGCGCGGTCATATCAAAGATCACGATGTTTTTGTGCTTGCGCTGGAACCAAACGCATTCCTTGAAGGCAAGGCACTGCTGACGCAATCCTTGGGCAAACATTGTTTGCTCGACGAAGACATTTTTCATCGCCAGCCGATTGGGCACACCAGCGCGGCGGATGCCTCATTCCCCGCGAAAGCGACAATTTTCGCCGCCGAAAACGGATTATACAACGGATTTGCCCTGCGGAGCGGACATCAGCATATTTTGTTTTTGCTCCTGCAAAGCGATTGGCTTTTGCGGCAGGAACAAAACGTCGCGGCTTATCTGCAAACAATTGTGTGGCAGCAGGAACAACCGCGGAACCGAAGCGTTGAGGAAGCCTTCGAAAAACTATCGGGCGGCTTGCGCACAAACATCGCTCCCATTTTGCCCGATGGCGTTCTGCCCTTCCTCGCGCGGGACGGTTTTGATTTCCCCGATGCCGAAACGGACTACTTCGCCCAAAACGAACCCCTGCCCGTAGCGGAACCGCCCGCCCCCGCAGCACAGATCGAAGTTGCCGACTTGCAGGCGTTTGCCCGCAAGCGCGAAGAAACCGCCCGCAATATCGCGCGCACAGAAAACATGGCATACGCGTTCGCACAGCAGGAATTGCTCTGCGCACTGTTGCTTCCCCATGCTTGCGGCGAGATGGCCGACATTTTGCGCCACGATGTGCAATGCGGGGACATCTTCCCCATCACTTCGGAAAAAAATGAAAACCTCGAGCATCCGCAACAACTGATCACCATGGCAAGACGATGCAGGATGGAAAGCGGCGGCGATTATTGCGCGGCGGTTTCCCCGCCCAAACGCTTGCATGACGGCAGTTTTTCGGTCACGATCGCGCTTTGCGGCGATTCGGATTACGCGCAGCTCAAACAATTCATTTTGCCCGCCGAAGAAAGTGTTGCGGATCACGCCGCCTCACTGGCACAGATGGTTCTGACGGAACTGTTTGCCTATCAATCCAAGAACGGCGTGCCAAGCAAACGGGATCGTCTGCAAAGCAATATCGCGGATATTGCGGACGAGACGGTGCGGCGGCATAAAAAAGTCTCTCGCGCTCTGAGCGTACTCGCCGTGTTCTCGCTGATCGCCTGTTTTTTGTTCACAACTTTCCTTTCGCGCGGATTCGGCGCGGCGGAGGGAACCGCGGATCTTGTGCCCGTCCATGCGGCGACCGAGCAGCAAAACGAAACGTTCACCATCCCGGAACCCGAACTAAGAGCATTGGATCTTGACGTAGCGACGCAATACCAATCATTGGCTCTCAATGATTCAACAATGCCGGGCGACCTCATTGCCACGCTGGTGCAACAGTTTATCGACGTCCTTTCGCAATTGATCGTTCGCGCGTTGCAGGATGCTCTGCAAAATCTTCCCGATTTGGTGCAGGATATCGTCAACGTAACAGGTTCGACCGCCGAGAGCAGCACGCGCGCTTCAACCGCGCCGCAAACAAGTCCATCGACTGTTGCGCCCAATACGCCATCGAAAAACGGCGTTTGGTATATTGTTACATACGGCGTCGGGCATGGTGTCGGGCTAAGCCAAGAGGGCGCGGTCGTTTACGCCGAACAAGGTTCCAACTACTCCAGCATCATCAAGCATTATTATCCTGGTGTCGAAATTTCAACGAACACAAGCCGCCCCGCGTTGGTTTCGCACGAAGGCGTGTTGATTGCCATGCGCGAGTATTTGGCGCGTATTGCCTGCAAAGAAATTGGCTATCCCAATCGCGTACCCGACGAAGCTTTTAAGGCGCAAGTGATTTGTGCTTTCACGATTGCGATGAGCAAAAATTTTGTGACGACCGAAACCAACCACCATATTGTTTCAACTGCCGATTGGGCAAAGGCATCCGCCTATCACGCCAAGACATATGAACTTGTTGACGCGGTGATCGGCAAATATGTTTCTTACAACAACAAAACCGCCGAAACGCTGTATTTTGCATCCAGCGCGGGCAAAACGGCGAACGCCAGCTATGTTTGGAGCGGTACAGCCGCTTCGTATCTCAAAGGAGGCGTCAAGAGCAAAGAAGCGGTGAAGGTGATTGAGAACACGTTCACAACCGCAGAAATCAAGGAATTGGTTGATACATACAACAAAAAACCCGAAAACGCGTCCAAAAAAATCACCCTCGGCACAGATCCCGGCACATGGTTTGAGATCTTGCAGGCGGACGATGTCGGATACATTGAAAAAATCCGTGTTGGCGACAAAACCCTTTTGGGCGGCGAATTGCGTTCAAAATTGTTCGGCAACAAGGTGATTCGCTCGCACTGCGCCACGCTCCAATGGATACCGAATTGATTGGTAGATCGCAAAAAAGCAGCCCGCTCGGTTTGAGCGGGTTGCTTTCACCTGCAAACGACCGCACCCCTGCGGGGAGTGCCCTCTTCTTTTCTTGAAAGACTTCTTTTCTTGAAAGAAAAGAAGCAAAAGAACTTTTTCCCGCTTCGCGCGCCTGCGGCGAGCACCCGCTTCGCGCTGTCATTTGCAGACTGCGCAAATATATATCAGTCTAAAAATGACTGCGCGAAGCGGCAAAAGTCTTTTTGCTTACTTTTTCTTCAGAAAAAGTAAGGCAGAAAAAGTAAGACAGAAAAAGCAAGTCAAAAAGATAACCTATGCAAGACCGAGCAAGAGATCGTTGCGGATATCTTCAAAATCCTCAATGCCGACCGAAAAACGGATCAATCCCTGCGTAATTCCCATGGCAATTTTGTCCTCCGCAGGCACGGACGCGTGCGTCATGCTCCACGGATGGCAAATAAGGGACTCCGTTCCGCCGAGCGATACCGCGAGATCAATCATTTGGAGCTTATCCACAAAAAGTTTGGCGGCATCGCCGTCGGCGAGTTCAAACGAGAGCATCGCGCCGCCGTTTTTCGCCTGCCGATTGTGGATATCCGCGCCTTGTGTACCGTCCAATCCCGGATAATAAAGCGCTTTCACCGCCGACTGCTCCCGCAAAAGCGCAACGCACTTTTCGGCGTTTTCCACGTGCCTGTCCATGCGCACGGCAAGGGTCTTGATGGATCGAATCAGCCAGTAGGCATCCATGGGAGGCAAAACGCCGCCCGTCGCGTTTTGCACAAATTTCACACGCGCCGCCAAATCGTCATCGTTTGTGACGACGAGTCCTGCCAAAATATCACTGTGCCCGCACAAATATTTTGTCGCCGAATGCAGAACGATATCCGCGCCCAGAGGAATAGGCTGCTGCAAGTAGGGTGTTAAAAATGTGTTGTCAACAATCAAAACCGCGCCGTGGCGTTTGGCAATTTGCGCAACCGCCGCAATATCGGTGATTTGCATGAGCGGATTGCTCGGCGTTTCGATATAAACGGCTTTGACCTGCGGCGTAAACGATGCTTCCAGGGTGTCCAAATTCGCGGTGTCCAAGAGCGTGGTTTTCAGCCCGAAACGCGGAAACACGTCGCGCAAAATACGGTATGTGCCGCCGTAGATGCTCGCGGACGATAGAATTTCATCGCCCGCCGAAAAAATGCTGAGCACAGCCATAATCGCCGCCATTCCGGTCGAAAAAGCGAAACCTGCCGTTCCGCCCTCAAGAGTTGCGCTGAGCTGCTCCAACGCCGCGCGGGTCGGGTTCTCGGAACGGGTGTATTCGTATTTTCCAAGTTCACCCACGCATGGCTGGGCAAATGTGGATGTCTGATAAATGGGCGTATTGACAGAACAATACTCGGTGTTGTCGCCGCCCGATCCATAAATGAGTTTGCTGTTGAAGTGTGTGCAGAGGTGTGGTTTCATGTTTTCTCCTGTCAACTATTCAAAATATAAATCAATGCGCCAATGCTATCATGTTTCGCCAAAAAATGTAAGCCGAAAAGCCCGCGGAAGCTTCCACGGGCTGATTGCTTTCGCGAAACGCGGATGCAAACGCTTATTTGATCTCAACTTTTGCGCCGACTTCTTCGAGTTTGGCTTTGATGGCCTCGGCATCGTCATGGGAGATTTTTTCTTTGATTGCTTTGGGCGCACCGTCCACAAGGGCTTTTGCTTCGCCCAATCCAAGACCTGTAATCTCGCGAACCGCTTTGATCACGGGGATTTTGCTTGAACCGACTTCGGTGAGGACGACATCAAACTCGGTTTGCTCTACTTCAGCGGCGGCTGTTTCAACGGGACCGGCAACGGCGACCGCAGCGGCGGCGGACACGCCGAATTCCTCTTCCACCGCGTGGACAAGTTCGGAAAGCTCCAACACTGTGAGGGTTTTGAGTTGTTCGATGATGTTCGTAATGACTTCAGATGCCATAATCGTTTTCTCCAATCGTTATTTCGTATTTTTGTTCGATGCCCTTATCAGGCGGCTTCGGCTGATTTGTCGGCCACGGCTTGCACGGCGCGCGCAAAGGCGGCGATCGGTGCTTGGAACGCGTTGCAGACGGTTGCAAGCAGAACTTCGCGGGATGGCAGTTTTGACAGCGCGTCGATTTTCGCCTCGCTGATCACCTGACCTTCTAAGAAGCCTGTTTTGACGCGGAAAGTTTTGCTTTTGGATGCGTACTTGGAAAGGATACGCGCGGCGGCTGCGTAGTCGGAATCGCTCGTTGCAATCGCGGTCGTTCCACTGAGGAACGGCAACAGTGCTTCGAGTTGCGTCTCTTTGGCGGCAAGTTCAAGCAGTGTGTTTTTCACAACGGTATACTTGACGTTCGCCGCACGGAGCTCCGCGCGCAATTTGGTGTCGTTTTCAACAGTGATGCCTTTGTACTCCACCAAAACGCCTGAAAGTGCGCCGTTGATTGTGCTGACCAATTCGGCGACCGCTTGTTTTTTCGCTTCGAGAATCTTGTTGCTTGGCATGGGTTCACCTCCAAAAATAATATGCGCTCTCCCGCCGAAGCAGAAAAGCGCAGAACAATCTTGCAGACTTGCAGAAGAGTTGTATTGCGTCTTCCTCGGCAGGCGGAAAAATCCATTATATCGGCAAGCCGACACCTGCTGTCTCTGGCGGACGCTAAGAGTATAACGCATTTTGATTGATTTGTCAAGAGGTTGAGGGAAAAATTTAGAAAACGCGTGAATCTTTTTTGCCTAATCACGAATATATGCATCGTAATACGACTTATCCTCGGGGGTGCTTACCCAAACGGGATAAGTTTTGGGGATTGTAGTGGTTGTGGTGGTTGTAGTCGTTGTTGCGGTGGTTGTCGTCGTGGTCGTCGTCGGTTTGGTTGTGTAGATGTATTTTGTCGACGACGTCGTTCCTGTTGTTGTGGTCGTGGTGGATTTGGTTGTCGCGGTTGAAACCGCCGTTGTTGCGGTGGCGGTCGTCTTTGTGGAACTCGTTGTGGACGCACCTGTGTGCGCCGTCGTGCGCGTGGTTCTGGAAGTCGACCGCGTGCTTGTTCTGCGCGTTGTCGTCCGTGATGTGGACGGCGCGCTGATGGTGGCATATGAGCCGCCTTGGAACTGCGTATCCCAAGGTGAATTGTTCGACACGCCGCCCGGCGGAGTCGTTTGCCCGCCACCCTCGGCACTGAGCGAAACGGAAATGGAAGCAACCATTGCCACGTGCATCTCTTTCGCTCCGTTTTTGGGCGTCATGCGAATGGGCGGGATGGTCTCAATGAGAGCGCCGTCTTTTTCCCAAGCCAAAACGGTTTCGTCCGACATGGCGTTCGCGGGATCATAACTCACGGCATAACCATCCACCGATGTAACGACGACACCAGAAACGTTGTTGATCACACCGAGAAAATGCAAAATCGATTTGAGCGTAACGCCCGAATAGGTATTGGTAATGGCGATCCCCGTGTCGTTGACCAACGTAACGTCAATGGAAACTTTCGGCAAATACTGCGCGTCGTCGCTGGTGAGCGCAAGAACGCCCGGGATACCGCGCACTTCCATTGTCCACGTGCCGGGCTGGTTGACAACTTCGGTTTCGGTTTCGGTGTTTGGCGCAAGCGAGGTGATGGGACCCGCCGTCGTGCCGGTTGTGGAGTCGACCGATCCGCCGACCTCACATGCCGCGAATGTGAGCGCAACGATGCCCAAGAGTAACAACGCGATCCAACGCGTCAGTTTGGAATATTGCTTCATAGCTAGACCTCCAAAATTAATCCAAATAAAATAGCCATCGAAAAATCATCATATAACATCCTAGCATCATTATAGCGCATTTTAACGCCGATTGCAAGAACTATTTTTGTGAAATCGTACATACACATATTGTAAAACGCGGATTTTGGGTATTCCATTCACCAAAAGCCCAGATTTTGGGTGTCGCGGTGAACACGCGCCGGTGCGGCTATTTCAATTTGTGAAAATTTACCGCAATCGAAGACGACGGCGCGAAGCGGGTTTGCCGCGGGCGTGTTTCTTTTCCTATTTAATAACAAAGAGCAAATCGTTTCTGGAGGATCCATGAAAAACAGCAAAAAGATTGTGCTGAACACGCTATTGCTGACCGCGGCATCGTTTTTGATGCAAACGGTCGGGGTGTGGTTCAATGTTTATCTGTCCAATAAAATCGGATCGGTGGGCATCGGGTTGTTTCAACTAACACTGACCGTATATGGCATGGCGGCGACGTTTGCCTGTGCGGGCGTGCGGTTAGGCGCAACGCGTTTGCACATCGATCTGTTCGCGCGGAGCCCGCAAGCAAGCGCAAAACGGGCCATGCGGTTGTGCCTAGGTTACGCCCTTGCGCTCAGCGGGACGGTTGCGGTCATACTTTTTTGTGCCGCGCCGTCCATCAGCGCGTATTGGCTTCACGATCCCCGCACAACGCAAGCTTTGCGCTGGCTCAGCGCCGGTTTACCCTTTGTATCGCTCACGGCGGCCATGCAGGGGTATTTTACAGCGGCGCGGACGGTCTATAAAAGCGCGATTACGCAAGCCGTTGAACAAGGTGTCAAAATTGCGTCGGCCGCGTTTTTCCTGACATCCATGCTGCCGAAAGGGATTGAATACGCATGCCTTGCGATTGTCTACGGCATGTGCGTCGGCGAAATCGCGGCAGTGATTCTGACAGCGTTGCTCACTTGGAGATCAAAACCAATGCGCGGAACAAGCAACCCAAAACCGCAAAGCACGTTGCGCGAACTGCTTCATATCGCAGGCCCTGAAGCGGCGGGCACGTGCGCGAGGAGTGTTCTGCTCACCACGGAGCATCTGCTGATACCGCGCGGGTTTCAAGCTTCGGGACGTTCGGCGGAGGACGCGATGCGCACCTATGGGATCATCCACGGCATGTCGCTCCCTGTGCTGCTCTATCCATCCGCTGTGCTGTCGTCGCTGGCGAATTTGCTCGTGCCGGAACTTTCGCAGTTACGCGTGGAGGGGCAAAAGCAACAAATCGCGCGCGCGGCACAGCGCGTTTTGCAACTTTCGCTCTTTTACGGCATCTTTGCGGCAAGCGTTTTCTACGCTTTTGCCGTTCCGCTCTCAACGCGCATTTACGGCGACGCGAACGCCGCCCGTTATTTACAGGTCTTGGCGCCCCTCGTGCCGATTATGTATGCGGACATGAGCGTTGACGGCATGTTGAAAGGGTTGGATTTGCAAAAATATTCCATGCGGTATAATATCATTGATTCCGCGCTATGCGTGTTTTTGGTAACGCTCCTGCTTC
>JAITDE010000088.1 GCA_031282735.1 Oscillospiraceae bacterium | reverse complement strand
AAATCCTGAAACCGTGACCACTTTCTACTGTGTGTGGTGTGTTTCCTTTCTTGGCAAAGCATCTGCTTTATGCGGGTGCTTTTGTCTTTTTGAAGAGGTGGTGAAAATTGGATGAGCATTTGGACAAACACGCGGAATATTTGACCACAAAACAATTGGCGGCGTTTTTCGGAATCACTCCCGAGCGGGTGCAACAACTTGCGAAGCAAGGCGTGATTGAGGCGGCCGACACGAAGCGCAAGAAAGGGAAAGGCTATCTTTTTGAACCGAACATCGCCGCCAAATCCTACATTTCGTATTTGCAAAACATCGTTTCGCAAAGAAAAAACGAGGATGAAGATCTTGATGAGGCAGTGTTGCGCAAAGCGATTGCGGATGCCGACTGGAAAGAAAAGCAAGCCGAAAAATCCGCGCTTGAAGTTGCGAAAATGCGCAACGCATTGCACGACGCGGAAACGGTGGAGGGCTATTTTGGAGCGTTTGTGAGCTTTGGACGGGCACAAATTGAAATGATACCCAAACACGCCGCAAGGCGAACGCTGGAAGCGGCAGGTATTGTGCCAAACAAAGAACAAGAGCTTGCCGCCATTAGAATTTTAACGCAAGAGATTGATGGCGTTTTGACCACGTTTTCGGAATTCAAATACGATCCGGATGAATTATCGTCGGCGGTGATTGACTTGGCGGAACAAGAGGATGATGAACTTGGATAGAGTTTCCGTCAACAGAATCAACCACAGTCTATCAAAAGTTCTTGAAACATTCCGACCGGAAGACAAGCCGCCTTTGCGCGAATGGGCAAAAAAATACAGGCAAATGAGCCGAAGCGTCAGCGCGACGGGCGGCAAATGGGATGAATCCCATGCGCCTTGGGCTATCCCCATCATGGAAGCGTTTGCGGACGATAACGTGCATGTGATATCCGCAATGATGCCCGCGCAAATGGGAAAAAGCGAAATACTGCTCAACATCATCGGCTGGACGATCGACATAAACCCTTGCGGCATCCTGCTTGTGCAACCTACGGATGAAGATGTGAAAAGCTTTAGCAAACTACGCGTCGCGCCGCTGATTGCGGACAACAAGCGGCTTCGGGCAAAAGTGCGTGAGAGCAAAAGCAGGGACAGCGGGAACACCGTGAAAGTCAAGCAATTTCCGGGCGGATTTTTACGCATGGCATCCGCGCTCAGCTACACAAACATACGTTCGACGCCCTGCGGCGTTGTGCTTGTTGACGAGCTTTCGGGTTGCAAAGACACCGTGGAGGGAAAACTCCAAACACTGATTGAAAGGCGGACGGACACATACCCGAACGCAAAGATATTTTATGACGCGACGCCGACAATTAAGGGCGCGTGCAAAATTGAATCGGAATTTCTCAAAGGGACGCAGGGGCATTGGCGGCATCGATGCAAAGATTGCGGCGCGTTCGTCGAGGCTCTTTTCACGCGCGAACGTTTGCGCTACAACATGCGCACACAACGCTCCCACGGAAAAGAACAATACGAAATATCGGATGTTGTTTTTGTGTGTCCGGAATGCGGATGCGCTTCGACTGAACAGGAAGTGAAGAGCGCGGAGCAATGGTATTTGTTCGAAAATACAGACGCATACAAGAGCGGGCGCGTGAGTTTTTGCGTGAGCGGGCTTTACAACAGGTCACGCACATGGGAAAGCATTATTGTAGAATTTCAAGAGAGCAAAGAGAATGCCGGCGACCTGATGGCGTTCAAAAACACGGTTTTGGGCGAGTTATGGGAAGCTCGAAGCGGCGATGTGAGCGAGGAAAAATTGCTGGAACGCCGTGAGGACTACGGATTGACGCCGGACGGTAACCCCGCGGACATGCCGAATGGTGTGCTCGCGCTGACCTGCGGCGTGGATGTGCAGGGAGACCGTTTGGAACTGGAGGTGCTGGGACACGGATGGGACGGGGAAACATGGGGTGTTTTGTACCGCGTGATACAACATCCTCCCGAAACAGACGCGGCATGGAACGCCTTGGACGATATTTTAGAAAGGGAATTTTTCAGGCAGGACGGCAGGTCTCTTCGAATCACAAGAACGTGCGTCGACACGGGATACAAAGCGAAGACGATTGTATACCGCCGCTGTTGGGAACGCCGCGCGAAAAGGGTGATTGCGATCAAAGGCGTTTCGTCGGAAGGCGCAAGGTATGTGCCAACGCCTGAAAAGGTGACGAAACAAGCCGTTAAAGATGAAAAAGGACTGTTTGTTGTGCGGCTTTTCCCGATTGGTGTCGACGAGGGAAAACACAACATATTCACCGATTTGGATATTGGGATACAAGGCAGGCACTTTTGTCATTTTCCAGAAAATCCGGAAGCGGGTTATGATGGGAGATATTTTCACGGATTGGTTTCGGAAGATTTTTTGCCCGTGAAGACGAGCTCGGGAATCAAATACAAATGGATGATACGCAACGGACACGAGCGAAACGAGCCGTTGGATTGCCGGAACTACGCGCTTGTCGCCTGCCGCATTGAAAACCCTGACTGGCAATCGCGTGAGCGGGAAATTAGAAGCTCGCGCCCTGGACAGACGCACCCAAAGAAGAAAACGGAATTAACGCGCAGGGAACAGGGCTTGAACAGATATGAACAAAACGCGCAATCAAGCGAAGAGATGCTGGAAAGGGCATATGATTTTGCCGGAAAGGAATGGTAGAGGTGACGAAAGAAAAAACGGAGAGACGGCTTGCGACAGTGCGGCGCGAAATGCAACAAATTCGGGAACACATTGAGGCGCGGCTCAAAAATCAACTGGTTCAAAAATATGCGGTTGGCGAAAATGCCGCGCAACGATATGACATGGAGCTCAAGGAGCTATATCAGCGGCTTGAAAAGCTGGAAGCCGAAGAGGATAGCTTGGAAGAACAGCTGAAAAATAACAGCGGGAGGCTTCGGCGGTATGGCATTGTGCCGATGGAATGGTAGCGGGATGCCATGATTACGCGCGGGATGGTGCGATTACGCGCGGGACGGTGTGGACGCCGTCCCCTACAAAAGGAGGTGAATTCATGCGTTATTACAAATCAAAAAGTGGGTTTCTTATCCCTTTCGGCACGGCTTCAAAGCAAGGCTGGGGCGAAACGGCGGGAGACACGCAGCGCAAAGAAACCAGGAACTTTAATCCTGTGAGCGGGTCGCCAACAGGCGATTTGGACAGATATAACCCGCGTATTCGTTCGCGGGCAAGGGCACTGTATATTTCGGGGAGCTTGGGAACCGCGCTTGTGAACACAAAGACACTCAATGTGGTTGGCACGGGGCTTGAACTCAACAGCCGCATTGATTATGAATTTTTGGGCATGACGCGCAAAGAGGCTTCGCAATGGCAGAAAAAAACCGAGTTTGAGTGGAGCTTGTGGGCAAAAGACGCGCGAAATTTTGACGCGGCGGGCATTGACGACTTTGACACAGCGACAATCAAAGCTTTCAAAAACGCTTGCATTTCGGGCGACATATTCGCCGCGCGGCAATGGGCGAAATCGACGCGTATGCAACCCTACGCCACAAGAATCCGCTTGATTGAGGCTGACAGATGTTCAACGCCAGACACGGACGGATTGACGCGCGGGACGGCACAAGGTGTTTGCAAAGCGACCGGAAACAAAATATTTGACGGCGTTGAAGTTGACAAAAACAGACGCGTTACGGCGTTCCACTTCCGCAGCAACTATCCGAACGAAAGAGGGGTTGAAACGCCCGAAACAAAATGGACGCGCGTCGCCGCCGAAGACAAAGCGGGGCTTCGCAACGTTTTACATATCGTTATGGCGGACAGACCGGAACAATACAGAGGCGTTTCGGCAATCGCGCCAATTATGACGCAGATTTTGCAACTACGCAGATATACGGATGCCGAATTGATGGCGGCGATTGTGCAAAGCTACATCGCTATCGTATACAAACAAACCAGCCAAGACGGGATTTCGGGTGTTTTCGGCGACGGCGACATGGAAGCCGGACTGAACCTCAACGAATTGGGCGGCAGCATGGGAGAGGCGATTGTCGCCCCCTATGGACTGGAAGCCACGGCGTTTCAACCGACGCATCCAGCGACAAAATACCCTGAATTCTATCGCACAAGGGCGGTGGAAGCGGGTGCGGCGGGCGGCGTTTCGGGCGGGTCAATCCTGAGGGAGTTCACGAATTCCTACAGCGCGAGCAGGGCTGCCATGCTGGCGGACTGGAAAGATTTTAAAGTGCAGAGAAAATGGCTTTCGAAATGCTGGTGCAATCCGATGTATGAATTTTGGCTTTCGGAAGCGGTTGCGCGGGGCAGAATTCAGGCACGCGGCTTTTTTGACGATCCCGCGCGGCGCAGAGCCTTTTTGGGAAGCGAATGGATCGGTGCGCCCGCCGGACAAATCGACCCTGTGAAAGAGGTGAACGCGCAAATTTTGGCTTGCCAAAACGGACTGAACACCTGGGAAAACGCCACGATGGAACTTGGCAACGGCTACTTTGGAGACAATATCGCCAAATTGCATGACGAAATTCAACGGCTTCGGGAAGCCGGCATTCAAATTGGAAGTTTTGAAATTGAAGAAACAGGAGGCGACGACGATGGGAAGTAAAGTATTCAAATCAACGGAAGCGGAGAAAATATTAAGATGAATGAACTTATCGCTATTAATTACGAAAACGAAAAACCAACCGTCAACGGTCGTGAGCTTCACAGAGCACTTAAAACCGAAACACCATATCACAAATGGTTTTCAAGGATGTGCGAGTACGGCTTTACAGAGGGAAAAAGCTATTGGACAATTTTGACCAATAGGTCAGACGGACTGCCGGGCAAGCCGCGTGCCGATCACGTGCTCACCATTGGGATGGCGAAAGAACTCTGTATGCTACAACGTTCAGAAGTGGGCAAACGGTTTAGGGCGTATTTTATTCAATGCGAAGAGGCGTGGAACAGCCCCGAAAAGATTATGGAGAGGGCTTTGCAGATTGCTCATCAGAAAGCTGTTGAAGCCGAACATCGAATATTTGAGCTTTCGCAAAACAATGCGGCTCTCGAAATCGCGCTGAACCAGTCGTTACGCTATTATACGGTCGCAAAATACAACAATACGTTCGGCAAGGCATGGAACTTGACGCAGTGTCAGCAAATCGGCAAAGCACTATCGGTATACTGCCGAACCCGCGCCATTGAAATCAGATATTGTGAAACCAACGATGAACGATTCGGCACAGTTAACAGCTATCCGATCACCGCATGGGAGGAATTTTTAAAGGGCTGGTCACCACAAATCTGAAGCGGGTGCGCCTAGATAGGGCGTAATTATCGCCAAATTGCATGACGAAATTCAACGGCTGCGGGAAGCCGGCATTCAAATTGGAAGTTTTGAAATTGAAGAAACAGGAGGCGACGACGATGGGAAGTAAAGTATTCAAATCAACGGAAATTGAGCGGGAGATTGGCGAAGCAACAGATGATGAACTTGCTTTGATTAACAAATTCACGCGAAAAACGCTCGAAAAAGACGACGTTTATACATTCAGCATGGTTTTGTGCGGGAATGAGGTTGACCGCGACGGCGAAGCGTTCACGGATGAGGCTTTGGACAAGCTTGCGGAATTGTTCGTTGGAAAAACGGGCATTTGCGACCACAGATGGCTTGCCAATAATCAGGTTGCGCGGATTTTCGCGGCTGAGGTGATTGCTGAACAGGGGGAAACCAACGCGTTTGGAAAGCAGTATGTAACTCTGCGCGCAAAGGCGTATATCCCGCGAACGAAACGAACAAAAAGCGTGATTGAGGATATCGACGGGGGCATCAAAAGAGAGATATCCATTTCGTGCGCCATTCAGTCGCAGACCTGCTCTATTTGCGGGAATCCTTACTACGGAAAGGACTGCGCGCACAGGAAAGGGCATGTGTATGACGGCGCGACATGCGTCGCTATGCTCGGAGACCCAATAGACGCGTATGAGTTCTCATTTGTAGCCGTTCCCGCGCAAACAGACGCGCATGTTACGAAATCAGCCGAAAGCGAAGACAACGAACAGGAGGAAAACGATTTGGAAACAAAAGAAACAGGGGAAAAGAATCTGACCGAAGAGGCGGTCAAAAAAGAACGCGAAAGAATCCGAGACATTTTCAGACTTGCGAAAGGCGTTTGCGATGCGGAACTTGCGCAAGAGGCGGCGTTTGGCGAAAATCCTTTGACGGCAGAACAATTCGCGGTGAAAGCACTTGAAAGGCAAGCGGAACAGGGTGCCGCAATCCTTGGCGAAATGGAGAAAAACGTTTTGGAGAGCGGCGCGGAGGGCATCGAAACCGAACCGAACGCGGGATATGAAACCGAAGCCGAACTTGACGCACAAAAAACTTTTGACACCGAACGCGTGAAACGCGCGACCCAATAACAAAGGAGGATAAATTCACATGGAAAATCATTACAAAAATCTTGGCACATTTTCGCCCGACCGCTTGTTTTATGACATCACCCCGCCCGCGCAGGTGATCGGCATTAAAATCGCGGAAGGCAGCGGCGCATTGCGGCGCGGCTCGGTCATGGTCTTGATTGTGACCGAACCCGAAGAGGGAGAAGATCCCACCCCGCCGACCTATTCACTTTTGACCGCGGACCCCGCAGGCGCGCCTATCGCGATTTTGTGCGACGCGGAAGACACGACGGACGCCCCGAAGACCGTTTACGCGGCATACGCGACCGGCAACTTCAACTTGGACGCGCTGATTGCCGCCGACGGCGTGAATTTGCGCGACTTTGTGAAGAACGGTCAACTATATGCCAACATCTTTGTAAACGACCCCGCGAACGGCGCGGAAATGTAAGAAATAGAAAGGGGCAAAAAAATGCCTTACGAATTCCCTAGGGACGCAGAATTCCTTGAAATGTTGAAAAAGACAAATCCGCCGGACGAGTTCTTGATCAGCCGATACTGCAACCGCGACAAAAACATCTTTAAAACAAAGAGAGTGTTTTGGACATACAAAAATGAGCGGGAACGCGTCGCGCCAACCGTTGCGGAGCGTAAAGTTTCGGTCGCCCTTGAACGCGACCAATGGGACGCCCATGAGTGCACGATTCCCTACACGGGAGTGCACCGCCCGTTCACATTCGATGTGACGGAAGATTACGGATACGGAAACGCCATTGCGTCTGATTTGGATTTCCAGACAAAATGCGACAGGGTTTTGCTTGACGACGCGCGGGAATTGCGCGAAAGCATTGTTCGCCGTGAAGTGCTGATGGTGGCAAGCTTGATGCAGAACAACGCCGTAACACTGCAAGAAGTGATTGACGACAAAAACGCCAAGACACCATGGCAGATCGCCTTTTATGACGATGGCGCGAACCCCGCGCAATATACACCGCCGATGCCTTGGACATCGTCCGCCGCGGATATTCTTGCGGATTTTGACGCGATCATCGACATGCGCAAAGAAATCCATTTGCCGACAAGCGAATTTCTTGTTTCGCCCGATGTGATGAGTTATATCATTCGCAACACGGAAATCCAAAATC
>JAITDE010000054.1 GCA_031282735.1 Oscillospiraceae bacterium | reverse complement strand
GCTGGATATCGGCGAGCAAGCCCACGTTAAAACGGCTAACAAGGCGATCCTCAAGCCCCGGAATATCTTTGGGCGGTTTATCGGCCGTGAGCACGATTTGGCGCGCGTTTTGAACCAAGATATTGAACGTATGAAAAAATTCCTCCTGCGTACGCTCTTTGCCCGCGATAAACTGCACGTCGTCCACCAAAAAAACATCCGCCGTGCGATATTTTTCGTGCACCATCGTCATTGCGTTGTCACGAATGGCGGCGATGATTTCGTTGGCGAAGGACTCCCCGGTTGTGAAGATGATGCTGGCGTTGGGCATGCGCCTTTTTATTTCGTGAAAAATCGCGCTGAGCAAATGGGTTTTGCCAAGCCCCGCGTTGCCGTAAATCATCAATGGATTGTAACCTTTGCCCGGGTTTTCCGCAACCCACGACGCGGCGGCGTGGGGGTAGCGGTTGGAACTGCCGACCACGAAAGTGTCAAAAGTGTTCGCCTCATGCCCGCGCGGCAAATGGGTGCGCTGCGGCAGATCGTCTTGGACCGCGGACGTTGGAACAATTGGCGTCTCAGCACTGATCAGGTTGATCTCAACATCAAAACCGATGGTGCTTTCAACGGCTTCATGCAATTGCGGCAGGAACTTTTTTTCGCTGATGCGCCGCTTGAATTCGGGTAAATCCAGCACGACCTCTTCCTCGTTGAAGCGGACAAGGGTCAGTTCGGTCATCCAAACATCATAAACGCTCTTTGACAAAAGCTCACAAAGTTTTGCCTTCACCTGTGGAAAGTGACAGCTTAAATCTTCCATTTTTTCCATTTCTCCCCAACACCCCAAGATTGAACACATCAATACCAAAGTTCTATTAGTATAACATAACATGCGGCGCATTTCAATTGGTTTGGAAAATTTTTTTATATTATTCCAGTTTTCGCATAGCCGTGTGTTTTTTTGCGTATCTTTGCAATGATTCTTTAATCACGGGGGGGAGATGCGCTTGGAAAGGCTGCACTACTATATTTATTTCTCGTGGCAAAAAATCAAGCAACTCTATTTGCAACTGCCCGAAAGCTGTATCGCGGGGCAAAAATGCAGCAGCAGCGCGTCCGACCACGGGCTGTATGACATCCATCCGAACCGCAAAGACGATGAACGCGATGCGCTCTGCTTCCACGTTAACCACATCGCGCAAGATCGATCGCACTTCCGCGCGCGGGATTACGTTGTGGATAAACACGAAATTTATCAGTTTAAAAGATTGCTCCGCTATTTGAATGCCGCAAAACAGATTCATCCGTTGCCGGACGCGCCGAACGCCGATTGCGTCGGGCGGTTGTTCCGCTTTTGCGGCACGTTTGCGGTTGTTGAAAAAAACCGTAAAAACATGCTGTTCATGCAAAGCGACGCGCTCCGTTTGCGCCTGCGATGCGAAAAAAAAGTTTTCTGCGGCGATTCGACGGACACGCCTTGGGAAGAAATTTTTGATTGCAGCGAGTCGCCTCCCCTCTTCGGCGTGATGATTTGCGCGGATATACATGAAAATTTGATGATCGGTTTGCCATTATTTTTGCGTTTTGCTTGATATTTTTAAGAAACACTTGACAAACTTCTCTCATCCCGCTACAATTACGCTAGAGATCATTATTTTTAAGTCAGAAAGAGAGGCAACCCCATGATTTTTGAACGTATCCAGCAAGTCATCTGCGAGCAATTTGACCTCGAACCGGAAAAGATCACCGTGAACACCACACTAGACGACGTGAACGCCGACAGCTTGGATCTTTATGACCTTGCCCAAACGCTGGAGGCGGCGTTTGATGTGGCATTCCATGAGGACGACTTGGCGGAACTGAAAACGGTCGGCGACATTGTTCGCTTTATTGAAAATAACTAAAAGATCCATTAAGAATGAGAGTGAGAATTGAGAATGGCGGAACAGGGCAAAAAAAAGCTGGTGGAAGCAATCACACCCATGGAAATCGACTTCGCCCGGTGGTACACCGATGTCGTCATAAACGCGGAACTTGTGGAATACACGAGCGTCAAGGGTTGCCTTGTCATCCGCCCGTATGGCTACGCGATTTGGGAACACATGCAGCGCATCATGGACGGCATGTTCAAGGCGACGGGGCATGAAAACGTTTGTATGCCCATGTTTATCCCTGAAAGCTTGCTGCAAAAAGAAAAGGATCACGTGGCGGGCTTCGCGCCTGAGGTCGCTTGGGTGACGCATGGCGGCGCGGAAAAGCTTGAGGAACGCCTGTGTGTGCGCCCAACCTCCGAAACCCTGTTTTGTGAACATTACGCGCATATCGTGCAATCTTGGCGCGATTTGCCCAAACTCTATAACCAATGGGTGAGCGTGGTGCGCTGGGAGAAAACGACACGTCCGTTCCTGCGTACGCGTGAATTTTTGTGGCAGGAGGGTCACACAATCCACGCTACAGCGAAGGAAGCAATCGCCGAAACGGAGCGCATGCTCGGCGTTTATCAAACGTTTTTTGAAGAAACCCTCGCCATTCCCGTCGTCACGGGCGCAAAAACCGAAAGCGACAAGTTTGCCGGCGCGGTGACGACCCTCGCGCTCGAGGCCCTGATGCACGACGGCAAGGCTCTGCAAGTGGGTACGAGCCACTATTTCGGCGACGGCTTCGCCAAAGCGTTCGGTATCCAATACACCGGCAAAGACAATCAGCTTGTGCATGCTTTCCAGACCTCTTGGGGAACGACGACGCGCATGATCGGCGCGGTGATTATGGCGCATGGCGACGACAGCGGCTTGGTTTTGCCTCCTGCCGTCGCGCCGGCGCAAGTCGTCGTGATTCCAATCGCCGCGCAGAAAGCCGGCGTGATGGACACCGCAAACACCCTCACCGCGCGATTGCAATCGTTCTGCCGCGCAAAAATAGATGCCAGCGACAATTCGCCCGGCTGGAAGTTCGCACAGCACGAGATGCAGGGCGTACCCATCCGTTTGGAGATCGGTCCGCGCGACATTGAGCAACAGCAGTGTGTGCTTGTGCGCCGAGACACACGCGGAAAAACCATCGTACCCCTTGCGGAACTCGAAGCGGTTATTCCGCAGATGCTTCAAGATGTGCACGACAGCCTTTATGCCAAAGCCCTTGCAAACCAACAGAACCACACCTACCGATGCACGAGTTTGGATGAAATCCGGCAAACGCTCCGTGACAATGGCGACGGATTCGTTTATGCCATGTGGTGCGGCGATGAGGCTTGCGAAGACAGCGTAAAAGAAGCGACAGGTGTCGGCTCACGGTGCATTCCTTACGCGCAGGAGCAAATCGCGCCGACCTGCGTCTGTTGCGGCAAACCCGCCAAACACATGGTTTGCTGGGCGAAAGCGTATTAAGTGTCAGACGTTAAGGACAAAATGCCAAACGAACGTAAAACCAAAAGCCGAACAGATCAACTGAACTGTTCGGCTTTTTTTGTTGACATGACTGCTATTTTCCAAAAAACGACAGGCATTGCGAGAGGAACGAAGCGCAACCGCCAAAAATCGAAAACAATGACCCAATGCCATCCGCGCACGTTTGCGCGGTTTCCGTGACCGTCGTCGTCACCTCCGGCACAACATTGGAACACGTTGTGCTGAATCCCTGAAGCAGTTCCATCAAATCATTTAAACTGCCGAACATTTGTCTATCCCCCTTTCAAGTGAACGAAGCCTTGCTCCGTGACACCAGTATAGCAGGTTGACAAACAAAAAACAACAGCAAATACTTGGGGTTTTGATTGCCAAATCTTATGGCAAAACGCGCACCGCAAACACGCCGTCCAACTTCAGAAGCGGCACGATATCGGGGATTTCGGTATAATCGGCGACGGTGTAGGAGACATCTTTGCGCGTGAAAGTTGCGCTGAAAGCAGACGTTTGGGAAATTGCGGCATAAATAGCATCGGCGGACACCTTTGCGGTGTCATGAATAACGGTCAAGCGTTTAACAAAACGCACAGGCAATGCCGCCGCCGGCAGATTGACGGCGTTTTTGATTTCGCCGCGTTCAATGTATGCGGTCAATTGCTGTGCCGCCATAATGGCGCAGTTGTCTTCCGATTCGGGCGTTGACGCGCCCAAATGCGGGATTGCCGTCACGCCGTCGATGCCAATCAAGTCGTCCGTTGGGAAATCCGTCACATAAGCTGCGATCTGTCCGCACTTGAGAGCATCCAGCAACGCCGTGCTGTCAACGAGATCGGCTCGGGAGAAATTCAGCAAACGCACGCCTTTTTTGCATTTCGCGAGAGTTTCCGAAGCAATCATATGTTTGGTTTCGGGTGTCAAAGGCGCGTGGAGGGTGATGTAATCGCTGACGGCGTAGAGTTCGTCGTTGCTAGCGAGGATTTGTACGCTTGCGTCCAGTTGGGCGCGGGCGGCATCGCTGAGGAAAGGGTCGACACCGACCACTTTCATGCCGAGCGCGGCGGCGGCATTGGCGACCAGACGACCGATTGCGCCCAAACCGACCACGCCGAGTGTTTTGCCAAAAATTTCGGGACCGCCGAAAGCGGATTTGCCTTTTTCAACCAATTTGCCAACGTTTTCGCCCTCACCTTTGAGTGTTTTGCACCATGTGAGCGCGTCGGCGATCTTGCGCGAGGCAAGGAAAAGCGCGGCAATCACGAGTTCTTTCACGGCATTTGCGTTCGCGCCCGGCGTATTGAAAACAGCAACACCCGCCTGTGTGCAAGCGTCCACGGGAATATTATTCACGCCTGCGCCCGCGCGCGCAATGGCGATGGTTGCCGGGTCAAGCGGTGTCTCGTGCATGGATGCGGAGCGAACCAGCACGGCGATTGGGGATTCAACAGCGTCGCCGCAAACATAATCGGCGGGGAATTGTTCCAATCCGCAAGCGGCAATTTTATTGAGCGTTAGGATATTCGGCATGCAATCACCTTTTTAACCTTTCAAATTTTCTGTCTGAGAACAAATATTGCGAAGCGCTCCCGCGGTGAGGGCCCGCTCAGCTATTGCGCGATTCAAACGCACGCATGAACTCGACCAGTGCTTCAACACCCTCCACCGGCATGGCGTTGTAGATGGACGCGCGCATGCCGCCAACGGAGCGATGCCCCTTGATGTTCACAAACCCGGCCGCCGCCGCTTCTTTCACGAACAGATCGTTCAGGGCATCACTGCCCGCGACAAACGTCACATTCATGATGGAACGGCACGCGGGAGCAACAGGATTGGTGAACATGGCACTTGCGTCAATAAAATCATAAAGCAATTTGGCCTTGTGGTCATTCTGTTGCTTGAGAACCGTTAATCCGCCGAGTTGCTGAATCCACTCCAGCACCAGCTTGCAAATGTAGATCGACCAGCACGGCGGTGTGTTATACATGGAATCGTTGTCCGCAATCTGCTTGTAATCCATCACCGTCGGGATGTCTTTGCGGGCCTTGCCGATCAGATCCTCACGCACGATCACCACGGTCAAACCGGCCGGCGCGACATTCTTCTGTGCGCCGCCAAAGAGGATCCCGAACTTCGAAACGTCCATCGGCTCACTCAAAAAGCTGGATGAAATGTCGGCGACAAGCGGCACGTCGCCTGTTTGCGGGAGATTCGGCCAGCGCGTGCCGAAAATGGTGTTGTTGTGGCAGATGTAAAAATAGTCGGCATCGGGCGTGAACGCTGCGGGATCAAGTGTTGGGATCACCGAAAAGGTTTGCGCCTTGGAAGTCGCGACCAATTTGATATCGCCGTATTTCTGCGCTTCTTGATAGGCTTTTGTGGCGAACTGTCCCGTGACCACATAGTCCGCTTTGCCCGAACCTGTGAGGATATTCAACGGAATGGCGGCAAATTGGAGCGAGGCGCCGCCCTGCACAAAGAGAATCTTGTAATTGCTTGGAATCCCCATCACTTCGCGCAACAGGCGTTGCGCACCGAAAATGATCTCCTCATAAACCTTACTGCGGTGTGACATCTCCATCACGGACTGACCGCTGCCGTTGTAGTCGAGCATCTCGGCGGCCGCGCGGTTGAGGACGCTTTCGGGCAACATGGAAGGACCCGCGGAAAAGTTAAAAACTCTGGACATGGTACCTCTCCTTTTTCTCATTATTTACAAATACCAAAAGATGTACCTATTATAACCCTAACAGCATATGTTTGTCAAATGATTTTAGCAAGTTTCAGCGACTTATATAGTTGCTAAGTCAAACCACGCATACAACTGTGCAACATGGGTGAATATACCCTCTTTTTGCGCCAATCGAACAAATGTCTGCGGGTCAACGGTGTTTTCGGCAAACATGCCGTAGTGGTTTGGTATCGCCAAACGTGCGCCCGACCGCTTGACCACGGTGATTGCCTCTTCCGCGTTCATGTTCCCCAACTTGCCGTTGACGCAACAACAAATCACATCGGCGCGCACATCCTTGCCGACGCGCTCATGCAACAGCGTATCGCCTGTGAAATACACGCGCAAACCGTCGCTTTCTATCACAAATCCGACGCTATCCGCCGTATGATCGGCAAAAACGGCTTCAAGCTTGAAAGCGTCGCATTGGAACACCCCATCCGGGGCAATCACGTCGATCTGTTCGGGGATAATTCCCTTTCCGAGCGCGAGGAGTTTTTTTGCGCTGAGCGCGGGACAAACAAAGCGAATGCCCGTGCAATCCATGGCGGCAATCAAATCCTCGTCCATGTGATCCATGTGATCATGCGTGGACAAAAGATAGTCGGCACGGACGTTTTCCAGTTGCATCGGCGGCGGCACAAGGCGTTTTAGTGCTTCACCGCTGTGTTCCACCAAATCGGAATAGTAAGGATCAAGCAAAACGGTTTTGCCGCCCAACCGCAATTCATAACCGCCCTGACCGACCCATCGCATCATAAAAGACATCGAAAAAACCTCGCCTTTTTAAATATCAAATATCAAACGTTAGAGACCAGACGTAACGCTCATTCACCGCTTGAACTGCGGCAAATATGCCTGATGCGCTTGCTTCATTTCGTTGAAGCAAGCGTGCGCTTTTTCCCAATCGCCAACCAAAGGATGCAACATCAGCGCGTTCATCGCGGCGACCTCGCTGCCTGTGACGGCGGCTTCGACCGTCAGGCGCTCGTAGGCCTTCACAATGCGCATTAGCGAGATGATGTGTTCATTTTGCAGTTTTGGGATTGCAATCGGCTTCGCGCCGTCCGCGCCGATCACGGCGGCAATTTCAACGGCATCGTTGTCCTCCATAAAATCCAATGTGCCATTGTTTAAAATATTCACAACATGCGTGTCCCGCAAATCATTGGCAATGGAATCGATCAGCGAAACGGCGGCAAGCGAATACTTGTGACCGCCGCGCTTGTCGAGCAAAGCGGGCTTCTCAACAACAGTTTCATCGCTGTACATCGCCAAAAGCTGTTCTTCAATTTCCATGCAAACCTGTGCGCGGCTCTTCTCTTCCGCCTTTTGGTGGGCGAGCTTCGCGGCGCGGCTGTAGTAATATTGCAGATAGGACGATGGAATGCCCTGCGCGGCACGCAAGCAATCCATGCTGAAGCCATCGTCCTGAATGTTTTCCATCACCTTTGTGTGAAAACCTTTTTCAAGGAACGCGGGCAGCAGATTTTCGCCGTTTGGAAAACGCACGTCGGTGATCCAACTCAGGTGATTCAGCCCCACATACGTGATTTCGGCATTGCCGCCCGCCTCCTCGCGGGTGTCGTCGAGCATGTTGATCGGCACGTTGCAAAGCCCAATGCTCTTCACTTTTGTGTGGTTGAGGATGCACTCCGTGACAATACCCGACGGGTTTGTGAAATTGATCAGCCAAGCGTCGGGACAAATCGCTTCGATCCGCGCGCAAATGTCCAGCAGAACAGGTATGGTGCGCAACGCCTTGAAAAAGCCGCCGATCCCCGTCGTTTCCTGCCCGATCAGATCATATTTGAGCGGAATCGTTTCGTCCAAATGCCGTGCGGGGAGTTTCCCGACGCGAATCTGCGTGACGACGAAGTCCGCGCCGCGCAGGGCTTCGTTTAAATCGTCTGTCAGGATTGCTTCGCAGTCAATCCGCGCGTTTTTGAGCATACGCAGGCACAAATTGCCCACAATCGTGCGTTTGCGCTCGTCGATATCCATGAACACAATGCGTTTTAGCTTGAGCGTTTTACGCGCTTTGATAAATCCATCCACCAATTCGGGGCAATATGTGCTGCCTGAGCCAATGACGGCCACTGTAATTTCTTTCACGCGATCCTCCCGTTGTTATAGTCTTGCAAAATCCAGCGGACGCACCCTGTGACAGGCGGTTCTTGCAACAATAAAAACCGCAATTCCCGTCCGCTGAGGGCTTCCGCCTTTTGCCGCATTAGCGTGTGATATGTTTCGTTTTGTAATTTTGTATGAATTGATCCCGAAAGCACAACCTCCGCGGGGTCGGAAAAATCCAACGCGGCAAGGTGCGCCGCAATCAGTTGTGCGCCGCGTTCCGCCATCCGTTCAACCAAACGCAGCGCGGGCGGATCACCCATATCGACGGCTTTAAAAAACAATTGGATCAGCGCGCGGGGAATCGCGCCTGTCGCGTCGTCTTCGGCGAGCGCCAGCAATTTGGGCAAATCTGACGGCTCGGCGATTGCGTCGAACGCTTCCATGATCAGTTCGCTGATTTTGCTGGATTCCAGCCGCAAGACGCAGTCGTCATACGCGATTTTGAATGTGTTGGCGGCAATCCATTCGCCGTTGCCGACGTCGCCCGAAAAGTCGCCCAGCCCGCCGAGCTGAACGCGTTTTCCCGTGCGGTCGATGGCGTTACAGCATGTGCCCGTGCCGCAGTTGTAACCAATCGCCGCACCTGTTTTGCTGCCTGCTTTCACAACAATGAAACCATCGTTAACAATTTCAAAGCGAGCCAATCCGCGCGATTTCAAAAGATCCATCATCATTTCGTGCTGAAACGGGTGGTCAATCCCCGCCAAACCCATGAGCGTGAACGCGATATCGTCAAGCGAAAGTTTTGCGGATGAAAGTAACTCCCGCAAGCCTGTCCAAATGATTTGCGCGGCTTCCTCAAACGAACCGCCCAAGTTTTCGTGGTTGCTGCCGGGACCGTGGTGCAAGAAGAGCAACTCCTCCCGCTCGTTGAAGAGCGCGAACGCGGTTTTTGTGCCGCCGCCGTCCACGCCGATGAAATATGGCATATTGTTCTCCTTCGTTATTCTCTTGCCGTGTTATGTAATGCAATTGCATAATATCTTGCCGACGCTTGTCAATCAATCAAAAATCGAAAAAAACAAATTGATGAAATATTGCGGGAGATACAGCAAACCCGTGAACCATTCATACCAATCCCGCGATAGAACCGTAATGCCGCTGCCGGGCTGCATGGCGACGCGCCAATATTGCACCAGTTCCTTTTCGTAGGCGTTTGGGTTATCATCCCGCAAAGTGAACAACGCCGCGCCGCGCGTATAAACGTTGGCATATGAGCCAAGAATCGTTGCGGCGGGGATATTCACCAAGTCGACACCGTCCACGTTGGCGGTGTAGTAGTTGATGTGATCATGCCCGTATATCGCCGCCATCACGTCGCCGCGCGCGGCAAGCGCATCAACAAGACCGAAGTTCGTGTTGATGGACGGATGCTCCAAAACATAGCCGTGCAGGTGCGAATAGTCGGGCAGCATGGTGTATTCTTTTCCCTCAAACGTGTAGGTCACACCCTCGATATGCGCAAAGGGCCACGGTATCATGTAGTTATAAATTTCGGGCACGGTCATATGCAAAAACAGCAGGGACGGCACAACGTCGCCGCCGTTTTCAGCTTGTAGCGCATTGGATGTTTTTTGATACCACGCGATTTGATCCTCTTCGGGCTGATCGTTCAACGAATCAAGAAAATAGAGGTTGCTGACAATTTTTCCGCCGTCTCTGCTGTAAATCGGCAAATGGCAATTCCCCGCGCCCTGCAATTCTTCGTCCTCGTTATATGTCAAACATAGCTCGCCGCCAATTTCCTGGAACAGCTCAAGCTGGCGTCTGGTGTTGGTCGCTTCGCTCGAAAAAACAAGATCATGGTTGCCGAACACCAACGCAAACCGTATGCCGCGCTCCAACAAGGGGTCAATAATGCGATGAATGGCAAGGCGCATGGTGTCGTCGTTTTCAAAGGCATCGGCATCAAGGTTATCGCCGTTGAACACCACAAGATCCGGTTCGGCATAGTCGATTGCCTCGCCGATAAACGCGGTCATGGTTGGCGAATCGGCGGACGTTTGGTGCGTATCGCTGATAACAAGGATTTGAAACAAGCCATCCGCGCCGTATTTCAGCACTCCGCTTTCGCTTGCGGCTTGTGTAAAGCACGTAAGGCAACTCACCAACAATGCCGCAACGACGACGACGGTCAAAATCTTTTTGCACCTTCGCATAAAAAACCCCCAAAAATTTTATCGTTTCCCCTGCCGTGCAGCTAGTATATCACTTTATCATTCAAAAAGCAAGACGGAGTAGGCGCGAAACGAAAATTTTGTTGGGCGACTGGACATTTTTTAATTTTTGTGTATAATGAGAACAGAATAAATTAGGAGGCGACATATGTCACTTGTCATTTCCCACAGAGGCGCAAACAAGCTTGCGCCCGAAAACACGTTGCCCGCGTTTGAACTCTCGCTTTCGCTCGGTGTTGACGGCTTTGAAAACGACGTGCACATGACCCGCGACGGCGTGATCGTGGTTTGCCATGACGACACCGTGGACCGCACGTCTAATGGGCACGGCGCGATTGAATCGCTCACGTTTGATGAACTCCGCGCACTTGATTTCGGCGCGTGGTTCGACCCCAAATTCGCCGGAACAACCATTCCCACCCTCGAAGAATTTTTTGCGCTGTGCGGCAGTTTGAAGGTCGTCAATGTGGAAATCAAGCGTGCGCTGGACGGCTCGACACCAATCGCCGCCGGCGTGATCCGCATGGCAAAGCGGTTCGGATTGTTCGGCAAGCTGATTATCTCCAGTTTTGATTTGGACATGCTTGCCGCCTGCACGCGGGAAGACGCCGACACGTGCACGGCGTTGCTGTATGATCCGCGCAATCCCCTTTGCGAGGAGATCCACGACGATTTGGGCGCGTTCGCAAAAAAGCACAACCTGAAAGCCTACCATCCGATGATCGCGTTTTTATCGCGCGATTATATTGAGGAAGCGCACGAGGCGGGGATCATCGTCAACCCGTGGACGGTCAATCAGCCGCATCAAATGCAATTTTTGCGCGATTGGGGCTGCGACGGCGTGATCACCGATCAACCTGAGCTTGCACTGCAAATCATGCAAGAGGGCTGAGCCATGCCAAATACCAAACGTGCCATCGGCGATAGCGGCGAGGCGGTTGTTGCGGATTATTTGACGGAACGCGGTTATTGTGTTCTTGCCCGCAATTTTCGCACACGGTTTGGTGAAATTGACATCATTGCCGCCAATGCGCATTATCTGGCGTTTGTGGAGGTCAAAACGCGCAAACCGAACGCAAAAATCGCGGGTGCGGATGCCGTTGATATCCACAAGCAAGCGCGTTTATCAACCGCCGCGCAGGGTTGGTTGTTGGAGCATCCGCACACATCCTTGCAACCGCGTTTTGATGTTGCGCTTGTGACGCTTGCGCCCGGCGGCAGGATGGTTTCGTTGCAATACATTGAAAACGCGTTTTAGGCGACCGGCGCAGGCAACCTAGCACCCCTTGAAGCCCTTTCACATATCATAGAGTAGTTTATGCTTTGTGAAAGAAGGTTGGCTCATGCCGCAAGACAACCAAAATGTGACGCAACCCACACGCTTTTTGGAGCAAGAACCGCCGATCGCCGGTGAACCGCATGCCGATGAGCCTTCGTTGCTTGATCAGGTTGAGGCCATCCTTGCCGGACCGCCCGTGTATATAAGCAGCCGCGAGCTTGGCGACGCCATCTTACAATACAAAAAATACATAGGATACGACGCGGACACGGGATTCGCGCGTCCGTTTACGGTTACGGATGAAATTCGGCAGTCGAATGTAGGCACGCTTTCACTTCCGCAAACGCGCGCGCCCGGCGATCCGAACAAATTTTGCACCGAACCGCTCATCATGCCCGGCAACAATAAAATCACCGCCGAATTCCCATCCGATTCGACCAGACGATGCGACGCAGCGAATCCTTGCAGTTTTTACTCAATCGCCGGTCTCGGGGCGAAGATAAGTATCCCCAATTTTTTTAGCTACAAAATGGACGGCGTTGTGCATTGGGGATTTTGTTTGAACTACATGAAGCACTACTTAACAGGTCCGTTCGGCAATGTGGATATCAGCAACGCAATCCCCGAAACGCGCCTGATTCAGCTCGCGGTCAGTTTTGCGATCGCAAACGCGCCGACATCGCCGTTCGACGCCGCGACCGGTGCGGATTTTTTTGATGTTTTCGACGCGTCGGGATGCGCGGGTCTCAACGGTTTTGACGCATATGCTGTTGTGCAAGCGGTTGTTTGGGCATTGATTGAGCAGGTTGACATCAACGATGTCGTCTTCACCGAAAACATCAGCACCTGCACCACGCCCCCATGCGCAATTGACAAATTCCCATGCCTCAAAACGGCGGCCAATAACCTTTACGCGATGGCGATCGCCTATGGAACAGGCAATTTAGATTGCGGCGACGCATCGGCGGGATCAAGCGGCGGATCAAGCGCAAGCGGCAATTGCGCGTGCGTCAACTGCGGCTCGAACAAACGCGACGGCTGTTCCGATCCCGGCGGGTTGCGCTTGGGATGCCAGATCGGCGACATTTTTTGCTGTAATACCGACAGTGCCGTCACCGATCAAAGCGACACCTACCTCACGTTTGTCGGCTGCCCCAACGATCTGCGGGAGTGCTGCGGACGTGTGCTGATCGGTCCATTTAAACTGGCTTCCTCCAACACGGGAAACCCCGACATTTCATTGACCCCCTGCGACGGCTGCCAAGGTGCGGATATCACACTGACGGATTACTGCTGCAAGACGCTGGAAGAACCTGTGCGCATTGGGCAGGAATTTTATATTACGTTCCGTCCTCCGTGCTGTAAGTATTGTTTTGACCTCTGCGCCGAAATGGCGACGACTTCGGTGGCGGTTTATTACTTTAAATCGCAGGATGCCGCCGCACAAGCCATGGGGGGTCCCGTGCCGACCGAAGAGCGCAAAAAAACATGCATACATATCTGCATTGACCTCACGCCGCCTCAGCCGAATCCGCTCCCGCCGCCCGAAGGCGGGGATAGATTGCTTGAACATATTTTAATCAATAACAACAATAACAATAACAATAACAACTCAAACGCGAACAACAACAATTCCAACGTCAGTTCACTGTTGACAAATCTGCTGAACAAGCTTCTTGGCGGCATGGAAAGCGGCTTTTGGATGTATCCGCCGTTTCCTCCGCCTTATCCGCCGCAACCACCCTATCCCGCATATCCGCCGCCTTATCCGCCCGCGCCGTCTCCTCCGTTAGAGCCGCACACGCCCGTTTGTCTCCATCCTGTTTTTGATCCGCGCACAGGGGCGCGTCTGCCGAACGCCTGCATGGCGACATCTGTCGGCGGATTCCACGGCGCAGACGCATGCGATTTGTGTCACGCGTGTTTTGACAGACCCATACATCTGTTGGCATGCCAAGGCGCGCCGTTGCCTGTTCCCTGCGTCGTCCAGCCTCCTCCGCCAATGCTGCCCAATGCATCGATGGTGTATGAATCCAACGAAACGCCGCAAAGGAATATTCCAACCGTTTACAATCCCGTAACGGTCGTGCTGCCCGCAAACGTGCAAACAGTCGTCTCAGATTGCAAACCATATCAGCCGTTTGACGAACAATCTTTGCCGCCGCTGTTGCCTGAAACATCCGCCGCCCCGCGCCCCCCATGGAACGAAGATACGCCGTATGACGCATGCTATCAAGGGTGGTAATGCAGGGCAAAATTGCAGGAAAGAGCAAGCCCGCAGATTTTTTCTGCGGGCTGGTTTGTGTTGACAAAGGGCAAAGACTGTGGAGCTAAAATACCATCCAAATCCAGCCGAAGCATACGACGCACAAGAACCAATTCAGCGGGGTTTTCTCCCATTTTGTGGTTATACCCCAAAGCTTGAAGTAATTTTTGACAACAGGATCTGCGTACGATTTCTGCGGCTCAAAAATAACATCAACGCCGAGAGAGCCGAACAATTCATCTCTGCTTTCAAAGAAGTTGTAACTCACATCCGCTTTCTCCAAATTGCGATTCTCACTAAGATCCAACATCTCCAACTCGTTGTTGCGAACGGACAATTGCTCCAATTTGGTGTTATAGCTCAAATCCAAATATTCGAGTCGGTTGTTGTCGCAAACCAACCGCAACAACTCGGTGTTGCGACTCAAATCCAATGTGGTGAGTTGGTTGTCGTAGCAATACAAACTCGTCAGTGCGGCAAAATATTCAATGCCGCTCAAGGAAAAAATAGACTTGTTGTTACAAAACAGCGACAGAACGTTCTCAACTTCTTCCACTTGAATCCTGCCGTCTTTGTTTTTGTCGTAGCTTTTGAGCACAACCGCCCTGAAATTCGGGTCGGTGAACTTGTCGGTGATGTCGTCGCCGACGGCAACTGCCGACAACGGCGCAACCCCAAGCACCATAACCAAACACAGCAGAACAGCGGCCAGTGAATGCCAAAACTTTTTCATAATCGACCCGCCTTTCTATATTTGAGGTCATTATAGCACATTTGTGCGGTTTTTGCAAGTCTTTTTTTTGAGGGTTTTTAGAGGTTGCCTTGAGGGAAATTGGAACAACGCCGTTTGTCGCGTCAATCGCAATTTTTCAAGCGGTGATATCCTCGCCATCGTGCGCCCAAAATGGGCAAAAGTGTGTAAAACAACGACGAAAAAACCACCAAAAGTCGGCGATAAAGTGCGCGTCAAAGCGGCGGTGAGTATGTATTATCCGAATGGCGCGTTTATTCCAAAATGGGTGAAAGACGAGCAAATTACTGTCGCGCAGACGCTCTATAAGGGAAAAATCGTTGAAAAAGGCGGCAAACAGTGTGTACTTTTGGGCGACGGCATTCAGACTTGGTGCGCGGTGGAGAATTTGGAGGTTGTGTAGGGGACGGTGTCCACACCGTCCCGCAAATTTCCTGTAAATTTCCGTAAATTGTTCCCCAAATTTCGCGTAAATTCCCGCGTCTTTTGTGCGGGTGTGTTGTGTTTTCGCACGGGGCTGTGAACGTCTTTTGTTTCCCGTCAATGAAAATGCGAAGCCGCCAATTGCCGGATGGGAGTTTGTCGTAAGAGCCACTTCCGTAAGCCATGATTATCCCTCATTCAGATTCAAAATGGGTAAACTTTCTTGATACAATCTCGCTACGGCGTTGTAGTTGTGATGACGTGCGTATGCACTCAAAGCACCAATTCTGTGTAGTTGCAAGAGGCGCGTCGTCCAATAGGCAATCAGTGCTGTTTGGACAATTTTCCATCGTAGAATTTCTCGCGCGAAACTAAAATCGCCGTAAAATAAGACTTGCAATCCCCTGTCGCCGGATGTGGTGTAGGGGTTTTTGCCGATGTGACCGCCATGTTTGTAAAGCCAGCGAACGAAATCTTTGTCGTCGCAGACCAATTCGTCGAGAAAAAGCATGTGCGCCGTTTTTTCTTTCGATTGCGTCATGCGGCTGAAAGCGACTTCGTGCGAGCCAATGTTGAGCGTAAAATAACGGTTTTCCGTCATTGGATAAATCGTGAAAGTCCAAATACCTTGGTCGTTGAGGTGATTGAACAAGCCACTTGTTTTGAAGAGCATAATCAAATATTCAAGAAAAGCGTCGTTGTTGCAAAGTCGATCAATTTTTTGCTTTGAAATGATAATCGGTTCTTCCGTTTCCATGAGCCTTTTGTTCGCCTTGTGAAACGGCACGGCGAAAAGCTCGCTTTGGTACGGGATAGTTGAGACAAAATCCTCTTGAAAAAAACGATGCATTTGTGTTTCCACGGCGGCGCAATCTGTGACTTCCAAAAAGGCAGAGAGTTCCCACGGCGCAAATTGCGCGTATGGATTTGTGGCGTTAATCTCGCGGATGCGCTTTGCGGGTGGAAAAACCGTGCGCCCAATTTTGATGTAATCGCACTTTTTCGACGTGAGTATGTAGACATATCCGGCATTCTCCGTGCTGGGTTGTGCGGGAGAATCGACAACAGGCGTTTGTTTTGGTTCATCTTTCGCTTGATCCACAGCGGAAATATACCAACGCAACATTTGCAAAGTTTGCGCAAAAGCTTCATCGTCAGGAATCCAGTTTAATGGCAAACAGAAAAAAGAATTGCCCGAGCAACTCAATCCGTGCAAGCCTTTGATCGCATAAAAATGTTGCTCAATTATGCGCCTTGACGGTATCGTGCGCCAAGGGATGAACAGCCCTAAGTTTTTAGAGTTTCCGACGTTCAACGCAATTTTGAAATATTCTTGTTCGCCGGAACAAAACCAAAGCGCTTTTCCCTTTGCGCGAACTGACAGTGTGTCATCAAATTCCTGCTGGATGTTGTGAACAATGTGCATTTGCTCGGGGCATTGCTCGTGCATGAGGTTCAACGTTTCGTTGACGGTTGGCATAGTGGGGCTCCTTTTGATGCTTAGCTTTTGTTTGTCAAAAATCGTCGGTTCTTAGAATTTAACGCTTTACTATAATACAGATTTGCGGTAAGATAAGCACAAGGAACGTTTCTTTTCACATGATCGCCCAAGTGCCATATATGAAAGGAAAGGAGCTGTGCAATGGCAGATTACCCAAGCGACGAAAAAATTGCTGCCCTTGCGGAGGAAATTGTCGACCTCACGCGGGAGGAGATTCTTTTGGTTCGGGATTATGTTTCAATTTTAAAAGAGCGACATACTCCAAAACCCGCTGAACATCCTCCGATGGAAGAGTAGCCGTCTCTGCAAGCAACTCCAGCTGGTCTTGTCTTAATCCATCCCCTGCGCTTTCGAGTGCGGGGGATTTTTTTGTTTTTGGCGTCGGATCGTCGGTTTCGTCTCTTAGAACCCGTGTTCATAGCTAACACAAGCGCCTGAGCAAGGTCCTTAAATGCGAGAGACGCACCATATTTTCAGCGGAATCTGTACGGATCTCATAATCCTTGCTCAACCTGCGCGAA
>JAITDE010000058.1 GCA_031282735.1 Oscillospiraceae bacterium | reverse complement strand
GTTTTTCTGACCACTGCAGTCAAAATTTTCTCCCATAAGCCATTTTCGCGTGCGCGGCGGTAAAAACTCCACACCGTGTCATGCGGCGGATAATCGTGTGGTAGCGCACGCCATTTGCAGCCATTGTCGACCAAATAGAACACTGCGTCGACCAGAGAACGCTTGTGCCACAAGGATTTGTTCCCCACGGGGAAGAACGGCTCAATAGTTTCCCATTCTTTATCCGTCAGGTCGCTCGGATAGTTTGTTGGTTTGTATTCGAGATTTTTCATGTTGTTATTTTAACACTTTTTGGGGTGCTTGTCAAGCCATGAACACAGGTTCTTAGTGGTTGCCTAACACATTCTTCCAGATTTAGCCATCAGTGGCTGTTTTTTATTACAATCATACACCGTTAACGGCGATTATCAAGTGCTTTTTAAAAACAATATCCGTTAGCGGCGAATTTTTCTTGCTTTTTCGTTTGAGCTGTGATACAATCATGTTCGGAGGTAATCCTAATGACGCTTCATGAAGTAATCGCTCAAAATAAAAAACGTCTCCGCATTAACAATGAACAGTTGTCCAAGGCAACGGGAGTGCCAAAATCCACCATTGATAAAATAACAGCGGGCACCACCACTGACCCCAAATTAAGCACTCTCACCGCGCTCGCGAATTATTTCGGGTGTACCATTGATGACTTGTCCGACATACAACAAAAAACCCCCACTCCGGAGTGTGAGGGCTGGGATTCAGTTGATGGCCGGCAACTTTTGGCGGACTTCGCTAGTCTTCCGCCTGTTGATCGCCGGAAGGTGGTTGAGTATGCTGCGCTTTTAGCGGCGCGCGGCTTTGCCCAACAATAATTATGCCGAGGATAACAAAAACATATTTGAAGTGTCAGGAAGGAGGATTTCACAAGATGGACAATTGCCGTGTTTCGCTGATTATTCCTGTCTATAATGTTTCTACATACTTGCGCGCGTGTCTAGACTCTGTCGCGGCGCAAACCATACCAAAGGATCAGTTGGAGGTGCTGTTGATCAATGATGGCTCAACCGACGATTCCCCCGCGATTTGTGCCGAATATTGCGCAAGATACCCCTACATGCGCTTGTTTTCCAAGGAAAACGAGGGGCTTTCGGCGACGCGCAACTACGGCATTGCGCATGCCAACGGCGTATATTTGATGTATTTGGATTCCGACGACCGCTTCACGCCCGAGACGATCAAAAATGTGTGCGATTTTTTTGACGCGCACAGGGACGAAGTGGATTTGGTTGCATTTCCGCATATTGATTACGTCAATAACGTGCGCGGCAAAGGCAAGCATTATCGCTACAAAATCATGTGCGAAAGCGGCGTGTATGATTTGGAGGAATACCCCTATCTCGCGCAAACTTATGTTAGCGTGGCCGTGCGCAATATGGGTGAGGAGAATATTCTTTTTGATACGACACCGGCGTTTCGGCACGAAGATTTGAAGTATTCCACGCAGGTGCTTCAGCGCAAAATGAAAATGGGCTATTGCGCCGAGGCGGAATATATGTACACCAAAGACAACGGCGGCGGGATTGTTTCAAATTTTTTTCACGCTTATTATATTTTTGAATCCACTATGGCGTTTTTTGAAGAACTGTTCGGCGGATATGCCGACGACGTGCCCGCCTATGTGCAGGGAGTGCTGCTCAATGATTTGCAATACAAACTGCGCGTGAACATGCTTTTTCCCTATCATTATGAACCCGCCGCATATGAGGCGGCATTGGAGCGTATACGCGTTTTGCTGCGCCGATGCAGCACCGAGATGGTTTTGAAGCACCCGATGATGACGTTGCATCAAAAGCTGTTTTGGCTCAAATTTGCGGGGAAGACGGATTTGCAGGCGGAGATCAGCGATGACGGCATTTTGGTGACTGCGGACGAACAGATGATGGAGGACCGCAAATGCGCGCCGCTGATCATCCGCCGCATGCGTGTGCGTAACGGCAAACTTTCGTTTTTGGGTTACATCAACAGCACGTATTTCACCGTGCGCGAGGACAAAACGCCCGAGCTCTTTGCCGAGTTGGACGGCAAAATCGTGCCGATCGAAACGTTTCACTCCATGCACAGCACCTTGCATCCCTTGCTCGAAACCGCGCGAATGTTCGCGTTCCGCTTTTCGTGCGATGCCGCGAAGGTCAAACAAATCAAATTTTGGATGGGCGTTTCGGGGCAATCCCAACGCTTGCCTGCGTGGATGCGCTTTCAGCCCCACGATGCCAATCACTCCAAATATAGACTGCTCGTGCGCGGTAACCTCAAAATCAAAAAGCGGCCGACGGTGATCAAACTGCGCAAAACGTCGGCGTTCGAGCGCTTGATTGTCTATATGCGCAATACCGTGCGCCAATACAAACATCCGCGCTTGGTCATGCGTCGTTTGGTTGCCATGTTCGCAAAGCTCAAAAAACAACGCGTTTGGCTCTATAACGATCTCTACAGTGTGGAAGCGGACAACGGATATTATCAATTCAAGCATGATTTTGCCAAGCGGGACGGCGTAAAACGGTATTATGTGATTGACCGGATATATGAGAATCCGGACGCGTTTTTCAGCCCCGAGGAGCGGAAACATCTCATCCAAAAGGGGAGTTTCAAGCACAAAATCCTGTATTTGCGCGCGGATCGTGTGCTGACGGCATTTTTTGGTTGTTCGCCGATCACGCCGTTCACGTCGGTGCGCGAGGAATTGGGCTATGAAGATATGATGGCGTTTGATGTGACATATCTTCAACACGGTGTATTGCATGCGGCGATGCACACCGCGAACCACGCGGAACGCGCCCGTGCCGATCAAATCGTTGTTTCAACGCCGTTCGAGTTTGAAAATTACCGGCGGCATTATGGCTACACGGCGGATCAGCTCTTGTGCACGGGCATGCCGCGCTACGGGCGCATCAATCGCGGCGCAAAACCAAAAAACCGCGTTCTGCTTGCGCCGTCGTGGCGCAAATATCTCACGCAGCAAATCAACGCGTCCACTTGGGATCCAAACAAAAAGCGCATTATGGCATCGGATTACTACAAGGGCTTTTTGGCGTTTTTGGAGGATCCGCGCCTTTGGGCGATGCTTGAGGCGCACGACATGTATTTGGACGTAAAGCCGCACCCGATTATCGCCAACACGCCCGGGCTTTTTGAGATCGCCTGCGATCGTGTGCGCGTGATTACCGAAGATCCGCCGCCCGAGGATTACAAAGTTTTTATTACGGATTTTTCGAGCTATGTTTTTGATTTTGTCTATTTGGAACGCTGCATCACGTATTTTGTTCCTGATTACGCGCAGTTCAAGGCGGGCATGAACCACTATCGCGCATTGGATCTGCCGCTGGAAGACGCGTTCGGACCGGTTGCGTTTGATGCCGGCACGGCGGTTTTGCAGTTGTGCGCCCTTGCCGCCCGCGGATTTGTGCCCGAAAAGGTGCATCAAGACCGCATGCGCGGGTTTTTCTATCCCCTTGAGGGCGGGATGGACGCGCTCTATGAACAACTTCGTGATTGATCATCACGCTTCCATATCCCGCTTCAACCGTTCGATGATCTTTTTTTCGAGCCGTGAAATGTAGCTTTGCGAAATACCCAGCATGTCGGCGACCTCTTTTTGCGTGTGTTCGCGTTGCCCATTGATGCCGAAACGCATGTGCATAATCAGCTGTTCGCGCTCCTGCAAACGCCCGACGCAACGCATGAGCAGGTTTTTTTCGTCCTGCTCCTCCATGCTCACGTTGATCGCGTCCGCGTCTGAACCCAAGATATCCGACAGAAGCAGCTCGTTGCCGTCCCAATCGATGTTGAGAGGCTCGTCGATGGAAACGTCGCCGCGCGTGGGCGACACCTTGCGCAAGTGCATCAAGATTTCATTTTCGATGCACCGCGAGGCGTAAGTGGCGAGTTTGATGTTTTTTTCGAGGGAAAACGTGTTCACGGCTTTGATCAACCCAATTGTGCCGATGCTGATCAAATCCTCAATGCCAACGCCGGAGCTTTCAAATTTTTTGGCGATATAAACGACAAGGCGCAGGTTGTGGGTGATCAGCAGTTCGCGCACCGTGCTGTCGCCTGTGCGCAGGCGTTCCATGGCGGCTGCTTCTTCCTCTTTGCTCAGCGGAAATGGCAGCGCTTGCGGACCATTGATATAAAAAATATCGTCCGCCCATTTGTGGAATAACCGCCGCCGCAAACGGCGGATTTTTTCTTTTATCAATGCCGGAAAATTCATGTTTGTTTTCATACAAGCGTTCCTCCTTTTCTTCTGTTCATCCACATCGAAGCCTGCAAAATCACCTGATAGCTGCCGCTTGAAAGCGAATCCCCCGTCACGGCGACAATCGCGCCGTTTGTGACCGCCGTATCGTTTTTGAACCTGACCACCGCTTTGTCGGATCGAAACGCGGGCAGCAATCCCGATTGACCCAAGGCGTGGAAGGGGATTTCGCGCAATCGTCCGCGCCATGGATGATCGTCGAATTGGGCGAGATTTTTTGTGTCGTCAAAAAAGCCGAGCAAATCGGGCGGCAAAAACGTGCGCAACGCGGCGTATTCCACAACAATCACGGGTGCGCCGGTGAAGCCGTCCGTAAGCGTGTTGCCAGAGTCATACAACGCGGAAAGCGTGATGCTGTGGTTTAAAATATGTATGGTGACCTCGCACAGATTTTGGTTGGGATGCCTGCGGCGGAGAAAAAACACCGCAAACCGGATAATCGCGTAGCAAACGCAAGCAAAAATCACAAACGAAACCAGGCTCACGTCAAAGTAGACCGCGCCGTTTTGATAGAACATCCCATTTGGCTGAATGCAAAGCCAGAGCGCGAGCATAATCCCCGCAAAAGCGAAGTTGACGCAAAAAAACGCGGCAAAACATCGAAAAAATCGCCGCCAAGAACCAAACGAAAAGCCCGCAAAGACAATCAGCGCACTGCAAAAAAGCTTTTCGAGCAACACCAGCCACCATGGCGCGGCGGGCAAAAAGAGGAACAGAGAACTCGCGCCGCCAAGGATCGCGCCGCACAAGAGTCTCCATTTTCGCGTTTGCACCCCTGCCAAAAACGAACTGCACACCAAAAGCAAATAACTGACGAACAAATTGATTGCCAACAGCACATCCAGATAAACGACATCAGACAATAAGAGCACCCTCCTGCTGAAGGATGCTCCTATTATACGTTTTTAGCCGGGCAATGATTGTCTGATTTTGCAGTTTATCGCGTGGAAGGAAAAATATTTCGTCCGCTCAGCCGGGCGACGCGATCAATTGGCGAATGCCGTCGTGGATCGCTTCGCCAAAGCTATCGATTCGTTGTCGCGGGATACGATCAGGCTTCGCGCGGTTTTCTCCTTCTTTTGAAAAATTGGGTCTTGCAATTTTTGCTTGATGTGGTATAATAGAGAAGAAAGAAGGATTTGTGGAATATGCGGTTTTTTTGGGCTCTTTGGGCAAATGAATCGTTCAACCTTGCGCTGCGCACCATTGCGCGGTTGTTGCTTGCCGCCGTTTTGGGCGGCTTTATTGGTTTTGAACGCGA
>JAITDE010000042.1 GCA_031282735.1 Oscillospiraceae bacterium | reverse complement strand
TGCGCCGCAATGGAGACAAAATCAATTTTGAACAGCTGAGCCAAGAACTCGGTTGCCCGGCAGTTGAAATCAGCGCGCTGAAAGGCGACGGAGTCACAAAAGCGGCAAATCTGGCAATCGAAGCGGCGAACCAAGGCAAAACAATACCGTTGCACAGCTTCAGCGGTGGGGTGGAACATACGCTTGCGCACATTGAGGAATTTGCCCTGCACGGTCTGCCGCAGGAGCAGCAACGTTTTTTTGCCATCAAACTCTTTGAGCGCGACGCGAAAATCGCCGAAAAACTGGAACTTTCCGCTGAACAGCTCGCGCACATCGACGCTGACATCAAGCGGCGCGAGGAGAAACTGGAAGACGACAGCGAGAGCATCATCACATCGGAACGCTACGCATATATTGGTAGCATCATTTTGGATTGCGTGAAAATCAAGAGCAAAGGAAAGCTGTCCGTGAGCGACAAAATCGACAAAGTCGTGACGAACCGCTGGCTTGCGTTGCCGATTTTTGCGCTGGTGATGTTTATTGTCTATTATGTTTCGGTGACGACCGTGGGCACGCTGGTGACGGATTGGACGAACGACGGGTTGTTCGGTGATGGATTCCACATCACAGGCGCGGCGGATTATGAAGAAGCTGTCGGCGCATACGACACGGAACAGGTCAAATTGGAGGCATACCTTGCCGCCGCCGAGGAAAACGGCATCGACACATCCGCGCTGACCGAAGCAATGGAAGCGGAAGAATCCGACGAGGCGGCACTCACAGCGGCAAAAGACGCTTTTATCGCCCAAGCGCAAGCCGCCGGCCTCACCGCCGACGCGGACATCAAGGACGACGAGGGCGGCACAGCGGAGACGATAAGCGTCGCGCTTGGCGATTTTGAGACTGCCTTGGACGCGGAAGAACCGGATGCCGCCGACTTCGGCATATGGATTCCCGGCGTTCCCGTATTGATTGAAAGCGGCTTGAACGCGATCCATTGCGCGGATTGGCTGCAAAGCCTAGTTTTAGACGGCATTGTGGCGGGTGTCGGCGCGGTGTTGGGATTTGTCCCGCAGATGCTGATCCTGTTCCTGTTCCTCGCGTTCTTGGAATCCTGCGGTTATATGGCGCGTATCGCCTTCATTATGGATCGCGTCTTCCGCAGATTCGGTCTTTCGGGCAAGAGTTTTATACCGATTTTGATTGGCACGGGTTGCGGCGTTCCGGGGATTATGGCAAGCCGCACCATCGAAAATGACCGAGATCGCAAAATGACGGTGATCACGACGACTTTCATCCCCTGCGGCGCAAAACTGCCGATCATCGCCCTGATTGCGGGCGCATGCTTCGGGAACGCGGGATGGGTCGCGACAAGCGCATATTTTGTGGGTTTGGCGGCGATTGTTTGCTCAGGTGTCATCCTCAAAAAAACGAAACCGTTCATGGGCGACGTTGCGCCATTCGTCATGGAACTCCCCGCCTATCATCGGCCGACCGTCAGCGGCGTTCTGCGGAGCATGTGGGAGCGCGGCTGGTCGTTCATCAAAAAGGCAGGCACGCTGATTTTGCTTGCGACGATCGCGGTATGGTTTTTGTCCAGTTTCGGTTGGGTCGGCAAAAAATTCGGCATGGTGGATATGAATGATAGCCTACTTGCCGGCTTCGGGAATTTAGTCGCGCCAATATTCAAGCCTTTGGGCTGGGGTGATTGGAAATCCGCCGTCTCCGCCATCACAGGGCTGATGGCAAAAGAAAACGTGGTCGGCACGTTCGGGATTTTGTTCAACAATCCCGACGTAGCGGACAATGGTTATCAAATTTGGGAAGCGGTCAAAGTCAACTTCGGAACGGGCATTGTCGCCTATTCCTACCTGCTGTTCAATCTCCTCTGCGCTCCCTGCTTTGCCGCGATGGGCGCAATCCGCCGCGAGATGAACAACGCCAAATGGTTCTGGTTCGCGATCGGCTATCAGTGCTTTCTCGCCTATATTGCCGCGCTGTGCGTCTATCAGTTTGGAATCTTGCTCACGGCGGGCACGTTTGGCATCGCCACAATCATCGCGTTCTTGATTGTCGCCGCGTTTTTGTTCATGTTATTGCGTCCGATGAAACAACAACGAAAGAAGGTCGTCTCATGAATTTGAATTGGGGTACGCTTGTCGTCGTATTGGTTCTCCTGGGAATTGTCGCCGCGATTGTCGTGAAATTGGTGCGCGACAAAAAGAAAGGCAAATGTTCCGGTTGCAATTGCGATTGCGGTTGCGGTGGATGCGGCGGGGACGGGAATTGACAGCGTTCGATCATCAAATACATTTTTATAACAGTCCAGACACGGGAACGTAGAAAAAAACAGGGGCAGGAATCCATTGTGGTTTCTTGCCCCTGTTTTCCCAATCAATCACTGCGTCCATATTTTTCCATTGCCATCGTAGGGGACGGTGTCCACACCGTCCCGCGCAAAAAACGCGGAAAAAACGCGCGAAATTCACGTGGAAATTTGCGGGGTTGTTTGCGGGATCGTTTGCGGGGTTTTTTATGGATCGTTTATGGTTTTTT
>JAITDE010000020.1 GCA_031282735.1 Oscillospiraceae bacterium | reverse complement strand
AAACATCGCGCTCAGCCGCGATAAATTGCTTTCCGAGGTTTGGGGCTATGATTTCTTTGGGGAGGACTCCACAGTGAACACGCACATCAAAATGCTTCGCCAGCATTTGGGTGCGTATGAAAAACATATCGTTACAATCAGAGGGGTGGGTTATCGCTTTGATGTTGCGCCGATTGCATGAATATCTGCAAGACGCACGGCGCAGACGCAGCGGGCTTGCCGTGCAGGCGTGGTTTTATATGGTGGCGTTTTCGGTGTTTATCTTAGTCGCGCTTTGGGTGTTGCAATTCGCGTTGTTCAACACCTTTTATTTGGGCATGCGGCAGAACGATATCCGCCGCGTGGGGCGCGGTATTGTGCGCGAATACAGCGAGAGCAATTTTGAAAGCATACTCAGGGAGCATGCTTTTTATCAGAATTTGCGTATTTTGCTGGTGGACGAATCCGGATGGATACGCGGCAATTACGACCCCTTTGGCGATCCTTTCAGCGTTGCGGGGAATGTGGACATGCCGCGCGGCGACTTCAACCGCATCTTAACGGAATTTGCGGACGATAAAACGCAGGAAGCTTGGTATTTGGCGCAGAACAGCGACGGCGAATTCGACCGCGCGGTCTATGTCGCGCGGGTTGATCCGTCTGTCAGCGGCGACCGTTTTTTGTATGTCGCGAGCCCGATTCCGGCATCCGACGCAACGATCAACGTGCTTGCGATGCAATTTGGGATTATCACGGTTTTTGTGTTGCTGGCAGGGTTTGCCGTGTCGTGGTTGCTTTCGCGCCGCATTGCGCGACCGATTGTGCGTTTGACGGAATCGGCAAAAACGTTGGTAACAGGTTCGTTTCAATCGGAATTGATCGATGGGGATTACGGCGAAATATCGACGCTCAGCCGCGAACTTGAGAGCGCCGCGGTGGAACTCTCCCGCGCGGAGCATTACAGGCAAGAGCTGGTCGCCAATGTGTCGCACGATTTGAAAACACCGCTCACGATCATCCAAATGTATGGCGAACTGATCCGCGATGTTTCGGGCGAAGATCCTGTGAAGCGGGAAGCGCACTGCCAAAAAATCATCGAAGAAGCCGCAAGGCTCACCGAACTGGTCAACAGCCTGTTGGATATATCAAAAACCGAAGCGGCGCAAAGTGGCGCAAAGCCCATGCGGGTGCTGGATTTGAGTGCGCTTTTGCTGGAAACTTCCGATCGTTTTGCGGGTCAATGCGAGCACGACGGCTTTTTCTTTGAACGGGCGATCACACCAAACGCGCGCGTGATGGGTGACGCCGAATCGCTGGGGCAGGCAATTTACAATCTAATTGCCAATGCCGTCAATTATACAGGAGAGGACAAGCGTGTGGTGATCAAACTTGACATCCGCGGCGGCAAAGCGCGTGTTGCAATCCGCGACACAGGCGATGGCATTCCCGCCGAGGAATTGTCCCACATTTGGGAACGCTTCTACAAAACGAACAGTGCGCACAAGCGCAGTGTCGCCGGCACGGGATTGGGGCTTTCGATTGTGCGCAAGGCGCTGGAGGCACACAATGCCGTGGTTGGTGTCGACAGCACCTTGGGGCAGGGTAGCACGTTTTGGTTCGAGATGGATTTGGTTGGAGGCGGTGCCGCCGCGTGATAACGCTTTTACCCACGTTGATTTATGAATTTTTCTTTACGGGACTTTTTGCGGTCGGCGGCGGTTATGCGACCATCCCGTTCCTCTACCGCATGCAGGCGCGGCATCCCGCGTGGTTTTCGGCGCAAAAACTCACCGAAATGATTGCTCTTGCGCAATGTGCGCCGAGCGCCTACGGGAGCAACATGGCGTCGTTTGTCGGCTTTGCCGTTTCGGGCGTACCCGGAGCGGTTGCAAGTGTGCTGGCGTTGATGGCTCCCACAATTGCGGTTGATTTGCTGGCTGTGCGCCTGATGGATCGATTCAGCGGTAGTCAAAAAATGGAAAACCTGATGTTTTGCGTGCGTCCCGCGAGCGCGGGGCTCATTGCGGCGGCGGCGTTGACAGTGCTTACGTCTACGCTGATGCGGGATACCGGCTTTACGCTGGCGCAATTTTCGTTCGGTGCGCTCAAGGATCTTTTTGCGTGGCGCAATTGCTTGCTATATGTGCTGATTTTGCCGTTTTTATTCTGGAAAAGAACAAAAAAGACGCATCCTGCCGTGTGGATTTGTGTTGGCGGCATCGTCGGCGCGGTATTTGGCTTTTGACGGAAAGAAAAATCGTAAATTCCCAAAGTAAATTCCACCGCCCTGTCCACTGTGGAATTTACTTTGGGAATTTACGCGGAAAGAAAAATTTTCGGAATTGGATTTTTCAGCTTGACAAACGCGGCGAACTCATGTATAATATTGGAGTTCTTGGGCCTGTAGCTCAGTTGGGAGAGCGTTCGGTTCGCATCCGAGAGGTCGTGGGTTCGAATCCCTTCAGGTCCACCAAAATGGTTGCTCAAAAAAGATGCAAACGCCTGAAACCCTTGCTGTGCAAGGGTTTCAGGCGTTGAAAAGGGCAAAAAACAAACTAAATTTTTCGTAGATCTCAAAACCGAACAGGAGGCTTTCGAACCCCGGTAAAAATGACGGTTGCCGACTTCCCGGCGGAACTCGTCCCGCCACCGACTGCCGCGCCGGAACGGGAAAAGCCGACGCCGCGCGCCTACGACTGCGCCGATTGCCGCTTCGCTGACTCACACGGATTGATCTGCGACGTATGCATTCGAAAAATCCTCGACGAACGAGTGACCTGGCATCCCAAACAGGATAGGAACCCGCGCCGCGAAGCACTTTCCGAAAGCAAAAAACAGAATATCACCCAAAGCCCATAGTTCTTGCCACGAGAATGATGGGCTTTCGCTATTTCCAACGCCAAAAAGAAAAAGGAGGAATCCCATGCACGACGCGAACGCCGAGCATGAGCCGGACAGGGCAATCGAGCGGATCGATAGACAAGAAATGGACGCGAGTACGCACACACGCCCGGCAGGACAAAAAATGAGATAGACATGGCATTTGGGCATCTGAACGGGCTGTTCAATGTTGATATCACCGCCAACAACGGCATCGCTGAACTGCTGGTGC
>JAITDE010000011.1 GCA_031282735.1 Oscillospiraceae bacterium | reverse complement strand
ACCGCATAGCACACGACAAAAAACAGGGTCAAAATTGACTCTGTTTTTTCATGTTTGCACTTGACAAGCGACGCGACTACACTTATACTATAACAATCAATTATTATCAAATCAATTTTGCGAAGGAGTGCCGGGCATTGCCGAAAGACGTTATTATCGCGCTTGATTTTTCGAGCCGGATCGAAACCATAGATTTTTTGGATCTGTTCCGTCCAACGGGAGCGAAGCCGTTCGTGAAAATCGGCATGGAGCTTTTCTACGCCGAAGGTCCCGCAATCGTCCGTGCGATCAAGGCAAGGGATTACAAAATATTTTTGGATTTGAAACTCCACGATATACCCAATACGGTCAAAAAAGCGATGGCGGCGCTGTGCGGTCTCGGCGCGGATATGTGCAACGTGCACACGGCGGGAACTGCCGAGATGATGCGCGCCGCGCTTTCCGGCGTTACGAGGTCCGACGGCACGCGTCCGCTGGTGATCGGTGTGACGCAACTCACGTCAACGAGCGAAGCGCGGATGCAAAGTGAATTACTCATCGGCGCGTCGATGCCCGAAACGGTGTTGCACTATGCGAAAAACGCCGCTTCCGCAGGGCTTGACGGCGTGGTTTGTTCGCCGCACGAGGCGGCGCAAGTCAAATCCGTTTGCAGCGCGGGGTTTGTGACGGTTACGCCCGGTATTCGTTTGGCCGGCGACGCCGTAGGCGACCAGGTGCGCGTGACGACACCCGCGCTGGCAAGAGAGACTGGCACGGATTATATTGTGGTTGGCCGGAGTATTACTGCCGCCGCCGACCCCGTTGCGGCGTATCAGCGGTGCGTGCTTGATTTTATCGGCTAGATGATTGACTGGAAATCCGACATCAATATTTTTTGAAAGGGATTGTTACGATATGTCAGATTCACTTGCGCGGCGGATTGCAACCGATTTGCTATCCATCCAGGCTGTTTTTTTGCGCCCGGATCAACCTTTCACTTGGGCGAGCGGCATTCAGTCGCCGATTTATTGCGACAATCGGCTAACGCTTTCCGCGCCCGAGGTGCGCCGCCATGTGGAGGAGGGGTTTGCCGAGGTCATTCGCGCACGGTATCCCGATTGCGAGGGCTTGATGGGGACGAGCACGGCGGGGATCGGGCATGCGGCGATCACGGCGTTTTTGATGGATTTGCCCATGGGTTATGTGCGCGGCAGCGCGAAGACGCACGGGCGTACCAACCGGATTGAGGGCAAATATGCCGCGGGGCAAAAAGTCGTTGTGGTGGAGGATTTGATTTCCACGGCGGGCAGTGCGATCGAAACGGCGGAAGTCCTGCGCGAGGCGGGTTTGAACGTGCTTGGAATTGTCAGCATTGTGACTTACGGTATGCAAAAAGGGATTGACCGCCTTGCGGCGGCGCGTTTGACCAATTACAGTTTGTGTGATTTTGACACATTGGCGGCGGTTGCCGCCGAGCAGGGATATATTCCGCAGAGTGCGGTTGCGGCGCTCAAGCGGTTCAGGGATGCGCCGAATGACGGCGGTTGGAAAAACATGTTATAGCTTTGGCGGATAGATAGGCGCATAGATAGTTGTATCTCTGCGAACACAGATCAGTCCGCAAACAACCGCGCGAAGCGGCAAAAGTCTTTTTGCTTCTTTTTCTTCAGAAAAAGAAGAAGAAAAGAAAAGAAGAAGAAAAGCCGAAAAAGGAATTTTTTTATACCGCGCGACAAAGGAGGGTAGACACAATGCGGCATTTGATTGACAACCGGGATTTGACTGTGTCCGAAACCGATGCTTTGCTCAATTTGGCGGATGCCATCATCGCAAACCCGCGTGATTATCAGGACGCTTGCGCATACAAAACCATCGCGACACTTTTTTATGAACCGAGTACGCGCACACGCCTGAGTTTTGAAGCCGCCATGCTGGAATTGGGCGGAAGGACGCTGGGCTTCGCGTCGCAGGACACGTCGTCGGCATCCAAGGGCGAGAGCGTGGCCGACACCATCCGCGTCGTGAGCAGTTATGCCGACATCATCGCCATGCGGCATCCCAAGGAGGGCGCGCCCGTCATTGCGGCGAAATACGCCGGCGTGCCGATCATCAACGCGGGCGACGGCGGGCACAATCACCCCACGCAAACACTCACGGATCTGCTGACGATTCGCCGTGAAGTGGGAAGGCTTTCGGATTTGACAGTCGGTTTGTGCGGCGATTTGAAGTTCGGCAGAACGGTGCATTCCTTGGTTGGCGCAATGGTCCGTTATCGGCAGGTTCATTTTGTGATGATATCCCCCAACGAACTCAAAGCCCCCGATTACGTGTTGGAACTCATCGATCGCCAAGCGGGTTGCAGTTACGAAATCTGCACAAGCATGGAAGACGCGATGGATCGTTTGGATATCCTCTATATGACCCGCGTGCAGCGCGAGCGGTTTTTCAACGAAGCGGACTATGTGAGACTGAAAGACAGCTTCATTTTGGATGCCGCCAAACTCCACGGCGCAAAACCCGAAATGATTGTTATGCATCCCTTGCCGCGCGTGAACGAAATCGCGGTCAATGTGGACGGCACGCCTTTCGCAAAATACTTTGAGCAGGCACGTTACGGCAAATACATCCGCATGGCGTTGATTTTGGGTTTGCTCAATCTGTCGGGAGGTGCGGGGATTTTATGAAGATCGACGAAATCCAAAACGGGATTGTTCTTGACCACATCAAAGCGGGGCGCGGCATGCGCGTGTATCATACCCTGCGTCTCGACACACTGGATTGCACGGTGGCAATCATCAAAAATGTCAAGAGCGAAAAAATGGGCAAAAAAGACATCATCAAAGTGGACGAGGCAATCGATATTGATTTGGACGCGCTGGGATTCATTGATCCGAACATCACAATCAACATCATCCGCGACGGCGAACTCGTTGAAAAACGTTGCCTGTGCGCACCTGAACGCCTTGTGAACGTCATACGCTGCAAAAATCCGCGCTGTATTACGTCTTCGGAACAGGAAATCGACCAGATTTTTCTTTTGCGGGATGCCGAAAAACTCACATATCGGTGCATCTATTGCGAAGCCGCCTATCGCGGCAAGGAATCATAGGACGTTTTTCCATTTTTTCCATAAAATACGGTTGACCTCGGACGCGCTTTCTGTTATAATAAGACTAGTTTCGACAGTCTTTTTATAGATTTACTTTGTTTGATCAGAGAGGAGATATTTATCAATGAAACGAACGATAACGATCGTTTTATGCGCGATGATGCTGGTATCAGCTTTTGCCGCTTGCGGCGGAAGTGAAGAGCCGACCACCACGCTGGCCGTGAGCACGACGACATCCACACAAGAAGCCGTCACCGTCGCCGCCGTACCCGCCGGATTCATCAAATTCGCCACGTTGGGCGCGGATAACGCGGTGAACGTGGAAGGTTTGTCGTTTATCCAAACCGCCACAAGTGAGACCATCGTTGTGGAGGAAACCAATGTGATTACGGCGAATTTCACCGATGGCGTCGTCACAAGCGCGACCACGGCCGGCGGTGTTTCGTTCCAAGTGTTTGAACTGAAAGAACTTGACGGCACAAAGTCGCTTTATGCTTTGGCAGGCGACGAGATCACCACGACATCGTCTGTCACGATTGATCTGGGCAATCTCAACGCGCCGTCCAAGGCGAACACGACAACCAAAAAGGTGACTACGACAAAAAAGTCCACGACTCTGCCCAAAGTCAGCAAGCCGAAAACGACCGTGCCGAGGTCACTTTCGCCCGAAGACGAGGTATATCAAAGCCAAAAAGAGGCCATTGAGAAAAATCCCAATTTGAGCGCCTCCGAAAAACGCGCGGCAATTAATTTGCTGTCCTACAAAGTGGACGAAAACGGTATCTTCTATGTGGAGCATGAGCCGTGGCAGAAGACGTTCGGTTTCAACTCCATCTATGACGCGGCATCGCCCCTGATCCAACTGATTTACGGCACGATACGCGTTAAATTCCGCTACGGTTATGTCTATAAAACCTACACGGACGGCGACAAAAAAGGGCAGGTCATGTATGACGAAAGCAATCAGCCGGTATATGAGACGGACTCCCTCGGCAAACCGATCGCCAAGGATTGGATGATCCAGTTGTGGAAAGGGCGTTACGGGCTTGTGATGCTTGGCGGCGAAATCGGCGTATACACCAAGCCGTCGACCCAGAACACATCGCACTACTATTCCGCGCTTGCCGAAGAAGAGCTTGTGATGGCGATGGATTGCTATCAACAGAACTTTTTAACAGGCGAAAAAAAGCACCTCTTCACGCGCGGACCTGAATCCGCGTGGTGGCTCACGGGCTTTGTGCCGGGGTCGTTCTATGAGTACAACAAAAAATCCGAAGTCATCATGGTCGCGAATATCCAGTTCCCCAACACCGATATGCTCAGCGCGTTCGAAACGCCATTCGCCGCCGCGGGCTTTTCAAAAGGTTCGCCCGGTCCGAATAACCCCGAAACCTACACCACCAGCGGCACGAGTCTCAAGTTAAGTTGGCAATATATTGACCAAGACGCATAAATCGGGCGATACGCATAAATTGGGTGGTTTTGACGCGGTAAAATTTTGTCAATCTCGCTGAATACCCAAAAAAAATCACGTACCCTGTTGACAAACGCGTGTAAAAGTGCTATAGTTACTAAGCAATCGTTGCTTCATACGCAAACGAATTTATAACGGATACAAGAAAGGATGATCCCCCATGAAAAAGGCAATTAGTTTGGTTATCGCGCTCGTTCTCGCACTTTCCATGTCCGCTTTCGCATTCGCGGAAGACGCATCCCCAGTCGCCCAAGCGACCGACGACATCAAAGCAGTCTTAGAGGAACTCTCCGCCACGGTTGGCGTTGACGCACTCGAAGGTGCTGTGAACGAAGTCATCGCAGGCTTGCAGAAGCAAGGTCTTCTTCCCGCAGATCTTTCAACCGTCGACGCTGGTAGTCTTGAGGACGGCACTGCCGACAAATTCGGCTCTGACCTTATTGCAAAGCTGAATCTTGAAGATACGGCGATTGCAGAGCAAATTTCCGGCGCAGTCAGCAATGATTTCGTGTCCTTCATCGCTGGTCTTTACACGGGCGAAGTTGTCACCACTCCGGCGACGACCGTTGCGCCCGCCACTACCGAAGCTCCTCCCGTTGTGACGGGCGACTCCGCAACCATCGCGATCGCGTCATTTGCAGTGCTTTCAGTCGCTGCTGCGGCAATGTTCGTTGCAATGAAGAAAAAGGAAGCATAAGCCTGTTTGTGTAAAGCACACTTTTGCAACAAAAATCCTCTTGGCGTTTTGCGCTGAGGGGATTCTTTTTGGACTTTTATTTTGGAGGTATCAAAAATGCGTGAGATAGATATCATTGCCGAACACGCGGGGCTTTTGCCGCAGGAGGTCATGTGGCACGACGCGATTGCGTCCACGAGCAGTCGCTTATATGCACTCGCCAAAGAGGGAACCGATCTGCGGCTGATTGCGGCGGAGCGTCAAACGGCGGGCAGGGGAAGAGGGGGGAAAACATTTTTTTCCCCCGTCGGCGGATTGTATTTCAGCCTTTTTTTGGCGTGCGATTTGTCTGACGATACGCTCGCGCTCACGCCGCGGGTTGCGCTTGGCGTTTCTCGCGTCATGGCGCGGCACGGCGTTTCGCTCGGAATCAAATGGGTGAACGATCTCTTCCGAGACGGCAAAAAAGTCGGCGGCATCTTGACGCAAGTGGTTGATACAAAGCGGTATGTTGTGGGAGTGGGAATGAATTTGTTCCCCGCGTGTGCCTTTCCCGAGGAACTGCGCGGCATCGCGGGTTATTGTGCGGATTCGCCGCACGAACTCCCAGCTGTCCAGCAATTGATCGGCGAAATCGCTCGCGCAATCTTGGAAATCGTGTGCGAAAGTGACAATCTCGCGCTGCTCGACGAGTATCGCAATCGTTTGGTTGTTTTGGGCAATCACGTCACATACACACAAGATAATCGGCAGTTGGAAGCTCGCGTGATCGACATCACCGCCGACGGCGGATTGGTCGTCGAGGACGCAAACGGACGGTGCGCAACACTGCGTTCGGGCGAAGTGCACCTGCGGTTGGCATAAACGAAATCACCATCATATATTGTGTGAAAGGGGTGATTTTTTTGCGCTATTTTGATTTGCATTGCGATAGCATCACGCGGTGTTACAGGAATGGCGAAGATTTGCAAAACGCAAGCGGCAGCGTTGCGGCACGTTACGCGCCGCACTTTGAGCAGTGGACGCAGATTTTCGCGATTTTTGTGCCGGACAGTTTGCAGAGCGAGGCGGCGTATGACTACTACTGTAAAGTGTATTCGTTTTACAGAGAGCAGTGCGGCGCGTCGATTTTGCCGCACAATCTGCATGCCGTGCTTGCGATTGAGAACGGCAATGTTTTGTGCGGGGATTGCCGCAATATTGCATCTCTTGCGGCGCAGGGCGTGCGCGTGATGTCGCTGACTTGGAACGGTGAAAATGAACTTGGTTTTGGATGCGATTGTGACGAAACCTTGGGGCTTAAGTCGCTGGGAAAAGACGCGGTGCGCATGATGCTGGTGTGCGGGATTGTTCCCGATGTTTCGCATTTGAATATTGCGGGTTTTTGGGATGTGCTGGACATTTGGGCAAAGCAAAAGGAGCGCGTGCCGATTTTGGCGACGCACTCCAATGCCCATGCGGTTCACGCGCACCGCCGTAACTTGAAAGACGACCAGTTGCAGGCGATTTTTTCCGCGGGCGGGTTGGTTGGGTTGAATTTTTACCCGATGTTTTTGGGTGGTGATGGTGCGCACACCGATCTTGCGCGGCATTTGCGGCATATCATCACCATGGGCGGCGCGAAACATGTGGCGATCGGCAGTGATTTTGACGGTGCGCCGATGCATCCGAATTTGACCAGCGTCGAAACAATCCCCGCATTGCGGCAATCGCTGTTGGATTTTGGGATTGATCCCGCAACGGTCGAAGACCTCTTTTGGAACAACGCCGCGCGGATATTGTTAGGGGCGGAACAGGGTGAATGACTTGCGGTGCACAGGCGAAACGCCGAGCCGCGCAATGCTGGCGTAGTGTTCCACAGTCGGGTAGCCCTTGTGTTTGGCGAAGCCGTAGCCGGGATACCGCGCGTCAAGTTCATCCATGGCGCGATCTCGCGCGACTTTTGCCAAAATGGATGCCGCCGCGATGCTTGCGCACCGCGCGTCGCCCTTGACGAGCGTTTCGCAGGGGATAGCGAGGCGCGGCTTTTGGTTGCCGTCGATCAGCGCAAAATCGGCGGCGGGTTGCAGGGCGTCAACGGCGCGGCGCATTGCCAAAAGCGCGGCCTGCAAAATATTGATGCGGTCAATTTCTTCCGCCGTCGCGGACGCAATCGCGAAACAAATCGCTGTGCGCTGTATTTCGTCAAAGAGCAAATCCCGCTTTTTCGGTGTGAGCTTTTTGGAATCGTTCAGACTCGCGATCGACGCACCCACCGGCAATATCACTGCCGCCGCGTAGACATCCCCCGCCAGCGGACCGCGCCCGGCTTCGTCAACGCCGCAGACGCGTATGAATCCGAGTTGATTGTATAAAAATTCTTGCGGTTCAAATGTTATCATCATACTTTCACTAAAACAATCGGGGCGGCGATGATGCCCGATGGGCGCAATCTGTATTCATAGCTCCAGTTTTCTTTGGAAGAACGCCACGCATGCGGTCCGTGCCACGTTTCGGCGTAGTTGATGTTGTGCAGCGCGCCGAATGTGTTCATTCGATTGCCGAAAGCGGTGATATCAATTTGGTGCTTGCCGTCCAGGTTGCCCAGCACGAGTCGGTGCGGCGCAAAGGCGATTAGACCGCGGCGCGTATTGTCGACATCAACGGCAAGCGCGGGTTGTTTGTAGTGCGTCGCCTCCAGCGCGGTGGTTTCACCCGTGCCGTTGATTTGCGCGTGGTATACCACGTTGCCGCCGTAGAACGGCAATCCCTGCCGCGTCCAATCGCCGAAAGCCAGTGATCGCACGGGCGGTATGATCTCTGCGTTGCGTCCCTTGACTTCCACGCCGAAATCGCCAAGGATGAAGCAGTTTTCAATGGTTGTGATGCCGCCGAACGGCACTGTCATTTCAAGCAGGTTCGTACCCGCCGAAAGTCCGCCAAGCGCCACGGTTTGAATTGAGTCGTCTACATAGCGACCTGTCGGCGATATCCCAATCGCTTGGCCGTTCCAAGTGATTTGCAGTGTTTCGAGATCTTCAACGGCAAGTTCAACAAAATCCAAAGCGATTTTGGAGCGCACTTCATAGCGCAACCGCAAGGTGTGCACGGTGGATTCCTGCGGCATGGTGGCGAGCACCCACGGTTGACAGCCGTTCGCCAAATGGTTGACCAAGTGCAGTTTTTCCTTGCAAATGTCGGTGATGCGCAGGTGTTCCTCTGGCAATTCCCAACCCGCGTCGTCCAGATTGTATGCCGCTTGATCCAGCAAAAATACGTTGGGTTCGGTGAGTGTCACGGGGAGTTCGGTCGGGAGCGCTTCGATTGGTTTCCAAATGCTCTCTGCGGATTGCTGCCCGGAAAACGCGCCTGCGATCGCACTCCCGCGCAGTGTGGGACGCACGCAATCAACCTCTTCCATGCGTGATTTGCCGTTTGCCCGCAACGCAATCACGGGAGCTTCAAAGGCGATCGGTTCGCAGGGCGTCAGCTTGAACAGCAGGCTGTCTTGGGCGTGCGCCAGCCATGTGAGCAAGGTTTTGCCGCGTTCGTGGCGGAACGGCAATGTGCGGATCTCACCCGTGAGCGTGTCGTACAGCGCAACCGCAAATGTGCCCGTGAGCGCGATATGGTATTCTTTCGCGTCCGTGCTGAAATAGCGTTCGTCGTCAAACACATGGCTGATGAACAACCAGAGGTCGCCGCCATCTTGCCGCCATTGTGTTGCGTGGATCCCCGCGTCCTGTCCGTTCGTTTTGGTGATTTTGAGCAGACGGTTTTCCTCCAAAAGGGGAAGCAAGTCTGCTTTTTTCATGGGGATAACGATGGATTGGCGGATCAGTTCCGCAGCGTCGTCGCACGGTTTTGCGTCGATAAGACGAGGGAGGCGGCCCGCGAAAATGATTTTGCCGCCCTTTGCATGGAACGCTTTCAGCGCGGCAAGGGTGCTTTTGCGCAACGTTTCGCAGTTGGGTACGATAATCACATCGTAGCGCATTGCGCCTACGGCAAAGCCGTCAGCGGCGGCGTCAAATTGCGCGGGCAACGTGGATTCACAAATAAAATCGAAATCGAGCGAATCAAAAATCAGCCAATCCGTCATATTTTTGAAATCGCTGTCGAGTTCGTCGCGCAAATGTGCCGTTTGTGCCGCGGGACCCCAATGAAGCCAATAACTTTCCACAGGATGAATCACACCGATTTTGACCAGCGGCGCGCCGCGCGTGAGGACGGTGTTCAGCCGCGCGAAGTGATCCTCAACGCTTTTATAATCCGAAAACCAAGGCGATTGATGCCCGATACTCGCGGGATAGTCGCGTTTCGCTTCGCCGCGCATAGACATCCAATAAAGGTGCGGCACGCGCACTGTAACGCCCAGCGCGGCTTGCCAATCGCCCTGCAACTTGTGCTTGCGGAAAGGGAAGTCCCAATTGGTTACGCCGTAAAGCTCGCTGAGCACACCCGATCTGCCGTATTGATGCGCCGCGCTCTGCGCTTGTTTTGCCGTGTTCAAGTTGCGGCAATCGCAAAGCATGTCAATCCCGGGCAATTGGAAAGAACGGTATGACCGCATGCAGTCGCCCAGTGCGCTTGTTTGGGAGAGCAGGGTGTCCTCTTCCATCATGTGCCCCGTGAGCATCAAATGATGTGCGCCGCACCAATTGCCGAGTTGGTCGGCAAACGCGGCGGCGAAGCGTTCCGCGACATGGTCGTGATAGCGGTAACGCGTGAGGGAGACTTTGTTTTCAGGTAGTTCCCAAAAAAGCTCTGGCAGGCGATCCAGAAGCTCTTCGCCATAGGATGCCCGGTAGGTTGCGCAGAGGTCACTCGTCCACGGGAGATAAACATCGTCGTCCGAGAGGGGATTCGACAGGGTTTGTTTGCGCGAGAACTGCGGCTCGTCGGTGAAAATCGCGGGGACAGTCTTGCCGAACTCCGAAGACACGGTCTCCGCATACCGTTCGTGGGTGACCGCAATAAACCGCGCGATCGCTGCGGGCGAAAGGGTATCGACGTATGTTTGCCGGTTGAACCAATCGGAGGGGTGATCGCTCTCTAAGTAAGCATACCAAACCGCGGCATCAACAGGGGCTTGCTCGCCGTCCTCCAGCTTGCGGTATTCCCGCAGCATGCCGTTTTCGCCGAGCCAAATGGCATAGGAGGCCAACAGTGTGCCGTTCTGCGTTCGCCAGGCTTTGATGGAACAATCGTTAACGTTCTCCGTTTTTCCGTTGCCATAGGGTGTTGATGTAAAGAGCAGGTGCTTGGCGCGGTGTTGCGGGTCGCGCGTCACTAGACCGCCCGCAAAACCGGAAGGCCACCGATCCTCATCGTAAAGCCAGGCCAGCATGTTTTTATCCTTGGCACGGTTCACGCAGTTCCGGATGAACGCCATGAACGCGTCGCCGAGGTATTCGGTGGTCAGCCCGACGCGCACGTGTGCGTGGAAGCCGCCGAAGCCCATCTCTTCCATGCAGTCGATTTGACGATTGAGCGTCTCTTGGTTCAATTCGCCGTTCCAGCACCAAAAGGGAGTCGCGCGGTATTCGGCGGTTGGGGATTGAAAAACTTCCGCTTCTAGTTCGGGGGATGCGTTTTTTGGATAAAGCATCAAAATCTCCTTTGAAATAATTAATCTGCGGGACTAGTATACAACATTTTGGGCAAAAAGGGAAGATCTTTTTTGCTTTTTTACAAAAAGAATGAAAATCATTTATGTGCACGTTTATGCCCTTTCTTCGCTTGGATATTATATAAAAACAACAAAAATCGGTTGACAAGATATTGTTTTTTATGATATGATATAATGCATATAGACGGCGAAAGGAGAACACGCTATTGGAACAAAAAAAACACCGCATCGTCTATGCGCTCACGTTGATCCTGTCTGTTGTGCTGGTGTTTGTTGGCAACCAAATCGCAATGGGCGGCAAGCAGGTATTCGGGGTGTCCAACGCGCAGGATTTTTTGCGCGCCCGTGTGCTGGAGGTGCTCAGCGTCAACAAAAACACCTATGACACCACAACAAGCGACACGCTGACCATCACCACAATCACCTTTGACGCGCGTTTGCTCACAGGGGATCAAAAAGGCAAAACCGTGCGCTGCACCCAAGAAATCGACAATCAATTCGCGCTGCAATCCCCGCAGGTGAAGCAGGGGGACACCGTTTTACTGGACCGTATTGATGGCGAAGGCGAAGCCGGAAAATCCTACCTGTTTTTTGAGTTTGTGCGAACGACACCGCTCTTGATCCTTGCCGTGATTTTTGCGGGAGTCGTCGTCTTGTTTGGGCGCAAAAAAGGATTGGACACCATTATTTCGTTCGCTTTGACAATTCTCGCGATTTTCACGGTGCTCGTGCCCGCAATCCTCACAGGGCACAATATTTACCTATGGTCGCTGATGATTTGTGTTTTTATTGTGCTGACGAATCTGCTTTTGGTGCAAGGCGTCAGCGCGAAAAGCTTCACCGCCGCGCTCGGGTGCGTTTGCGGTGTGATCGCTTCGGGGCTTTTGATGCTTGTGATGGACAAGCCCATGCACATCACGGGATTGCTCGACGAAGAATCGATATTCATTTTGCAACTAAACCCATCTAACCCAATCAACATCAAGGCGACTGTGTTTTGCATGATTTTGATTGGATCGGTCGGTGCGCTGATGGACGTTTCAATGTCCATTGCGTCCGCGTTGCAGGAAATTCGCGAAAAAGAGCCGCAACTGCCGCCCGCCGAGCTGATGCGTTCGGGCTTCAATATTGGCAAGGATATGATCGGCACGATGGTAAACACCTTGGTTCTCGCCTATATCGGCGGGGCGATGAGCGTTATTTTGCTAATGATCAGTTACTCCGCGAACCTCACACAAATGCTCAACCGCGAACAGATTGCCGTTGAGATCCTGCAATCGCTTGCCGGCAGTCTGAGCGTCGTTATTGCGATCCCGCTCACTTCGTTTATCTGTTCGATTTTCTATAAACGATCAGCTTCCTAAAAAATTCGCCTGCATGCCTATAATTGGGGTTTACAAAGCGAGTACGTTGTGCTACACTGGTTACAGAATTTGAGAAAGGGCGTGTGTTGATATGAAGAAGCTTCTGTGTTCCGCTACCGCTGTCTTGCTGTGTCTGGTTATGTTGCTTGGGGTTGCGCCGCTGACGGCAATTGCCG
>JAITDE010000031.1 GCA_031282735.1 Oscillospiraceae bacterium | reverse complement strand
GTGCGAGTGGGGTCGGCGTCGGTGAAATAGCCGGGATAATACACCGCGAGGATGCGGTTTTTTTGGAAGCTACTCAGCGTAACCCACAAAAGCGGCGCGGCGACGACACCTAACACGCCGACGGCGGCAAAATAGCGCAGTTGCAATCCCGTCAAAAACAGCATGCCCGCCATCAGGCAAACGAACACGAGCGCACTCCCCAAGTCGCCCGTTATGACGACCAAAGCGACGGGGATCATGCCGTGCAATCCGAGCAAAAGAATGTTGCGCAGTTTGTTGATATCTTTTTTTACATAATCCAAATGCTTCGTGAATGTGATGATGAATCCCATTTTCAGCAGTTCGGACGGCTGAAAATTCAGCGCGAAGCCGGGGATTGGGATCGGCAGCCAGGATTTTGCGTCACTGCGGGCGTCCGGCGCGACGGCAAGCGGTGTGAAGAGCAAAAACATCAGCAACAGGCAACCGCCGGCCACAACAAACCAATATTTAAACAGCCAATCATAGTCGATCGCGCTAACCAGCACGGCGGACAGCAATCCCGCGGCGACGGCGATTGCCATGACGAGCGTATCGCGCGAGAATGGTTTTTCGTTGCTCAACGCGTTTTGCAATGTGGCGGAATGCACCAGCAAAATGCCGAATGCCGAGGCACACGCGCACATGAGCAGCGTCAGCCAATCCGTGCCCACGATCATGCCGCGCAAACCGCCGCCGAAGCCATACATAATACGTTTTTGTTTTCTTTCATGCGCACGAGCCATTTATTCACCGCCAAAAAAATTTTTTTTATTATAACGAAAGCATCAACGTTTCGGACATCCCGCCCGATTCCCAATTGTCCGTCACATGTTATTATAACGGATTTTTCCAAGGATTACAAGCAAAAACAGAAAATAATGCGCCTGTTACCGTTTACAATAACTTTAATTGGAATTTCAATTGCAGAACGGAGCCTGTTTGTGAAAAAACGCAACGAACTTGCGCCTCCCGAGGTGGGCGCGGATCCCGAACCGAACAACCAAAACGAAGAGCGCGGGCGGCGTTATTCCGCCGAAACAGGGAGCATCACACTGGAGGGACGCCGGGGGCTGATCCATTGTTTGACGATCATCGGTCAAATTGAGGGACATACGGAACTTTCGACTGAAACAAAAACGACAAAATATGAGCATGTTATCCCGCAGTTGGTCGCCATTGAGGAAAGCCGCGATGTGCGCGGTCTGCTGATCATCCTCAACACAGTCGGCGGCGACATCGAAGCGGGGTTGGCCCTTGCGGAACTGATTGCCGGCATGCAAACGCCGTCCGTTTCGCTTGTGCTGGGCGGCGGGCATTCCATCGGTGTGCCGCTGGCGGTGAGCGCGAAAAAATCGTTCATCACACCGTCGGCAACCATGACAATCCATCCCGTGCGCATGAACGGCTTGGTGCTCGGCGTGCCGCAGACGCTGACCTATTTTGAACAGATGCAGGAACGCATTGTCCGCTTTGTGTCGCAAAACAGTCATATCAATGCCGATTTATATCGCCGCATGATGCTGGAGACAGGGGAACTCGCGATGGATTTTGGCACGGTGCTCACAGGCGAACGCGCCGTTAGGGAGGGCTTGATTGATGAACCGGGGGGTCTTTCAAACGCCTTGGACGCGCTGTATGCGATGATACCCGAGGAAGACTGAACAAAAAAAGCGAAACAAGCACGATTATAACTCATTTTTTCGTTCGCAGTCAAGAAATATTTGTGACTGCGGGCAAAACCATGCCGAAACGTGAATTATCCTATTGATTCTCACAACAAAATCTGCTATACTATATCACAGCAAACCAAAGGGGGCAGTATGCCGAAGCATCCGTTGTTTCAAAAAAGCAAATGTTTTGTGTTCGATATGGACGGCACGATTTATCTTGGCGAAAAGCTGATTGACGGCGCGGACGATCTCCTGTGCGCCTTGCCCGCGTTAGGGTATGATTATCGGCTTTTTAGCAATAATTCGTCAAATTCCATACGGATTTGTCAAACGCGTTTGGCGGGGATGGGCATTGATGTCGGCACGGAAAAGATCATTTTATCGTCGCATGTGGCGGCGGATTATCTGCGGAAAAATCACGCGGGCAAAAAGGTATATCTGCTCGGCAACGAACATCTGAGGGCGATTATCCAAGACGCGGATGTGTGCCTGACGGACGAAACCGAACGCCCCGATATTGTTCTGTTGGGGTTTGACACGACCCTGACTTATCAAAAAATTGCGTACGCGGCAAAAAGCATCGCGGGCGGCGCGTTGTATTTGGCGACGCACCCTGATGTCAATTGCCCCACCGCGGACGGATTTTTGCCCGACACGGGTGCAATGATCGCCATGTTTGAAGCCTCGACGGGCAAGCGTCCGTTGGTGATGGGCAAACCGACACAAATGACCGTCACGTTTTTGCAAAATGAATTGGGATTGTGCGCGGATCAGCTTGTTTTTGTGGGCGACCGCTTGGAAACGGACATTGCGATCGGCGCAAATCACGGAATACCGAGCGTGTTGGTGCTCAGCGGTGTTACAACGGCGGAACAGGCGGCGCATAGCGCGATCAAAGCCGATTTTACGCTTGCAAACGCCGCGTGTCTGAAGCAATATTTGGAGTGATTGCATGACGGAATATGAATCGAACGGTGTGCGCGAAACAGAACAAATCGCCGCGGTATTTGCCGACCGATTGCGCACCGGCGATGTCGTTGCGTTTTGCGGCGGATTGGGCGCGGGAAAAACGGCTTTTGTGCGCGGATTGGCGCGGGGATTGGCTTGCTTGGACGATGTGAGCAGTCCAACCTACGCGCTTGTGCACGAACATCAAGGCAAAATTCCGCTGGCGCACTTTGATATGTACCGCGTCGAAACCGAAGAGGCGTTGGAATCCACAGGTTTTTATGATTATTTGGCGGCAGGTTATGTTCTTGCGATTGAATGGAGCGAAAACGTGCCGTTTGCCGTTCCGCAAAACGCTTGGCGCGTGACGATCCAACACGGCGAACACGAAAATCAACGCAAAATCCGCATCGAAAAAGAGGGATCGCAATGTTGACGCTTGGTATTGACACAACGGCGCGGAACCTTTCGGTCGCGCTTGCGGCGGACGGCGTATTGCTTGCCGAAACGCTTGTGACACCGCAGGCAAAGCACAGCACCCTGCTTTTGCCCATGATTGACGAACTCCTTGGCCGCACAGGATTTTCCATCGCGCGGGTGGATCGTTTTACGGCGGCGCATGGACCCGGATCGTTTTCGGGGGTGCGCGTCGGGGTTTCGACGGCGAAAGGTCTGGCGGAGGCCGCCGGAAAGCCGTGCGCGGGCGTTTCGACGCTGGCGGCAATGGCGCGCAACGCCGTTTTGTTTTCGGGTCTGATCTGTTGCGTCATGGACGCGCGGCGCGGCGAAACATATTCCGCCATTTTTGCGTGTGAAAATCAAAAGCTACGCAGATTGACGCCCGATATGGCGTGTTC
>JAITDE010000077.1 GCA_031282735.1 Oscillospiraceae bacterium | reverse complement strand
GGAGTGCCATGAGGGCTTTTGCGCCAAATTGATGGGGCTGAGCCTGCGCAACATCGGTTTGCAGGTTTTCGACGCGCGGACACAGCGCGTCATTTTCAGTGATTTCGGCGAAATGCTCTTCACGCATTTCGGTGTTTCGGGTCCTGTTGTGCTCAGCGCAAGTGCGCATATGCGCGATATGTCGCCCGAACGCTATCAATTGCGGATTGATTTGAAACCCACGCGCACGATCGAACAGCTCGACACGCGATTGCTACGCGCGTTCGCCGAAAACGCGAACAAGCAGTTCGTCAATGTGCTCAATACATTGTTGCCGAAGCGTTTGTCGCCTGTTGCCGCCGCGCTCAGCCGCATTCCGCCGAACTTGGCGGTCAATCAAATCACGCGGGAGCAAAGGCAAACCATCACGCGTCTGCTCAAATGTTTGGCAATCGGCGTGACGGGATTCCGCCCGATCGACGAGGCGATTATCACGTCAGGCGGCATTGCCGTGGACGAGGTTCAGCCTGGCACAATGCAATCAAAACATGTGCGGGGGCTCTATTTTGCGGGCGAGGTTCTGGATGTCGATGCCTACACGGGTGGATTCAACTTACAAATCGCGTTTTCTACAGGACATCTGGCGGGGCTTTCCGCCGCGACAATTTGCTGAGGGTGGTGTGCGATATGGGAATGATTCAAGTTGCGATCGACGGACCCTCCGCCGTCGGCAAAAGCAGTATCGCCCGCCTTGCGGCAAAAAAATTGGGATTTATCTACATCGACACGGGTGCGCTTTACCGCGCGATCGGGCTTGCGGCTACGTTATGCGGGATTGACGCGAACGATGCCGCGCGGGTTGAGGCGATGCTCGCGAATATACGCTTGGAGTTGCGCCATGATCCCGACGGCGCACAGCGCGTTTTTTTGAACGGCAATGACGTTTCGGAAGATATCCGCACGCCAAAGGCTTCAATGGCGGCATCCGCCGTTTCGGCAATGCCCGCCGTGCGCGCTTTTTTGCTGGATAGCCAGCGGAAACTCGCAAGCCAATCGAATTGTATTTTGGATGGGCGCGACATCGGCACGGTGGTGCTGCCCAACGCACAGCTTAAATTGTTCCTAACCGCCACTGCGGACGAACGCGCAAGGCGTCGTTTTCACGAACTGCAAGCAAAGGGAATCAGCCAAAGTTTTGACGCGGTCAAAGCGGAACTCATCCAACGTGACGAACAGGACACAAACCGCGCCGTCGCACCGCTCAAACCCGCCGCCGACAGCGTTCTGCTGGACACCACTGACCTCTCGCTGGAAGAAGCGGTCGCCCGCGTTACCGCTTTGATTCAATTCATTTGATGGAGTTGATTGTTCAAAATGGCAAAAAAGTATGATTTCCAGCGCGTCAAACCCTACCCCCTCTTCCGTGCGCTTGTCGCAATCGCGCGTGTGATCGCCGCCGTTGCTTTCCGCGTGAAAGTTTATGGGCGCGAAAATCTTCCCAAGATGACGGGCGGCTATATTTTGGTCTGCAATCATCTGCATTCGATTGATCCCGCCTTTTTGTTGACGACATCCCACCGAATGTGGCGTTTTATCGCAAAAAAAGAACTCTTTCGCAATCCGGTTGCGGCTTGGATTTTGACGCAGGCCAACGCGTTCCCGATCGACCGTGAAATTATCGACCGCAAGGCGTTGGATTATGCCGCAACAGTGATGGACGACAAACGCGCGGGGCTTGGAATTTTTCCCGAGGGACAGCGTTCGCCCGACGGCACACCGCAGCCAGCCAAAGGAGGCACGGCGATGCTCGCCCGCAAAACAAAGGCGAACATCATCCCCGCCAGTATTTATCACGAAGGCAAATTGTGTTTTCGCCGCAAAATCACCGTGCATTACGGCGAGCCAATCCTGTTTGAGGATTTGGGGCTGGGCGACACGCCAAACGCTCGTCAAACCCGTGAGGCCTCCGCCAAAATCATGGAAGCGATCCAAACGCTTTGGGAAAAAGGACACAATCCATGAACGTGATCCTTGCAAAAACGGCAGGTTTCTGCTTTGGCGTGGAGCGCGCGGTGACCATGACGATGGATTTGCTCCGTAACGGGACGAAAATCGCGTTGCTGGGTGCGTTGATTCACAACAAACAGGTCACACGGGAACTCCAAGATCTCGGCGCGACGACAATCGATCGCCCCGAGGATTGCCCCGCGGACAGCACAATCGTCATACGCGCACATGGTGTTCCGCAGAACGTGATGAAAAAAATCACCGCAAGCAATCGGTCTGTTTGCAACGCCACTTGCCCTTTTGTTGCAAAAATCCACAAAATTGTCGATACCCATTCCTCGCCCGAACGCCCCACGATTGTCCTCGGCGACCCGAAACATCCCGAAATCATCGGTATTTGCTCCTTTTCGCGCGGATCGGTCTATGTGACACAATCACCCTCAATGCTTGAGGAATTGTTGCTTGCAAACCCAAAATGGAATGATTTGTCACCAATTGTGGTGGCGCAAACAACTTTTCACGCGGGAGATTGGAAAAAATGCATAAATATTTTAAAATCCCTCTGTACAAACGCTCAAATATTTGATACAATATGCAATGCGACGCAAACACGTCAGGATGAGGCGCGTGCGCTCGCGGCAACCTGCGGCGCGATGCTCATCATCGGCGACGCATCCAGTTCCAATACGGCAAAACTCAAGTCGGTGTGCGACGAATTGTGCCCTTCGTTTTTGATTGAAGGATATGAAGAGTTGCGTATGTTGAAAGACGAATTGACTCAATATCGCACCATCGGCTGCACGGCAGGCGCGTCGACCCCGACGCGTACGATAAAGGAGGTACTACAAACCATGGCAGATCTTGAGAACGAATTGCAAACCATCCCCAATGCGGAAGAAATCGCGCAAACCGAACCCGTTGAAACGCTCGCGGCCGCGCCCGAATCGGTTGATGAGCTTCCGACGGAAACACTCAGCGAAGAGGACGCGTTTGCGGCGGCGCTGGAGGAATCCCTGAAAGCGATGAACTCTGACCAAAAGGTCAAGGGCTACGTAACCGCGGTCAATCCGTCCGAAATTCAAGTGGATATCGGGCGTAAACAAACCGGTTACGTCGCCGCAAGCGAATACAGCAACGACCCGACCGCCGACCCCACGCTGGAAGTACATGTGGGCGACGTTTTGAATTTGATTATCCTCAAAACGAACGACCTGGAGGGTACAATTCAGCTTTCCAAAAAACGCTTTGACGCCGCACAGGCGTGGCAGGATATCATTGCCGCCGAAGAATCGGGCGATGTGCTCGACGGCAAGGTCTACGATGTCGTCAAAGGCGGTGTGCTGGCGATTGTGCGCGGTTGCCGCGTGTTCATCCCGGGCTCGCACACAGGTATTCCGCGCGACGGCGATTTGGAAACGCTGCGCGGCAAGGAAGTAAAACTGCGCATCATTGAAGTCAACAAACCCAAACGCCGCGCTGTCGGATCGATCCGTAACGCGTCGTCTGAGATTCGCAAAGCCGCCGAAGAGCGCTTTTGGGCACAGGTGGAGGTTGGGCAATCCTACAAGGGCATTGTCAAATCCATCGTCAGCTTTGGCGCGTTTGTGGATGTCGGCGGTTTGGACGGCATGTTGCATATCTCCGAACTTTCGTGGAGCAGGATTAAAGATCCGCATGACGTGCTGAAAATCGGACAAGAAGTGGATGTTTTCATCAAAGCGCTTGACACCGAAAAACGCAAAATCTCACTGGGCTACCGCAAAACGGAAGACAATCCGTGGGAGGTTCTCCGCGAAAAATATCCTGTGAATTCCGTTGTGGACGCGACAATCGTCGGCTTCACCGCATTCGGCGCGTTTGCGCGTGTTTTGCCGGGCATTGACGGCTTGATTCACATCTCGCAGATTGCCGACCGGCACATCGAAAAGCCGCAAAACGAATTGCAAATGGGTCAAGTGGTGCAGGTCAAAATTGTTGGCGTTGATTTTGACAAAAAGCGCGTCAGTCTTTCGATGCGTGCGCTTCTCGCAAAAGAAGACCCCGAGCCGGATGCGTCTGAAGACGAGGTTGTCGCGTCGTCGAGTTCCGAAGACGAATAACCATTTCGCGTGAACATTGAAAGCCCGTGAAAAAATTCCACGGGCTTTTAGTGATTGTGCAAATATATATCAAATATCAATCAGTCTAAAAATGACAGCGCGAAGCGGCAAAAGTCTTTTTGCTTACTTTTTCTTCAGAAAAAGTAAGGCGGAAAAAGTAACCGTCATAGTCACTCGCCGTTTTGAATACACTAACGCAAGCAGGGAGTGATGAGATGATTGTTTTGATCGAAAACAGCCGCTATAACGTCATGGAACGCTACGACCGCAATTTATTGGATCCCATGCCATTCGGTGATGGTTCGCTTTTGGTCGGCGAATTCCGAGGCACTTCGCAAACACAGCTACTCTGGTCACGCCGCGAAGCCGTTGAGGCTTGGACGACTTTCCGCGCCATGTGGGGCGAACCGATCTATTTGCCCTATTGTTTCCGCCGCGTCGGCGAAGGCGGTCACGCAATGCAAAGCCAACACTACGCGGGGACGTCGTTCGACTGCGCCCAAAACATCGGCGACGAAGCTCGCGCTCGTATGCGCGCCTTGGCAATTCAAAGCGGCGTGTGGAGCTATGTGGAACCCAGTTCCCTCACGCCAACTTGGGTGCACATGGATCGCCGCGTGTTTCCGCCCGCATGCCCGACAGGCGGTTATCCCTTGCAAAGGCGCGGCAATCTTGGGGTATATGTCTGCGTTTTGCAGGATGCACTCAACGTCGTTCTTGGAACAATTCTTGCAATTGATGGCTATTTTGGAAACCGCACGGCTGAGATTTTGGAGTTTTTTCAGGCGACAAACGGTCTCACGGCGGACGGAATTGTCGGTTGCAGCACGTGGAATGCCCTCATGCGGCAAGCAGTTGGCAATGGTTGAGCGTTTGCGGTCTTCCAAAATACGGCATTATCGGGAAAAAGTACCATTTTTCTGTCGCTATTACCTATATTTACCCGCAAAAATAAAACTTTTTTTAGTATTTCAAGAAAAACACTTGCTTTCTTGGAGAAACGTGTTATAATGAATACAAGTAGCTAATGCAATAAAGTGTTAGCTTGCGAAATGTAGTGTACGTCAGTTACACAAGGAGGTTAAAAGATTGAAGCGGTTCATCAACACATCAGGCAGGGAACTCGTCATTTACGCCGACAGTAAGCTCACTATTAAAATTGGTGCGCTTTATCGGGACAGCACGTGCTATTGCATCCACGAGCAGGATTCCACGGTGGTGGTCTTGTACAAGGTCTCATCCAATGGAATTTTTAAAGTAGGGTTCACTGACTACGTCGCGGGCATTGACGAATAAACAATATAGATCAACAGGTCGATTGCGAATTCTCCCCACACGGCTGTTTCAAACGGCTGTGTGGGTTTGCCTTTTTTGATTGCTTGTCGTCTTTTGGATACAACAACAAACATCAGCACCTATGAGTATATATGATTCGGCGGTATTTGTCAATATCCGATTTTGCTTTTTTATGCAGCCCCCTTTCTTTTTTTTCTCGGATATGCTATACTACTTTAAGAAAAAGCAAAAAAAGGGGGCGGACGGTTTGCGGCGATTGGTTTCGTGGAACGTCAACGGCATTCGATCCTGCATGCAAAAGGGCTTTGCGGAGGCATTCGCCTCGTTTGACGCCGATGTTGTTTGCTTGCAGGAAACCCGCGCCGAGCCGCGGCAAGTGAGTTTCGATCCTGACGGCTACAGGCAATATTGGAATTGCGCCGCCAAAAGGGGTTACTCGGGCACGGCGGTGTTTTGCCGCGAAATGCCCGAAGATGTCCGTTTCGGTTTGGGAATCCCCGAACACGACAATGAAGGACGCGTAGTAACGTTGGAGTTTGCCGATTTCTTTTTGGTCAACGTCTACACACCGAACGCGAAAGCGGAACTCGCTAGACTTGATTACCGTATGGCGTGGGAAGACGCGTTCCGTGCGCATTTGCTTGCGCTCGCCGCGCAAAAGGCTGTGATTGTCTGCGGCGACATGAACGTGGCACACAACGAAATTGATTTGGCCAATCCCGCAAGCAATCATTTCAGCGCGGGCTTCAGCGATGAGGAACGCGCGAAATTCGGCGAACTGCTTGCCGCAGGTTTTACAGACAGCTTTCGTTATCTGCATCCTGACGAACGCAACGCCTACTCATGGTGGAGTTTTCGCACCAACGCCCGCGCAAGGAACGTCGGTTGGCGCATCGACTACTTTTTAACATCCCGCGATTTTGCCCCGCGTATCGCTCGCGCGGCAATTTTGCGCGATGTGTTCGGCTCTGATCACTGCCCCATTTTGCTGGAAATTGATTGACGGTGCTTACTTTGAAGAAAAATTCTACCGTTGATTCTAACACATTTTGCGGTTGAGGTCAAGATCCAAAATCAAAAACGCGCAAAACAGCAACACTGCCGCGCCAGCAGGGGCTGAGACCGCCCAAAGCCGCAATGTTCGGGTTTGCTCCATCGCCGCCGCGGCGACATCCAAAGGAAACAACGCAAGCAAGCGGTCACAAATCACCGCCGCCAACGCGCCGTGCAATACCCGCGACACCCAAAACCATTTAAGCCGCAAACCCGTTTTGCGCAAATCGCCCATCATTTGGCAGTGCACACCCAAACCACCCCAGCCCAATACGGCGCACAACACGGGCAGCGCAACCCCCGTGCGCGTTGCGCGGACGACACCCGATGAAACCTCCAGAACCGCGCCTATGCTTGGTATGGCGGGATGGAACGCGTGCGGCAATAGTTCCAGCAATGCGCACAGGCACGAAAAAAGAACGACCCAGGCGCAAACGCCCAACATCGAACCCGTGCTATGCGTTACGGCGGATAGGAGCATTTCGTCCGGCTTTCGTTTTGCGTCGGAACGCACTGCGGACGCGGCGGCGGATGCATCGCCTGTATCGTGCAAAAAGCGCGTCGCAAAACCAATGAGCAATCCCGCAAAAAACAGCGCGGCAAAAATCAAAAATCCAGCCTCTTTGCTGCCGAGCAACGTCGAGCCGACCACTCCAATCAAATAGGCGGGCCCCGCGTTGACGCAAAATAATTGCAGACGCTGCGCCTGAGATTGTGTCAATCTGCCGCATTCCAATAAATTTGCCGCCGTTTTTGCGCCCATGGGATATCCGCCCAAAAAACCGATTAGCAAAACGCCCGTCGCCTGCGGCGGCAAGCGAAACAATCGCCATAGCAATCCCTTGTGATTGTTTGGTTTTTGTTGCCGCGCGATGTCCGCAAACAGATGACTGAGCACAAAAAACGGAAAGAGCGACGGAATCATGACCTGTGCGCAAATGAGCAATCCATCTTTCGCGCCCTGCGCCGCCGTAGGCGAAGCGATAACAAATAGCACGCAAAGCGCGGCACAGCACAGCAATCCAAAAAGCGGCGGAATATTTGTTTTTTTGTGCAAACGGACGATTCGATCAATCATGTTCATTCCTCCGCGGGCATTGAATTGCCGGACGCAATAGCTGCCGCCTCGCCGATGTTTTCGTGCGCCGTGCCTTCCAAACGCGCCGTCGCACCCATGGAATCCATTTTGATCGCCGCGTTTTGTTCCAACACTTTTGTCCCCCGCAGGTTGTCGTAGGCTTCCTCGAACAGCGCGTGCGCGGCATAGAGACACAACTGCGCGTCGCTGAGCAATACCGCGGATTCTTCCAACCGCAAAACACTGCGCCGCTCCAACGCAAGGGGCATTTTTTTTCCGCCCGCCATCCAACTCAATTCTTGCGCAAGCAGGATTTTGCCGTCCTGTTCCCGCGGCGTACACCCCAACGGAATACGCAATCCCAAAAAAGAAATGGTATAATGCGTTTTGATTGATCCAATCGTTCGCGTTTTTTGTTTGCGCTTGATTGCAACGAGATGCGCGTAACGGGTTTGCGCGACCGCATAGGCACGGGCATGCTCCAAGCGCGTCGTGCCGTCCTTGTTTTCGACAATGCCGGATGCCAGCAAGTTGCCGCGCGTCACGGCATCGCCGAGCTTTGCAATCCGCTGGCCCGCGTAAATCTCCAAGACCACCAACTGCCCATCTTTCCGCGCAACGATGTTCTGCGGCGTGTCGTCGGTTTCCGAAGCGACTTCCACGCGTTCGCTGATTTCGATCATCGCACTGCTTCCATGCACGTTGACGGATAACCAGCTGATTGCGTGAAAATCCTGCATTGCTTTCGCTTCAAGGGATTTTATATCGGTATGTCCGCGCCATACACCGGGCTTCAAGCCATTCTGCGCAAAATAGGTCAACAGCGTTTCGTCGCTCAAACGCTCGTTGCCGCGCACTTCGACACTCCAAATTTTTTGCGACAGCACCGTCAGCATTCCGATGAGCAAACCCAATCCGATCAGCAACCCGACGCGGCGGCGATAGGCGTGCAGAAAAAACGGCAGACCGACTTTTTTTTGCAATCGCAGTGTGCAACCGGACGCCTTTGCGCACGCGTGCAATCGCTTGTAGTTTTTGCGATGCGCCGCCGCGCGCAAAACGCCGTTTTTGCACACAACGTTCCACAGCAAAATCCGATTGTTCGCGCATAAATTCAAAAAACGTTCGGGAAAACCATCCGCCGCGCAAAAGCAGACGTATCCTTGCAAAAAGCGGAACAGCCGAATCAGCACGACGTCTCACACTCCTTGCTCATTGGAAAAATGGATTGCGGCGATCATCCCGCCAAGAATCACATGACCAAATTGAAACGAACAAATGTTGAGCTCGCAACCCTCAAACGTGGCAATCAACCGCCCCAAATTTAGGCTGACAGTGTGCTCATCATAGGTCAAAACGCCATGCACCCCTTCGATCATCGCCTCGCGGTTGCCGATCATTTCGATGTGGGAATATCCAGGCAAAACCTGCGGCGGCAAATCGAACTGCGTGCCGATTTCTTGCACAGCGTCCAGTGCGCGGTTGCGTCTGCGCTGTTTGGTTTCTTTCGTTTTTCGCGGCATGCGCAAACTCCTTTCGCCAAGACGTGTTTGCATTGTATGCGCGGAAAAGAGAAAAAAGACGTCGCCGCCAAATCGAAAAAACGCGGGACGGGCAAGCCCGTCCCCTATGTTGCGCAAAATTTCAAAGCAGTCTGCAAACGACGGCGCACAGTGGGCGCTCCCCCGCAGGGGGGTTCAAAAAAAGCAAGTCATTCCGCCGTCCCGTGCTGGAACATCTTACGTTTGTCCAGCGCCCAGATGCTCGGCGAAAATTCGCCCTGCTTCACGCCTTCCAACGCTTGCTGGATCTCGTTGATCCCCGCGTCCAAATTGTCGAGCTGCGACAAAAGATATGCCTCCAAAAACGCCGGCTCTTTCGCCGCGCCGAATTCGGGCACGCCGTGGTGCGAAATGAGCATGTGCTCAAGTAGCGTCCGTTTTTGTTCGGGGATGCCCAACTCCGCGCATTTTTGGTCAACGGCAATTGCGCCCATCACCAAATGCCCCAACAACTGACCCTTTGTGCTGTAGCCTGACGAAATACCGATGCTAGGCACGATGTATTCATCCAATTTTGCGATATCATGCAAAATCGCGCCGGCATAGAGCAAATCGCTGTTGATGCCGTCATACAGCGCCGCAACGGCGATTGCAAGCCGCAACACCGATAGCGTGTGCCACAGCAATCCGCCGCGCACCGCATGGTGCAATTTGTGCGCACCCGGCCAATACAGCAAACGCTCCTTGTTTTCATCCAGCATCCGCAGCACCAACGCGCGGTAGTCGTCGTCCGAAAAAGCCTCTGCGACCGCATGAATTTCATCGAACATATCCTCGCCCGTGCGCGGCGCGGAGGCAATCAACGATTCCATCGCCACGTCGTCCGTATTTGTCACAAGGCGAATCCGCTCAATTTTGAACTGCGTCGTGCCGTTGTAAGCGTTGTATGTCCCGCGCAATTTCACCACGTCATGCGCGTGAAACCGCCCCTGCATTTCGGGCGAAAAATCCCAAAGTTTTGCCGACATTTCACCACTGCTGTCAGCAATGATCAAATCCAAATAAGCCGTGCCGCGCGCGGATATCTTCTCTTCCGCGCTCTTGATGATTGCAAAGCCCTCCATTGTTCCGACCGCGTTATTTACACAAAGAAAATGCATGTGCGCTCCTTTATCCATTTTTATCTATTGTACGCTTTCGCGCCCTCGTTGTCAAGCGCAGATTTTCCAGGGAAAATACGGCAATTTTTTCGCTTTTTATCGCCTATTATTGACAATGTGTTTGCACAAGCTGGAATTATTCGCGATATTGTGCGTTAATTGGTTGAAGCGGCGCGTTTCACATGTTAAACTAAGATAAATAAAAACGAAAGAAGTGGAATGATGCAACAGTTAACAAGAATTACGGCACGCGGGGTGATTGTGGTTGCCCTCTGCGTTTTAACCGCGATGTTCACCCTTTTTGCCTGTTCCGGCAAAGGCGGCAACAACCCAATGCCCAGCACCACGAACACGCAGCCCCCCGTCGTTTTGAACAAAGACAATACAAAAATCGCGCTCCTGCTCTGCGACGCCGAAATGAAATCGGCATCCGCCCGCGCCGCGTGGCTCGTGCTTGAAAAGTTCAACAAAGAAACTGAAATCCCGATCGCTTGGTATATGCTCCCGACACCTGAGGATTTTCAGGCAAAATTACCCGAATTGATTGCGGATGGTTACACGATCATCATCACCAACAACGGGATGCACACCGATGCGATCAAAGGCGCGTCGCAGAATCTGCCGCAAATCACTTTTGTTGCGATTGAAGGCAATTTCGCGCCGAAAGGGGAAAGCCTGGAACAATACCCCACGTTGATTGAAGGCACGGTTCGTGCGGAGGAATCGGCATTTTTGGCGGGGTACCTGCTGGCAAAGCGCAGTGAAACGGGCAAAATCGGGATGATCAACGGTACGCAAAATCCACCCGGATTGCAGATGCAAGCCGGCTTTGAGGCCGGTGTCGCCTATGCAAGCGCGGAAATGGGCAAAGAAATCACGCCGCAAATTATCTATGTCGGCAACGGCTACAACCGCACGGGCGGCAAGGAAAAAGCAACCGAACTGTATGAGGACGGCTGCGATATCCTTTATTTCTGCGCGGGCGGCGAAACGGATTGGGGCGCGATCGACGCCGCGAAAACGCAGGGAAAATATTGCGTCACCGCCGGTCACACCGCCTACATTGCCCCGGGAAATGTGGTCGGCGAGGTTCTGAAAGCCAAAGACCCCGTTCTCACGTCCATTTTGGCCGGATTGCTGGACGGCACACTGAAAGGCGGTCAAGTGCTCGATCATGGGTTGAACGATCAATCCGCGGGATTTGTGAAAACGGCGTTGAGCGACAGCTATTTCGGCGCGGAACTGCTCGCCGAACTTGATGGTGTCGCCGCGAAAATCCAAAGCGGCGAAATCCAAATCAAAAACCACTGACGTGTTTGCGGATCATCCGCCGCAACCCATAGGCGGCGGGCGTTGCGATCACGGACTCATACAGCAGTTTGACGGCATAGCTCTCAACGCCCATCACGAGCATTTCGCGCGCCGATAGCGTGAACGCCCACGCAAGAACGGTGAACAGCGCGGTGTCGATCAGCGCACCGACGACCGTGCTGCCGATTGTGCGGAACGCCAGCCACTTTTCGCCGGTCAGTCGGCGAATGAGCACCAGCGAACCCGCGTTGGTCAGCGAACCCGCCGCATACGCCGCGAACGACGCGCCCAAAATACGGATATTGTAGGCGAACAGCGTGTCATAACTCGCCGCAAGGATGTCGGCGGGATCATGCGCCGGCACAAGCGTACCCGCAAGGGCAAAAAGCGAAAACATCAGGTTTGCCGCAAAGCCCCACAAAATCACGTGTTTGGCGGCGCGGTAACCGTACAACTCCGCCAGCAAATCACCAATCATGAACGTGAGCGGATATGTCAGCGTGCCCGCGTCGATAAGCAATCCAAAAAAGTTGACGACTTTGGATGCCATAACGTTGGACGACACAATCAACACGACATAAACCAACGTCAAACCGCGCAAAAAATCCTCACGCGACGGCTTGTTTTTCATCACGTCTCCTCCCCTTTCGGATAACCCACGCCGCCGAGGCGGTCGGGTGCGCGGTCGTCGAGGATGTCCAAAATCTCCACGCGCGGGTCTTTCCGAATGCGTTGGAACAACAGACTTTCATAGAACAACCAACCCAACGCGTCGTCACGCAAAACCGACGACGCGTTGGGTATAAACATATTCACCGTTACCCGCTCAAAATGCGCAAGCGCAGTCTCGATATCCTCCGCAATCATTGCAAAGGTCTGCCCCCGCACGGCGCAAAGGAGATTGACCCAATCGTAGTGCCGTGCCATTTCGGCGGGTTCAACCGAACCGACACACTTGTTTAAAAAGTTTTCCCGAAATGCTTCGTCGAACGATTCAAGCCCCAAAATGAACTTGCACGCAACGCCTATTCGCGCGAACATCGCCTTGATGCGCGGATTGTTCCCGCGGAACATCCAGTGCTGCTCCAGTATGATTGTTTTGATATTCCTTGTTTCGCACAGTGCGCATAAATCAAAGAGCGTGTCCATGGGCAGTTCGTTGAACGACGCCGAATCAATCACCTGCAACGCGCCGCACGCCCCCGTCACTTGTTCCAAAACCGCGCGGTTAAAGCGCACGTTCTCCATAACGTTGGGATGGCGATCATGAAAATAATCGCAAAAGGCGCACCGCCCCCACGAACAACCGTTCCCGCGTAGCAAAACCACTTCGCGCGGGTATTTTTCGTGCACAACCGCATAGCGTTTCAAAAGATAACTTCCCCTTTTTTTGATTTGTTACGCGGAGGGTACAAGCGTAAAACTCCGCACATGATGTCTTTATAATGCCTTACAGCTCCACCGGCAAACCCGTTTGCAGAGATTCGTTGCATGCCAGCGTCAGGCGCAGTGTTTTGATCGCGTCTTCGTAGGGGGAACGAATTTTGGATGTGTCGCCCGTTTGAATCGCATTGATAAAGGTGCGGTTCATTTCGGTTTGCCAGTCGCTCTTCCACGCGCGTGAAATGGTCTCAAACTGTGAATGATACACAACATGGTTGCGCAAATCGTATTCAATCGTGCAGTCGGCGCAGTGAATGCGCATGCCGTTGGGGAACTTGGATTCCGTGTCGCGGTAGCATCCCGTGTGCAGTGTCGCGACAATACCGCTTTGCATGGTGATCACGGCGCTGGAATAATCGTGCAAGTCGTAACCATCCCGTTCGATGATCCCGCGACCGCCCGCGCAATACACCTTTGCCGCTTCGCCGAACAGATTGCGCAACATGTCAAAAATGTGAATGTTTTGCTCGACGATTTGACCGCCGCAAGTGGCGTAGGCGGGATACCAATACACACCCGGCAAACCGCCGACCCACGCGCCGTCGAGCAAACCAATTTTTTTGCCCTGCATCCATTCGCGGCATTGTTCCACCAAGTCAAGATAACGATCTTGAAAGCCGATGCATGTGATGATTTTCTTTTCCCGCGCCGCGTTTTGAATCCGTTCCGCCAGTTCCAAGCCCAGTGCCATTGGTTTTTCGATGAACAAATGAATACCGCGCGCGATGGCTTCAAATTCAATCGCGCCATGCTCCGCAGGCGGGACGCAGATATACAGCACCTCCGGTTTTGCGTCGTCAAGCATTTCGATATAATCGCCATATGCCTTGCCCTGCCCCGCGAACGCGCGTTTTTGCTCCGCCCGCTCGGGACGGATGTCCATAAAACCAACCAGTTCCACATCGGGGAATTTGACCAACCGCTCAATATGTGTCATGCTGCGTCCACCGGTTCCGACAAATGCCACACGCGTTTTGCCCATAAGCCAACTCCTACTCTTGATTTCATTTTTTCTTGTTTCGATCTTGATTTCGCCGCCGAAAACCATTTCTTGAAAGAAAAAGTATCAATTCTGCGCAATTTGCCGTTCGGATTTGACGACAGCCGACACGTCCAGTTCTTTCAGGTACGGCTCAAAAAAGATGCCGGGCGCACGTCCGCTTGGATAAAGCTCTTTCAGCGGCAACAGCACAAACGCGCGCTTGAGCAGTCTGGGATGCGGCAACGACAACTCAAAGCTTTCGCTTTTGACGCCTTCATAGAGCAAAACGTCCAAATCAATGCCCCGAGCGGCGTTGCGCACTGTGCGCACCCGTCCCATGGCTGCCTCAATCCCCAAACACGCGCCCAACAACGCCAACGGCGACATTTCTGTTTCGAGTTTCACCGCCATATTATGGTAAATCTCGCCGCCGCCCTCGGATGCGTCTTCCGCGGGCGATTCATAAATAGATGAAATACCCGTCAACTTTACGCTAGGCAAATGGCTGATAGCCTGCACCGCCGTTAGCAATTGCGCATTTTTATCCCCTTGGTTGCTACCTAACCCAATGACCGCCTCGCTCATTTTTGAACCCCAACCCTTCTTCGATTTATCGTGATTGCGATATCCGCCGTGTGATTTTTCACAGGCGCGTTTGGCTTGTGTAAGGTGATCCGCAACCGCTCCACCGGCGCGTAATCGCGCAAAACGGCGGCGGCGACGGACTGTGCCGCATGTTCGATGAGCATGCAAGACTGCTGCAAAAAAACGGTTTCAACCGTTTTCAGCACATCGGCATAATTGACCGTCCGACGCAAATCGTCCGCCTCGCAGGCTTCACGCAAGTCAATCCAGAGGATCATATCCAGCACAAATCGCTGACCCAACGAACGTTCCTCGGGCAAAACACCATGGAACGCGTAAAATTCAAGCCCGCTGATATGCATTTGATCCAATTCGGGCGCGTCCATTTTACACGTTTTTGACGCGCTTGTCAATCGCAAACTTTTAACAAATTTGCATGCCTGCACAGATTGCGCAACATCGTGCGCGCGCAGGATATCCGCGCCGTAAAGCTGCGCAATCGTTTGCGCGGCGATTGTGCCGCCGAGACGCTCTTTCGGACGCGTCGATTCTTCCAAAACATTGCCGATCAGCCGTTTGCGCGAAACGCCCGCCAGCAACGCGATGCCTTTGGTGCGCAAGGTGTCCGCGCTCGTCAGCAACAACATATTGTCCGCCTGCGTTTTGCCGAAACCAATTCCCAGATCGATGCACAAGCACGCAGGCTCGACACCGTAAGCTTCGGCTTGGCACACCATCCGGCACAACGAATCGTGTACACATGTCACAACATCCGGATGATAACGCAACTCCGCATCCGCGCCCCCGCCGTTATGCATCAAAATCCAACCTGCTTGGCGGCGGCGGACAACCTCAGCCATTGCGGGGGTGACAACGCCGCTCACGTCGTTGACAATTTGCGCACCGAGTCGCAGCGCCTCGTCGGCGACCATCGGCTCAAACGTATCCACACTGATGGGGATGCGCACACGCCCGCGCAGGGCGTTCAGGACGGGCGATAACCGCCGTATTTCCTCTTCAGGAGGCAGTTGTTGGGAACCGGGGCGCGTGGATTGCGCACCGATATCCAAAATCGCCGCGCCCTCCTGTTCCACGCGCAACGCACGGTCAATGGCGTCTTGCGGGGCGAAGTAGTCGCCGCCATCCGAAAACGAATCGGGCGTCACGTTCAAAATTCCCATGACGCATGGGTAAGCGAGATCGGCAAACAAAAACATAGCAACTCCTATTGTGCAATTTCATCAGGCGTATCCAGAACCAAAAAAGCAATTTCATCGGCATGCGCCAAAAAATCCTGTAAAACCGTCATGTTGTTCATCAAATCCACGGCGGTCACATCGGTCTCCATCAAGTTGACCATAGCAGAAAAACGTTTTTCCAGCAGGTTGGCATCCGTGCCGAGTGAGGGTGTCAAATACGTTTGGATGCTTCTGCACAGCAATTGCGCCTGCGCACGCGCACCGTCCTTTTGCGTTGCGAGATAGCGGAAATACCGCAAGAGCATGTCGCCCTGCAAACGTTGTTCGCCTTTTGCCAAATTGAGGCTGAATCCGTCGCCGTGGTACTGCACAACCTTGTCGCTTTCCACCGTCACGCTACCCATTGTGTTGATTGCCTTCACAAAATTTTCGTCGCGGCTGCTGATGTAGCGGTCGATATTGGTTTGGGTCAGTGCTTGCGCCGCGCGCGCGAGGGTTTTAACACCGCCGCGCATCGCTTCGCGCAGTGTGACGGACGCGCCGTCCAATGGTGCGGAAGCGTTTGGGGAAAGGGGCGTAACCGCGCACTTTTTTGTTTCTAAATCGACTTGCACAAGCGCGGCAAAGCACAGTTCGTTGCCCGTATCGTCAGTTTCGCTGAGCAAAAACACGCTCTTCCCCGTGTGATTCCACGCGCCGTTCTCAACGGTTTCCGTCGTCGGCTCGGTCGGGTTGACGAGTTGGGCAAAAATTTGATCCAACAGCCCCGAACGTTGCATAGCGACGACGGAAATGACCGCCACCAAAAAAACCAATGCAAAAAAACCAATCAAAAACCGTTTCACATTCTGGCTTCGCTTTTTTTGCGCGGGCTTGAATTCCAAATTGTAGTCTTTTTTTGCCATAACACTCCCCGCTTTCGCGTTAGTCTTCTCGTTCAATCACCAAATAGACATCGTGTTCCCCCGCGTCGTCCGCAGACGCGAAAATCAAAACGGATGATTGGATCGCGTCCCAGTTCGCGCCGACCGCCCAAGGTGCGCCGCGGGTGTCGATTGCAATCAAATCCGCAGCGCTGTTCCACAAATCGCCGCCAAGTTCGTTCGATCCATCCATCGCCGCCGTTGGCTCCATCACGCAAATCAACTGTGCGCCGGACGCCGCCTGTTTGGCTTTTTGCAAAAAAGAGCGTAGCGCGGCGTTGCGGGCGGGCAAATCGCCTTGATTTTCTTCGCCGACAAAGAATGCCTCATTGGGGTTGGCATCGGGGAATTCCACGCCCGCCAGCAAAATATGCGTCACGCCCTTTTGGCACAGTTCGCCGATCACACCGCACAAATAATCCTGCGCCGCGCTCGAAAACGGATTGAGCCACGCCTTGCCGTTTTGATCAATCCACGCCTTGGATGGATTATCCTTTTGCACCACCGCGCCGTCGATCATCGCTTTTGCGGCAAGGGAATCCTGAAAACAATACACAATGCCGATCACAGGCACGCCGGCGGCAGTATAATCCGCCAAACACGCTTCAACATTCGTGCGCGCCTTGCGGCTTGCTTTGAGGATTTTCTGCTCCGGCAGACGCGACTTGTAGCTCAAATAGCCGTCTTCGTCTTTGAACAAAATCACGGCGGCATTTGATGTGCCTCCTGCGATCTGTTTTAAAATACGCCCCGTGCGCTCGCGGCTGTCCAACATGCGGATCGGCGCGTAAATGGCGCGGATATCCACAGGTTTTGGGGCGGGTTGGGTTGTTTGCGTTTGCGTCTGCGCGGACGACGACACGGATGCCGCTTCTGTTCGCGCGAGCGTTTCTTCCTCTTTGGGCGGCAATTCGGAGACCTGCAAAAGTGTTTCGGTCACAAAAAAGCCGACCGACGCAACCAACAGCATTGCCAAAACCCGCAGTGCAACGCGCAACGCCCTGCGCGCACGAAATTTGCGCATTCGCTTCGCGCCGATCACCAACTCCTGAAAATCCTGTCTGCTCCCTTTTTTGGAGGGATTGTCAATGGATTCAATGGGGCGGATGCGATTGACGGGATCCTGTTTGATTTTTTTCTTTGCCATGCTTTCCTCATTTCAGGAAAATCATTCAAAAAATTTTGATAAACTATAACGTTGTAAGCCAATCTAAAAAGAACATCGCGCCATATATCGCTCCGCAAACAAGGGATGCGCCGCAAGCTGGATTTCTTCCGCCCGCTTGGCAATCTCCGCCGCTTTGGCGCGTAATCCGCACGAAAAAAGCAACATCGCCGCGCCTGTGAGCGCAACATTGCCCGCCGATTGTGCCCTCCCCGCAAGCTCTCGCGGAAGCAATCCAATTGCGGCCGCATGGTTCGGACGCATGTAACTGCCGAATCCGCCGCCCAAATGGATCGTTTGGATTGTCTCAGGCGGCAAATCGGCTTCCGCCAATAATATCTCAATACCCGCGCAAACGGCCGCTTTCGCCATTTGCAGCTGCCTGATATCCTTTTGCGTCAAATCGATTTTGCTGTCTCCGATTGTGATTTTTTCCGCGCCGCCGCACAATAGACCTGTTTTATCAATTGCGTTCGCTTGCAAAAGCGCGGCGACACAAGCCATCAATCCCGTGCCGCAGATGCCGATTGGCGGCGCGTTCCCGATCGTGCTGTAACGCAGCGCATTGCCGTCCAGCCAAACGTTTTCGATTGCGCCCGCAAGCGCGGGGCAACCCCGCGAAATTTCCGCGCCCTCGAACGCCGGACCCGCCGCCGTCGCGCAACAGTAGAGCTTCCCGTCGGCATACAACGCCATTTCGCCGTTCGTGCCCACATCCGCAAGCAAGCTCGGCGCACCGCCGCAAAGTCCCGCCGCCAGCATGCCGCAAGTAATATCCGCACCGATGTAGGCGCTCACGCACGGCGGCAGATAGAGCACCGCGCTATCGGGAACGCCGTCAAACACGGTGTTTGCGGCATATGTTTCGCCGAACAAGCTTTGCGGCGTGAACGGAACGACACCGATCCCGCGCGGATCAAGTTGCGTCAAAAAGTGCAACATGGTCGTGTTTCCCGTTATAACCACGCGGGAGATTGCGGACGGCACGGCATGCGCCTCCCGCGTTGCTTGTTCCAGCATCGTGTTGAGCTGACGACGCAGAACCGCCGAAATCGCCTCGCGCTGTCCGTGATTGGATGCGTCGATACGTGTGATCACATCCGCGCCGAACGCGGTTTGCGCGTTCATCGCGTTCACGACCGCCAGCGGGACAGCGGAAGAAAAATCAAACAGCGCAAGGGTAACGGTCGTCGTGCCGATATCAATCGCAACACCCGATGATTCGGGTGCATCGCCTTCATATGCGATACCCCGCAAATCGAACGCCGCGGTAACCGGATCATGCGCGCTTTGACAAGATGGTTCAAGGCAAAAGCAGTCGTCGCCCAACGGCACGCAAAAGCATGCCAAGCGGCGCGTGAAACCGCGCTTCGGCGGCGCTTCGCTTGTGTTCTCAAGCAGGCGGATTTCCTCCTGCATCGGCGGCGCGAACGTGCCGCGCACCCAAACGGCGCACTTGCCGCACCGTCTGCACCCACCGCAGGGCAGATGCATTGCAATCCCCAAGGATTGCAGTACCATTGCGACGGTTTTGCTCGTCGGCGCGATCGGAATCATTTTCATCATATGGCTGTCCTGTTGACGATAGTATACCTCATATAAAACCATTATAGTATAAACAAACAAAAAATGCAAGACCTATACTTCAAACTCCGCAAAATCACTTTCGATATTCTCTTCCGTCAAACCGCTTGGGCTGAAGCTAAATCCGCCGCTGCTCAGCAGGTTCGTGATGCTTGTGTTTGGATTTTGATGCACAATGTTGAGCAGTTCGATAAAATCGCGTATCACCTCACGCGGCGTGATGTTCGCGCTCGCGCCGACGCGTTCAAATTCGGCTTTCAAAAACGCGACGATTTCTTCCTGCGTCACGCCGTTGTCGTAGTCATACAAACCCTCGTGCAGGCTTGTGAGGCGTTCGGTGAGCACCGCGAGTTCCTCATAACTCAAGGGTTCCAAACGGATAATCGGCGCGTGCAAATCGCGCACGTTGCCCTTTTGAAAACGACCTTCGGTCAAGCGTGAACGCAAGGCGTCGTAGCTGAAAACGCCTTTTTCGGTGTCCTCCAAGCACTGCGGCGTGGCGCACATCAAAATGCCGATATGTTTCGCCTTGCCCTGCAATGTGTCGTTATACATCGTCAGGATTTTTTCGTAGTTATATTGCCGGGTCACGCGGTGCGGAATGCGGTAGATGTTCACAAGTTCGTCCACCATGATCAGCATGCCCGCATAACCCGCCTGAACCAAAAAAGCCGAAAACAACTTCAAAAAATCATACCAATTGCCGTCGCCGACAATCAGATTGATTCCCAGCGCGGCGCGCGCCTCGGTCTTTGTGGCATATTCGCCCCTGAACCAGCGCAATACGTTGGATCGCGTTTGTTCATCGTCCGCCGCGTAGGCATCCCAATAACGCGCGATCGCCTGCCCAAAATCAAAACCGTTAACCATGTCCTCCATCGCGTGGATCACTTGAAAAATCCGCGTTTTGACGTGCTTGCGGAATTGCGGGTCGTCGGGCGCAAAGCCGTCTTGGACGACCTCGTTTTGCACGGACGACAGCCATTTTTCCAAAATCAACTGCAACGCGCCGCCATCGGGCTTCGTTTTGGTGCTCATGTTGCGGATCAATTCCTTGTATGTCGCCAGCCCTTGCCCTTTTGTGCCGCTGAAACGGCGTTCAGGGGACAAATCGGCGTCGAGCACCACAAATTTTCGTTCCATGGCGTTGTTGCGGATGTTCTGCAATAAAAAACTTTTGCCGCTCCCGTATTTGCCGACAATAAAGCGGAACGTCGCGCCGCCCTGCGCAATGATACCGATATCGTGCAGCAGCGCGTTGACTTCCGGCACACGCCCAACGGTGATATACTCCAGCCCAATGCGCGGCACGACGCCGCCCTTGAGCGAATTGAGCACCGTGGTCGCAATGCGTTTCGGAACTCTTGCGGTCATATAAATCAAACCCCATTTCACATGATGAACTATTATTCGCTTTTCCAGCCAAAACCATATATTTCGCGCGCTTCCGCAATGATCAAAAAGCTGTTCGGATCATGCTTTTTAATCAGCCGCCGCATTGCCGAAACCTGTCCGCGGCGTATGACGCAAAGCAAAACATCCTGCCGATTGCCCGTAAAACCCCCCGTGGCTTCCAAGATCGTCGCGCCGCGCCCAATTTCAGATATCACGGCCGCCGCCAACTCCTGCGCTCGGGTTGTGAATATATAAAACAAACGCCCGTTGTTCATGCCGTAGAGCATGGTGTCGATGATACGCGTGAAGACGAATATCATAATCCCCGCATAGAGTGCGGCGTTGATGTCGCGATAGATGTAGGCCGCGGCGGCGACGACGGCGGCATCCGCAAACATGATAACGCGCCCGAGCGAGATGTGCGGCCAGCGTTTGCGCACCAGCCAGCCGATGATATCCGTTCCGCCCGACGTTGCGCCCCGCATGAAGATCAGTGCCATGCCAAAACCGCGCAGCGCACCGCAAAAAAGCGCGGCCAGCAATCTGTCTTCTGTGTAGACCCACGGAACAAACCGCGCCATCAGGTCGATCACCAACGACAGTTCGACGGTGATCCACAGTGTTTTTGAAACGAATTTCCAGCCCAAAAGCACCAGTGCCGCAATCAACAAGGGAATATTCAGCGCAAAATTGGAAAGACCGACGGGTAGCCATCCCGTAACCGTGTGCAAAATTGCCGCAATCCCCGAAAAGCCGCTTTGCGCGATTTTATTCGGCAAGGCGAAGACATTCATCGAAATCGCAAAACTGACGCATCCGACCAGATAAAAAAACTGATCGACCGCAAAAGTCTGAACCTGCTTTTTGAAAGATCTTTTGACCTTTGTTTTTTTCTCTTTTCTCTGTTTCTTCACGCGCCGATCTCTCCTTTCGGGATTGTCTGCAACCAGTCCTGCAAGTAGTCCTCCAACAGCGCAATCGGTTCAATCGTGCTGTCAATCAGCGTGTCGCCGATCGTTTCCTGCGCGGCGGCGTTGATTTCTTCCAATTGCATCTCGGTCACGCGCGGCGGGATGCCGTCGCCTGTCGCCAAAAAATCCGCAAGCGCACACTGTTCCGGCGTGAGCAACTCCCGCAGGGCGGCAAAACCGCCGTCCGCATACACCAACGTATTGCGTGCTTCTTCTTCAAAAACCAAAACAGGTTCAGGTTCTTTCTCTTGCGGAAGTTCAACTATCAACGCTTCCGTGAGCGCGTCGGCATCCAAACGCGCCTGCTCCAAGCGAGCTTGGTCAATCACAACAGGCTTGGGCGGTTCAATGGAGATTTTCTCTTGCTCTTGCGCCGCTTTCTTTGCTTTTTTTGCGGTTTTGCTCTGCATGAGCGGCGACAAATCGTTTTTCGCCGCAAAAGCGGCGACGGCATCGTCGATGCACGCGGCAAGCTTGGGCGCGAAGATCCACTTGGGCATTTGGGGATCGGCATAAGCAAGCTGACCGAGCATCTTCGCCTGATCCGCCGTGATATTGTAAGGATATCTGACAATCACGCGCAAAACAGCTTCCATGCGCTTGAACACAAAACCCATCAAGATCGGTGCGCCGTCCGTTACAATCTGCGCCGTCTCGCACTTCCAGCCGTTCCTATACACAAAGCGATCGCGCCCAATGGACACATAGACACCCATGCGGCGGGCGACCAGAACAGGCGCACCGTCAAACGGCAACCAATCGGGGTTTTTCTTCCGCCGCACAAGCAAACTCACAAAACCGCGGTTTTCTTTTTTTTGCGTGTAGGCTTCCAACGCTGTGGCGACCGCCTCAAAACAACCCTGAAACAACTGCGAATGTTTTGGATCATAAAAACGGCTTTCGGTGATGCGGTAACGCGAAATCGCGTTGAACAACAGTAAATCGCGCGCACCGTCGTGCAAAAACAACGCGGGAAAAAAATGCGCCAACCCATGCGATTGCACCAAATCCTCAAAGCGGGGCGTTTCCGCTTTTGAGCGCGTCACATAATAATCCAACAGCCATTGCGGCATCGCACGGCGGGTGTAGGCGTTTTTGCCGCCGAAATGTTTGAGCACACCGCATAAATCCTCAAAAGGATCTTTTGTGCCGATACGGTTGAGGAGTTCAACATAATAAAGCAGGATATAACCCGGCGATGTTTCCGCGTATCGTCCCGCCCGCACCTCTTTGCGCCATGTGAAATACCAGCACAACTGTTCGTTGGTCAAATCGCCGTAGCTTGGGCAACGAAAGTCGGAACACGGCACATAGGGCGCGTCGTCGGTGCATTTTGAGAGCGTCTCGCCCTGCTTGCGGTGGAGCGCGATCAAACTGCGTTTGCGTGTGATATTGCGCATTGCAATCAGCGATTGCATGGGTTCGGTGCGCAACCGATCCACAATCGCGCGGATCGGCGCAATAAAATAATCGTTTGAAAGCTGACCGTCGGCAAGAAAGACGCACTCCGTCACTTCGTCGATCCAGCCCTGCAATTGATTGTCCTGGAGCATGGTGTAAAGCGGCGGCGGCATATTGTATTCAAAGCGCAGCCACTGTTCCAACGCTGACGCCAAGCCTTCGTCGGATAACTGCCGGCTGATCGGCTGCGCCGCGAGCGCCGAAATTTTTTGTGCGCATCGTTTATAAATATACTGCGCGGCAGGATGTACGCTCCGCCTCATACCCCCGCCGACGGATCGGAAAAAGGCACCGTCGCGCCATATGTAAACTTCGTTGGGCGAAAAGACGAACTCTTTGTCGTGAAGATCCATTTCGCCGGCGAAGAGTGCGCCCTTGAACACTTGATATCGCGCGAAACGATGTTCCTCAGGCATCAGCAGGCGCGGCAAATCACAGCCGTAAATGGAAAAAATTGGCGACAAGTTGTGCACAACCGCCAAAAACGCGCTCGCCAACATCGCTTTCATCGGCTCTGTTTGAAAAAAAGAATTGAGTTTATAGTGTTCCCGGAGCAACCGTAGCAATTGATCAAGCGGCGCCGCGTCTGCGGGAAACTGCATCGCATCGGGAAAAAACGCCTTTAAACGGCACGTCGTCACAAGTTCGGCAAACGAAATATCAAATGTGTGCGTCATATAAAAATCCTTGAACCAACCGCACAGCCGTTCTTGAAATTCTTTGGATTGCGTTTGCAAAATGCGCCAAAAATCAGCAATCTTCTGCGCCGCATCCAGTGGATCGGCGTGTCCGGCGGCATCTTTGCGGCAACCGATTCCATTGAACAGTTCAAACAGATAAACATAATAATAGGTATGGTCAGTTTGCAGAAACGCGCCTTGGCGAAGCTTGGCGCGCCATGTGAAATACCAGCGCAATTGCTTGACGCTCATCGTGCGGTAGCTCGGCGTCCAATCGTGATAACTGCGCGGATTTGGGTAGTCGTCCGTAAAGTCTTCCATAAAGAGCGCCTGTTCCGCAAAGCCCTGCGACAATCCCTGCCCGTAGGACGGATATTGATCATGGATCGCTTGCATCTCCGCAATGCGTCTGCAAGCGGCGGAACTGTTGATTTTGCCGAAAACTTCCTCCGCGGCACCATCGGCTTCAATCTCATAGACAACCCCATCATCCCCGCACAACATTTGCGCGGGAATGATTTTTTGCAGCTGATCCGGAAATTTCTCTTTGAGCCAATCGATAATATCCAAAAAACCTCACCCCGCTTCGCTTACCCGCTCAAATTGGCTGTTATAAAGCTTAGCATAAAATCCGCCGTGCGCCATCAGTTCGTCGTGCGTCCCCTGTTCCACGATGTCGCCGTGGTCGAGACACAAAATCAAATCGGCGTTGCGGATTGTGCTGAGCCGATGTGCGATGATAAAGCTGGTGCGCCCCTCCATGAGGTGATCCATGGCTTTTTGGATGAGTATCTCGGTGCGCGTGTCCACCGAACTTGTCGCTTCGTCCAAAATGAGCACGCGGTTATCGGCAAGAATCGCCCGCGCGATGGTGAGCAATTGTTTTTGCCCCTGCGATATGTTATTCGCCTCTTCGTTGATGCACATCTGATAGCCGTCGGGCAACGCGCGGATGAACGCATGTGATTGCGCCGCTTTGGCGGCGGCTTTCACTTCGTCGTCGGTCGCGGTCAATTTGCCGTAACGGATGTTGTCTGCAATGCTCGCGCTGGTGAGCCAAGTATCTTGCAGCACCATACCCATGGCTTTGCGCACTTCCTTGCGGGGATAATCCGCAATGTTGTGCCCATCAAGATAGATCGCGCCGCTGTGTAAATCGTGAAAACGCATCAAAAGTTTGACAAGCGTCGTCTTGCCCGCGCCCGTCGGGCCAACAATCGCGACTTTTTGCCCCGCCTTGACTTTTGCGCTGAAGTCGTTGATAACAATTTCGCCGCCGCCCTCATAACCAAATCGAACATGGTCGAACGTCACGTCGCCGCGCACGGGCGGCAAAGGCTCGGGATTTTCGCAAACCGATTCATCCGCTTCGTCCAAAAACTCGAACACGCGTTCCGACGCGGCGGCTGTTTGTTGAAAGACGTTCAAAATTTGCGCCAATTGCATAAACGGTTGGTTGAATTGGCGAATATACATGATGAACTCCGTGATATAACCGACTTTGAGCGTGCCGTTGGCGACAAGCGACGCGCCAAGGACACACATAACCACGTAGTTCAAATTGCCCAACAGCGACGCGATCGGCTGCATCAGACCCGAAAAGAACTGCGCGCGCCACGCGGAACTGCAAAGTTTTTTGTTCTCTTTGTCGAAAGTTTCGATTGCTTCCTCTTCGTTGCCGAAAGCTTTGATGACCGTATGCCCCGCGTAGATTTCTTCAACCTGCCCATTGACCGATCCCAAATAATCCTGTTGCGCCTTAAAGTGCTTCTGGGAAGATTTAATCACGAACATCACCGTGATCATCATCACGGGGAGAACGGCGATTGCCGCAAAACCCAACTGCCAGCACGCGGTGAACATCATTACGGCAATGCCGATCACGGTCGTGAACGAGGTGATCAACTGTGAAATACCCTGATTCATGCTCTGGCTGAGGGTGTCGATGTCGTTCGTGATGCGCGACAAAACATCGCCGTGGCTGACGCGGTTGAAATATGCCACGGGTAGGCGGTTTATCTTCGCCATGATGGTCTCCCGCAGGTTTAAACTCACTTTTGTGGCAATGCCCGCCATGAGGTATCCCTGCAAAAACGAAAACAGCGCACTGGTGAGATACAGCGCAATCAGGCGCAGCATCACCTTGGCAATGGCGTCAAAATCAATGCCCGCGCCCGTGCCCGCGATTTTGGCAAATATGCCGTCGCTGAGCAAGTTCGTCACCTCACGAACTTGGCTGGGTCCCAAAATGGAGAACACGGTGGATGCCGCCGCAAGGAACAGCACCAAAATCAGCGTCGCCCGCCGGGATTTTAAATATTGAAGCAAACGGCGCAACGCGGTTTTTGTGTCTTTCGCCTTATCCGTCACAGGCATACCCAAATCGCCCGGTCCGCGGCGCGGAGGTCTTTTTTGCGTGTATTCCGCCATTCTTACAGTTCCTCCTTGCTCAGTTGGCTTTCGGCGATCTCGCGATAAACGCCGCAGGATTGCATCAATTGCGCGTGTGTGCCAATGCCCGCGATCCGTCCTTCATCCAGCACCACAATTTGTTCGGCGTGCAAAATCGTGCTCACGCGCTGCGCGACGATGAACACCGTGGCGTTACCCGTGCTCGCCTTGAGCGCACGGCGCAACGCGGCATCGGTCTTAAAATCCAAAGCGGAAAAACTGTCGTCGAACACATACACTTTTGGCTTGCGAGCCAAAGCCCTCGCGATTGAAAGCCGCTGTTTTTGCCCGCCCGAAACGTTCGAACCGCCCTGCGCGATCGATCCGCGCAAACCATCGGGCGTTTCGGCGACAAAATCCGCCGCCTGCGCGACTTCAATGACCTGATGGACGGCTTTTTCGGTGATATCCGCATCCGCACCCATGGTCACATTCCGGAAAATATCGCCGCTGAACAGCACCGCCCTTTGCGGCACAAAACCGATGGCGCGGCGTAACTGCGCAATTTTGAGCGCACGGATATCCACGCCGTTATATGTGATTTTGCCGTCCGTCACGTCATAGAATCGTTCCAGCAGATTGACCAGCGTCGTCTTGCCCGCGCCCGTCGCGCCGATGAACGCCGTGGTCTGCGCGGGTCTCGCCGTGAACGTAATGTCGCTGAGCACATCCTCCTCCGCGCTTTTGTAGCGAAAACGCACATGATCGAACACGATCGTCGCATCGCCTTGCGGGAGTTCCCGCGGAGTATCGCAATCGTTGACGGTTACTTCGGTTTCCAGCACCTCTCTAATGCGGTTTGCCGAAACGGCGGCGCGCGGGAGCATGACGAACATCATCGCCACAAACAAAAACGACATTACGATGTGCATGGCGTATTGCACAAACGCCAGCATGTCGCCGATTTGCAATGTGCTCGCTTCAATCGCCTTGCCGCCGAACCAGAGGATCATCATGTTCAGCGCACTCATCAAAAACATGAGCATGGGGAACAACGCCGCCATGGAGCGGTTGACGAAGCGTTCTGTCCGCGCCAAATCATGTGCGGCGGTCTCAAAACGGTCGGTTTCGTGCTTTTCGTTGCCGAAGGCGCGAATCACCATCAACCCTGTCAAATTTTCGCGGCTGACAAGGTTCAAACGGTCGATCAATCCCTGCAATTTTTTGAATCGCGGCAACACGAACACAAGCATCAGAACCATCGTCACCGCCAACAGCAAACCCGCCAAACCGATAATCCAACTCAATCCGGGGCTTTTCCGCAAAGCCATAATCAAGCCGCCAACACCCATCACCGGGGCAAAGCAGAGTATGCGTAGCCCCATGTGAACCATCATTTGCACCTGTTGCACGTCGTTCGTGCTGCGGGTGATGAGCGATGCCGTGGAGAATTGATCAATTTCCGCTTTTGAAAAACGCTGAACCTTTTGGAACACGGCATGACGCAAATCGCGCGCGACTCCCGTGCTGACGCGGGCGGCCAAAAAGCCGACCATTACGGACGCCAAACCAATCCCCAGCGCAAACAACAACATCTGCACACCCGAACGGAGAATATACGCTTTTTGAATTGCCTCGGTATCGACACCCGCTTCGGCATAAAAAAACTGAACCATCGCCGTTGCAACCTGCGCGCCGAAAAGGTCGTCGGTCCGCGTGTTTTGCGCGGCTTGCAGTTCCTGCTCCAGGTTGGGATTGCTGACGATCAAACTGACAAACGCGTAAAACTGTTCCGGCGTGATTTCGGTCGTCGTGCCGCTTGCCGAACCGCTTTCCGTCTGCTGCCCCATCGCCCGCGAAAGGGATGTCACCTTGCTCATCAGATAGGAAAGCGCACCCTTATAAGCCTCGCCCGCAGGCGTATTCGCCGCATAGGGATCAACGGCGTTGGACACTCGATAAATGCGCCCGCCGTCGTCCGCTTCATCCATTTTATAGGCGGATGCAAAATTTTTCGCGTCCGCGGGGAGCATCAAGCGCGTGACACTCAAAAAAGCCCTTTCACTAATCTGTTTGGGGATCGCCGCTGTGATACCGCTATTTTGTAAGCCGTGTGTGACAATAATGCTCCTGAGATTC
>JAITDE010000059.1 GCA_031282735.1 Oscillospiraceae bacterium | reverse complement strand
TTGTTCCTGTTGACCATCCGAAAATCGAATTGAGTAACGAAACAAAACCTAATAGGAAGCCAATCGTGGATACTCCAACTAAAATCCAAAGCAAACGGTTTTGGTCATGTTCTGAAATGACGTTATCGAATCCGTATGTGTACCTCGCGTAGCTGCTCTTCCGTCACTTCGCTCGGTGCGCCCAAAAGCACGTCCTGCGCGTTGCCGTTCATGGGAAACGCCACCACATCGCGGATGCTCTCCTCACCGCTGAGCAACATCAAAATACGGTCGACGCCAATACCCATGCCCGCGTGCGGCGGCGCACCATACCGGAACGCAGTGTACATCGCGCCGAAACGCGCCTCCAAATCCGATTCACTGTAGCCCGCGACTTCAAACGCTTTCACCATCAGTTCGGGCAGATGATTGCGCACCGCGCCCGACGACAACTCCACACCGTTGCATACAATATCAAATTGATAGGCACGAATATCCAGCGGCGGATCACTTTCGAGGGCCTCCAAACCGCCTTGCGGCATCGAAAACGGATTGTGACTGAAATCAATCCGTTTGGTCTGATCATTGTATTCATACATTGGAAAATCCGTCACAAAACAAAAGGCAAAACGGGATTTGTCAATCAACCCCAAGCGTTCGCCCAATTCCGCGCGGATTTGACCGGCAAGACTGTTAACAACCGCAGGACGGTCACAAATGAAAAAGAGCGTGTCGGCAGGTTGGAGACGCAGTGCGGCGTCGAGATCCGCTTTTTTTTCGTCGCTCAAAAACTTGACGATCGGACCCTTCCACGCGCCGTCGTCCGCAACGGATATGTAACCCAAACCTTTCATGCCGATGGATGTTGCGAACTCCAGCATACGCTCGAAAAACGATTTGGATTGCACGGCGCAGTTCGGTGCTTTGATCGCGCGCACGGGCTTGCCTTGAAAAGGCTTGAACGCAACGTCGGCAAAAAAATCCGTCAAATCTTCAATCAAAAGGGGGTTGCGCAAGTCGGGTTTGTCGTTGCCGTAACGTAGCAAACTTTCCCTCAGCGTGATCCGAGGGAACGGCGCGGGTGTAAAGCTGACGGACTTGTCAGAACGGAGCGCGGCGAACGTCTCACAAAGCACTTGTTCCGCAACCGCCCAAACATCCTCCTGCGCGGCAAACGACATTTCAAAATCCAACTGATAGAATTCGCCCGGACAGCGGTCGTTGCGGGCGTCTTCATCGCGAAAACACGGGGCAATTTGATAGTACTTGTCAATGCCGGACACCATGAGCAATTGCTTGAATTGTTGCGGCGCCTGTGGCAAGGCGTAGAACTTGCCTTTCCATTTACGCGACGGCACGAGGTAATCTCGCGCACCCTCCGGAGACGATGCCGTTAGAATGGGCGTTTGCACCTCCAAAAAGCCAAGTTGTTCCATCGAAACGCGCAATTGCCTCAACAATGCCGCGCGGAGCTGCAAATTCGATTGCATGCGCGGGCTGCGTAAATCCAAATAGCGGTATTTCAGCCGCAATTCTTCGCGCACGTCGTCACTGCCGATCTCAAACGGCAAGCGGGCCGGTGCGCCGCTCAGGCGTTGGACGCGATCAACGTGCAGTTCCACGTTACCCGTCGCCAACTTCGGATTGACGGTTTCCGCATCGCGCGCAACAACAACACCTTGGGCGCACACGACGGTTTCACGGGTGATGCCGTCCAAAAGCGCGTCGTTGTGGAGTACCAACTGCGTCACGCCGAACGCGTCGCGCAAATCCACAAAGATAACGCCTCCGTGGTTGCGAAATGTCTCCGCCCAGCCCGACAAAACCGCGCGCTTGCCAATGTCGTTTTCACGCAATTCGCCGCAGGTGTGGCTCCTGTATTGTTCTTGCATTGCGATAACCCCACTATCTTTTGTACTAATTCTAATTAACAGATTGCCTTGAAGTGCGTGCCGATTTGCCGTCCCTCCATGAGTTGGTAGAGGTTCTCCGGAACAGTACCGTTCATGACAACAACATCGATCCCCGCTTGCGTTGCGGATTTTGCCGCCCGCAATTTCGTAATCATCCCGCCGCTGCCGCGATTTGTGCCGCTGCCGCCCGCAAGCGCCATGATGTCTTCCGTCACGCAGGAGACGACGGACAGGAGCGTCGCTTCCTCGTCTAACGCGGGGTTCGCGGTGAAAAGCCCGTCGGTGTCAGTCAAAAAGATCAACGCGTCCGCGCCGATCAACTCGGCGACGACCGCCGCGAGGGCGTCGTTTTCGCCGAACGTGATCGCTTCGCCGCCTCCCGCTTCCAATTCTTCGGTGGATACGCTGTCGTTTTCGTTGACAATCGGGATTGCGCCGAACGCAAAAAGCTTGCTGAACGTGTTGAGCAAATTTCCTCGTCTGGTTTGGTTCTCGACATCGTCCCGCGTCAAGAGCAGTTGGCTGACCACGTTGCCGTATGTGCCGAACATTTTGCTGTAAAGCGACATTAGTTCGCACTGCCCAACAGCGGCGGCCGCTTGTTTGCCCGGTGTATCTCGCGGACGATCCGGCAATCCCAGTTTGCCAGCTCCAACACCGATTGCGCCCGAGGACACCAGAACAACCTCTTTGCCCGCGTTGTGCAAATCTGAAAGCACTGCCGCTAAACGATCCACGCGCCGCAAATTCGTTTTGCCTGTGTGGTGCGTGAGCGTCGATGTGCCGACCTTGCATACAATCCGTTTTGCGTCTTTGACCTGACTCACAAAAAACAACCCCCAACTATCACTTTTTATATTATAAGCGATTGCATACAAATTGTCAAGCCGCAAGGAGTTCGCTTTACAGATAAAACGAATATTTCCTTATATTTTCGGCATTTTTCGTTGCTGTAAAGCAAATTTTCTTTACAGATGCTTTTTATGAAAAATTCTTGACAAGCTCTGCACCATACGTTATAATCAAAGGGTAAAATTGAGCAAAGTTGGTGAACACGTGGCAATCTATGCCCTTGCCGACCCCCATTTTTCCTTTGGATGCGCGAAACCCATGGACGTTTTTCGCGGTTGGACGGATTATGTACGGCGAATAGAAGAAAATTGGCGGAAAATAGTGCGTGATTGCGACACGGTTATCTTGGCGGGCGACATATCGTGGGCGATGACTCTTGAACAGGCAGAGCCGGATTTCGCCTTTTTGCACGCGCTGCCGGGCACAAAGATCCTCTTGAAAGGCAACCACGATTATTGGTGGAGCACACGCAAAAAGATCGAGGATTTTTGGAACACCCATGCATTCAACAGCCTCAAGCTCCTGTATAACGGCGCGATTCTTGTTGAGGATATCGCCGTTGCGGGCACACGCGGCTGGTTTTTTGACTGCGAGGCGCAAGAGGATATCAAAATTTTGCGGCGTGAGGTCGGCAGATTGCGGACATCCATACAAGCGGCAAAACGGCTGAGCGACTGCGTGATTGTGTTTTTGCACTACCCTCCCATCACGCGCGATCGCGTTTGCGAAGAACTCTATCAGGCGCTGTATCAAGAGGAAATCAGCGTGTGCTACTACGGACATCTGCACGGCGGCAGTTGCCGCTGGGCGTTTGAGGGCGAACGCGACGGGATTCATTTCGGCTTGATTTCGGCGGATCATTTGTCGTTCTGCCCCAAACTGATCAATACCGATCATTGCGCTTTGATTCGGCGCGGATTGCGTGTTTCAGTGATTATCCCGTTTTTCAACGCCGAAACGACCCTTGCGCGCGCGATTGATTCTGTTTTTGCGCAAACCGTCACCGATTGGGAGCTCATTTTGGTCAACGACGGCTCGACGGATCATTCGCTTCGGATTGCCAAACAGTTTGCCGCGCAAACACCACAAATCAAGATGATCGACCAGCCGAACAGGGGCTTGAGCGCCGCGCGCAACGCGGGAATTGCCGCCGCCTCCTGCGCGTATCTTGCCTTTTTGGATGCCGACGACACGTTGCAACCCCCCTTTTTGGAGGCGTTGCTTTCCGCCGCGGAATCCGTGTATGCCGATGTCGTGCACGCGGAGTTGACGAACGACGTCGCAGGTGCGCCGCCTCAGCCGGAACCATTTGAAGCAAATCAACGGGTTTTTGCGCTGACCCATGCGGACATACAAAAAAAACTGCTCCATATGCAGCAAAACCATTTTTTTATCTATGTGGTTCGTTGTCTCTACCGCCGCGATTTTTTGCGCGAAAAGCAAATCTGCTTTGACGAAAAAATCCGTTACGCGGAAGATTCGTTGTTCATGATGGATGTCTTCGCGCATGCGGGCACTGCGCTTTCCATTGAACGGCAAGATTATGTTTATTGGCCTCAGCCCAATGGTATGACGCGTTCCTTTTGGACAAAACCGGACGCGATCACGCTTTTTGAGGCGCATCACGCGGCAAAATTAGAGCGGTTGGAACGTTATTTGCCGCCCGCGCTTTTTGCGTCCGCCTGCGGGAATTATGCGTCCGCCTTGCTTGAAACGTTCCTGCCGCAAGCCTTGCAGGGCATGTATCGGCGGGACAGTCAAGTGACCTACAGAACAACGGCGGCGATTTTGAACGCCGATTTTGTGCAATTCGCGCTGTCGCACAGCACAAGGGCCATTCGTCCCAAACACAATGACCTCAACATCACCGCCGCCTTTTGCGCAAAAAAAAGAATGCCTTGGCTGGCATATTTGATTTGTAAATATTTTTGGTTTCGATAGAGGTTTTGCACAATCATTTTTTGCAACGACAATCGTCCGCAAGATCGACTCCTGCGGACGATTTTTTTTGCGCGTTTCAATCTTTGTTCATCACCGCAAGCGGATCGGCAATTTTCCCATTAACGGTTGTTTCAAAGTGCAGATGCACCCCTTCGGACGACTCGCACGGCACTTGCGCAATCACGCCAACCGGCTCGCCTTTTTTGACTTCCTTGCCTTCATTCGGTGTGCTGTTCTCCGAAAGTCCGCAATATTTTGCAAGCAATCCTTGCCCATGGTCGATGGTAAGCACAACGCCCCAAAGCGGATCAATCTTGACGCTCTTCACCACGCCATCCTGAATCGCGACGACTTCACCGTTGATCTCGCCCTCAAAATCAACGCCGTTGTGCACACGCCAATCCCCCATTGTGGCGGATTTTACCATTTCTCCATTGCTGTAATCCTTGCTGATTTTTGTACCGAACGGCAGGGAAAAGTTGCCTGTGTAGGGAGTTTTGGAGGCATCTTGCGTGGTTGCGGTCGATGCCTTCACCTCGCGATCGTCGGGGATGTTGGTTTGCGGCACGTTCGCCGCCTGTTCAGACTGAACGACGGGTCTTGTGACGTAATTCGCCCAATTGATGGTGCTTTGGGTGTCGGTCGCGGATGGAATAGAGAACGCGTTGCTGGACAAACTGTTGCTCACAGCTCCCCAAACGCCCACGCCTGCCGCAATCACCGTCAAGCACAACACAAGGTAAAGACCGCTCCCTCTGGGGAATTTGAAACGTTTTTTTTCTGTTTGTTCAATATGCATGGCAAGCATCCTTTCACATTCACAATGGAATTTGGGACTCCTTGCCAATAGCATGCACCGTATTTATCTTTTTATACGGCGTTTATTGCGCGTTTGGTAAAATCAACGCGACTGTCTCCAAATATATTCCACAGGCAAACCGTAGCTACGGAAGATATCCTTTGCCCATGCCGTTTCTTCGGGCGTCGTTGCCGGTGTGTCGCGCAAAAGGTAGGGCTTGCCGAGCGCGTCCCATTTTGGCTCGCCGAGTTTATGGAACGGGATCAGTTCGATTTGGTCGATGCAAGTGTATCTCTGCAATTTTTGTGCCAGTGTACGCAATTTTGTGGGGTTAAGCGTGTAGCCGCGCAGCAAAACATGGCGCAACCAGACTGTTTTTTGCGTGGATTCGCAGTAATCCAGCGTAGCAAACGAGATTTCGTTGCCTTGTCCGGTCAAGCGTTCGGCATCCGCGCTGTCGGCAGCTTTGATATCCAAAAGCAGACGTTTCGCGGCATCAATCGCGGGTTTGGATTTTTGCAAACTAGGCGCACCCGCCGTGTCAATACTTGTCGAAAGTCCGCGATTTCGGAGCATAATCGCGCAAGCGGCGACAAATTCAGGTTGCATCAGCGGTTCTCCGCCCGAAAATGTAACGCCGCGAATAAAATTTTTATAGCGCAGGATGTCGTCCACAAGTTCGCCCGCCGTTTGTGTTTCGCCGCCCTGGATCGCGATGGCATCCGGATTGTGGCAATAGATGCACCTGAGCGGACAGCCTTGCATAAAAACGACATAACGCACGCCGGGACCATCCACCGTTCCGAAGCTTTCAGTGTGATGAATGCGCCCAACGCGGGTTTCGGGATGTTCCATGACGCGCCACTCCTTTTCCTGAAGAAATACGCCTGCGGCGAGCATCCGCTTCGCGCGATCATTTGCAGGTTTATGTATGTTCGCATCGACTATGCATTATTTCTTGCTTTTCAGTTCCTTAATCTCCCTGTGCAAACGCTCCGCTTCGCGCCGCGCCAATTCGGCCATGCGCTCTTTTTGAGCGGAATCCTCCAAATAACGTTGCATGCTTGCGCGCAGCTGTTCGGCCGTGCTTTCGGCTTGCCGCTGTGCGTCAAGTGCGCTCAGGGCGCAGAGCACCGCCGCTTGCGTTTGCGAAATACGCGCACTCGAACGCAATGTCTCCCGCAATTGCGCATCCAAATCCTTTGCGAGATTTTCCACATACGCGGACGGTTTTTCGCTTAG
>JAITDE010000033.1 GCA_031282735.1 Oscillospiraceae bacterium | reverse complement strand
CGCCGCGTCGTTCAAGCATGTCAGTCCGGCGGGCGCGGCAATCGGCGCTGTGCCGCTGAGCGATGCGTTGCGCAAGATGTATTGGATTGATGAAAAAATCGAACTCAGTCCGCTGGCGGTCGCCTACGCAAGGGCGCGCGGAACGGATCGCATGTCCTCTTTCGGCGATTGGATTGCCCTGAGCGATACGTGCGACGTGCCGACGGCATTGCTGATTGAACATGAGGTTTCGGATGGTATCATTGCGCCCGGGTTTGAAGCCGAGGCGTTGGAGGTTCTCAAGCGCAAGCGCAAGGGCGGCTATAATATTGTGCGGATTGACGCGGATTACATCCCCGAAGAGATTGAACGCAAGCAAGTGTTCGGCGTTACGTTCGAGCAAGGGCGCAACGAAGTGCGCGTGGATGAATCGATGTTGCAAAATTTAGCGGCCGGCACGAATCTTCCCAAAACCGCTGTGCGCGATTTGCTCATCAGCTTGATTACATTGAAGTACACGCAGTCGAATTCTGTTTGCTATGTCAAAGACGGGCAAACGATCGGCGTAGGCGCGGGTCAGCAAAGCCGCATTCACTGCACGCGTCTTGCGGGCGACAAGGCGGATGTTTGGCATTTGCGTCAGCATCCAAAAGTGCTCACGCTCCCGCTTCGCGCTGACTTGGGACGCCCCAACACCGACAACGCCATTGATGTTTATCTTTCGCGAACGCCCGAGGATGTTTTGGGCGGCGATGTTTGGCAAGATTTTTTCACCGCGTGTCCCGATCCGCTCACCGACGAAGAGCGCAAAGTGTATTTGGCGGGGTTGGATGGTGTATCGTTGGGGAGTGACGCTTTTTTTCCATTCGCCGATAACGTGGAACGCGCGGCGCGTTCGGGCGTACGTTTCATCGCGCAGCCCGGCGGGGCGATCCGCGACGAACAGGTGATTGCCTCCGCCAATCGTTTTGGCATTGCAATGTGTTTCACGGGTGTGCGATTGTTTCATCATTAGTTTCATCATTAATTTCATCATTAATTTCATCATCAAGCGCAACACCCGGACTCAAAAAATCAAAAGCAATATAAAATAAAAAGGTGAAAGCATGACCGTTCTTCTCATCGGCTCCGGCGGACGCGAGCACGCCATCTTGCAGGCTATTGCAAAAAATAAAGCAATCACAAAGATCTATGCCCTCCCCGGCAACGGCGGTATGGCTGATCTTGCCGTATGCGTACCCATCAAAGCGACCGACATCGACGGCATTCTTGCTTTTGCGGCAGCGCATGCTGTGGATTTTGCCATTCCGGCCGCAGACGATCCGCTTTGTCTCGGCGTTGTGGATGCTCTGCAAGCAATTGGTGTGCCGTGTTTTGGGCCAACCAAAGCGGCGGCGCAAATTGAGGGCAGCAAAGTTTTCGCAAAACGATTGATGCAAAAATACAACATCCCAACCGCCGCCTATGCCGCGTTTGAGGACTTTGAAGCCGCACGGGCATACTTGCGAGAGAAAAACACATATCCGATCGTCGTCAAAGCGGACGGCTTGGCCTTGGGCAAAGGCGTTGTGATTGCACAGGACGAAACTGAGGCAATCACGACGTTGCGAAGCATGTTTTTGGATGGAAAATTCGGCGCGAGCGGCAATCGCGTTGTGATTGAGGAGTTTTTGACCGGTCCTGAAGTTTCGGTGCTCAGTTTTTGCGACGGCAAAACAATCGTGCCAATGGTGTCGTCCATGGATCACAAGCGGGCGCGCGATGGCGACACGGGGCTGAACACGGGCGGGATGGGCACGATCGCGCCAAATCCATATTATACGACCGCAATTGCCGCCGTTTGCGTTCGTGATATTTTTCTGCCCACCGTCAAAGCCATGCAATCGGAGGGTGCGCCATTCAAAGGATGCCTCTATTTCGGCTTGATGCTCACGCCGAACGGTCCGAAAGTGATTGAATACAATTGCCGTTTCGGTGATCCCGAAACACAGGTTGTTTTGCCTTTGCTCGAAACCGATTTATTCACGATTATGCGGGCTGTCGCCGAAGCGCGTTTGGATGAGATTGACGTGCGATGGAAGCAGGGCGCGGCGTGCTGCGTTATTGCGGCATCGGGCGGATATCCCGAAAGGTATGAGGTTGGCAAACCGATTACAATCGGCGATACAGGCGGCGCGTTGCTTTTTCATGCGGGAACGAAGTTGGACGGCGGCGCTTTGACGACATCGGGCGGGCGTGTTTTGGGCGTGACGCAGGTAGAATCGGCGTTGTCCGACGCAATTGCGGGAGCATACGAAGCCATGCGCCATGTGCAATTCGACGGCATGTATTACCGAAAAGACATTGGACGGAAAGCCTTAACCGCGGATGAAACATGACAGCGCGAAGCGGGAAAAGTTCTTTTGCTTCTTTTCTTTCAAGAAAAGAAGTCAAGAAAAGAAGTCGGAAGCATGATAAAATTTGAAGTGAGGAAGCGGCATGCAAATTCGTTATATCGACGGCGCGGACGCGCGGATCACATCCAATGACGGCATTTTGGTGGATGTGGAATTTTTCGACACCAAAGAAGTTTTCTACGGTCTTGAACCCCGCCGCCTGTTCCCCGTGAGCGGCACCGAAAAATACATCACATTGCTCGACAGCGAGGGCGCCGAAATCGCGATCGTGCGCGATATCACAACGCTGATGCCCGCGTCCCGCGAAGTGCTCGAAAACAGTTTGCGTGAATATTATATGATCCCGCGCATCAAACGCTTCATCAAAATCAGCGAAAACTTTCAAGTGTGGATGTGGACGGTCGAAACCGATCGCGGTGAATTCACGTTTGAGGTGCGCAACCACATCGCCTCCGTAAAGCCACTCTACGGCGGACGCGTTTTGATCCGCGACGCCAACGACAACCGCTACGAAATCCCGGACGTCTACGCGCTCGACAAACGTAGCCAGCGTATGATCTTACCGAACCTTTAAGCCGTTTAAGCCGTTGACAAACCGGCGCAAGTTTGCTATAATCATGAAAAACAACAAAGGAGTACGCCCATGAAACTTATTATCGCAATCGTGAACAACGATGACAGCGCGGCTGTCGCCTCAATGCTCACCAAGGAAAAGTTTGGTGTGACAAAACTAAGCACGACGGGCGGCTTTTTGATGGTTGGCAACACCACCTTCCTGATTGGCGCGGAAGAAAAAGATGTGCCTCTTGTCAAGCAGATCATCAACGATTTTTCAAAAACGCGCACACATGAGGCGACGACCACCAGCAGTTACGGTGTCGGTTTGCGCCCGGACGAAGTTCCGAGCGAAGTGCGCGTTGGCGGCGCAACCGTTTTTGTGCTTGATGTCGAGAGCATGGATCGCTACTAATCCCAACACCAAACCGAACGCAGATTGATTTGTTTGCGTTCGGCTTTTTTGGTTTTTCGTAAATTTCAGATCCGGCTTTTCTTTCCTTGTCAAGTACCAACCCAAATTCCACTCCGGATCTCACTTTGGAAATTTACAAAACGTTTTTAGCGGAAAAACCAAAAAATTTTTGACCGCAAATTGCCGAAAACGCTTGCATTTTTTGCTTTTTTATGTTATACTGAGCCAATCCTTGTGCGTTGCGCGAACGCTCTTATAGCTCAGGCGGCAGAGCGCATCCTTGGTAAGGATGAGGTCACCAGTTCGAATCTGGTTAAGAGCTCCACGGAAACCCGCTGAATTGGCGGGTTTCTTGCTTTTCGCCCGACGTTTATCCTACTGCAAATGTTCCGCGTTTTTACTCAATTGCTTGGCGCTTTGATTCCGTTGCCAGGTCGTTTATAGTTTTTGGATGTGGTTGTCGGAGCGGCTGCAACTGGTTTTGACGTTCTAAAACGGTCTAAGAGTACCCCATTTGCAGTAAATTGCGGTGGGAATAAAAATTTACAAATTGTTCATAAAATAACACTTGACTTTATGCACGGTATCGTGTGCAAAGAGGTTGGCGAATGTCAGCGGCGAGCAGGGAAACCGGCGGCTTATCGCCGACCGTCCCGGTTATCCGATACGCGCCGAGTGTCACGGAAACATTCAGTTTCACAATGCGTTGCCGCGCCGCATTTCAATGCGCGAAGCCGCGAGGATACAGTCGTTCCCCGACACGTTCAAGTTTCCTTGTAAACTGCGCGAAACCGAACGCCAAATCGGAAATGCTGTGCCGCCCGTGCTTGCGTGACACGTCGCGCAAGAGGTTCAGTCGATAATCCGCGGAGGGCAAAATGACGAAGGAAGCATTTGAAAATATATTAGACGTATGCTGTGCGAAGCTAAGAACTTGTTCTCATAGCAAAAATGTGGTATAATCGTGTTATGAACGATATAGAATACAAACCAACAAACTACCCAAGCGACCTGACCGATGTCCAATGGGAAAAAATCGCATCCTACTTTCCGATGGGGAACAAGGGGGAAATCCACAAACGCTCCCTTGTGGA